>JAAUQE010000229.1 GCA_012032425.1 Leptolyngbya sp. RL_3_1 | reverse complement strand
CCAGGCCCAAGCGGCGGTGAGTGATGCCCGCACGGCGGTGGAGCAGGCCCGATTGCAGGTGCAGCAGGCCCGCATTGACGCCGATCGCTTCCAACAACTCGCCGCAGCGGGGGCAGCGTCGGATCAGGCGGCGGAGCAGGCTCAGCTCACTTTGGATATCGCCCAACAGGCGCTCTTGTCTGCCCAAGAACAGGTGACCACACGGCAACAGGCGGTGAATGCGGCCCAAGGTCGGGTCGCCGCCCAGGGAGCCACCGTCGATCAAACCCAAGCGCGGCTGGCCTTTGCGACGGCGCGATCGCCCCTGAATGGCCGGGTGCTGAGCCGTCTGGTGGAGGCGGGGGACTATGTGCAAACCGGGGCGGTGCTACTGACCCTGGGGGACTTGACGACGCTCCATGTGGAGCTGGCGGTGTCTGAACTGGATCTGGCCCAAATCACGCGGGGACAACCGGTGCAGGTGCGGCTAGATGCCTTTCCTAATGAAGTTTTGTCGGGGCGCGTCACCCGCATTAGCCCCGAGGCCGACCCCACGACTCGTCTTATCCCTGTGGAGGTCACCCTGTCTAACCCCGCAGGCCGGTTGGGCAGTGGCCTGCTGGCACGGGTGCAGTTTTTGGCTCCGGGGACGGCCCTGGTGGTGGTGCCTGAATCGGCATTAGAGACCGGCGCGCCAGGGGCCGCGCCCCTGGTGTATGTGGTGCAGGAGACCGGCGAGGAATCGACCGTGCAGGCGCGACCGGTGGAACTGGGCGATCGCGGTAATGGCCAGGTGGAAATCCTTGCTGGTCTCAGCCCCGGTGAATTCCTGGTGGTGCGCAGCGATCGCCCCCTCGAAGACGGCCAACCGGTGCGACTGAGCCTCCTATCGGAGCCCAGCCAGTGAAAACATCTCTGCCCGTCAAAGCATCGCAGGCATCTTCACCCCAGCCTCGAAAAATTAGCCTCAGCACTCTGGCCATTCGCCGTTCCATCGGCACCTTGATGATCACCCTGGCGATTATGGTGCTGGGGGGCTTTGTGATCGGGCAATTGCCGGTGGATTTGCTGCCCGCCGTTACCTATCCCCGGATTGGGGTGCGGGCCGATGCCCCTGGGGTTTCCCCCGAAGTGGCCGTCGAGGAAATTACCCGGCCCCTAGAGCAGGCCCTATCCGCCACCGATGGGGTCACCCAGGTGGTGTCCGACACCCGCGAGGGGCGCATCAGCATTGACCTCTACTTCCGGCCCGGCGGCGACATTGACCAGGCTTTGAATGACGCCACCGCCACCCTCAACCGCGCCCGCGACAGTCTGCCCAACACCATTAGTCAGCCCCGACTGTTTAAGTTTGATCCCTCCCAACTGCCGATTTATGAGCTAGCCCTGACTTCTGCCAGCCTGCCGGGGGACCAACTGCGGGTGTTTGCCGATGAGGAACTGGCCCGGTCCCTGGGGACGTTGCCGGGGGTGGCCAGTGTGGATGTCTCTGGCGGGGTGGATCCAGAGGTGCGGGTGAATATTGATCCCCAGCGCTTGCAAAGACTGGGCCTCGGGCTGACGGACGTGGTGGATGGATTGGGCGATCGCAATCAAGACACCTCCGGCGGGCGACTCCAAGGGGAGCAGGCGGAACCGTTGACGCGGGTGGCGGGACGCTTCCAGACGGCTGATGAAATTCGATCGGTGTTGTTCGAGGTGCCGGGGACCAATCCACCCCAGTCAGTGTATCTGCGGGACTTTGCCGAAGTGGTGGATGGGGGCTCCGATCAGCGCATCTTTGTGTCTCTGAACGGTCAGCCCGCCGTGAAGGTGAGCGTCCAAAAGCAGCCCGATGCCAATACGGTCACTGTGGTCAATGACGTGAAACAACGGCTAGCCGAGCTGGAGCAGGGCGGTATTTTCCCGGCCGATCTAGAGACCAACGTCACCCTGAATGAGGCGGTGTTTATTCAAAATGCCCTCCGCAACGTCACCCTAGCGGGGCTGACCGGGGCCAGCTTGGCGGCGATCGCGGTTTTACTCTTCCTCGGTTCCCTCCGCCAAACCGTGATCATCGTCGTGGCGATCCCCTTAGCGACCCTGGGGGCCGTGCTGCTGCTGGGCTGTTTGGGCTATCGCTGAATGTCTTCAGTCTGGGAGGTTTGGCCCTCGGGGTCGGCATCGTGGTAGACAACGCCATTGTCATGCTAGAGAACATCACCCAGGGTATCGACACCCTCACCTACAACCCAACCCAACCAATCCAACCGTTACCGGTAGGGGCGCAAGCGGAGCGGGGCGCAAACCCTTGCGCCCCTACCGGTGGATTTTTCCCTCAACCGCCAAATCGAGCGCAGCAGCCAGGAACTGGAATCAGCGGTGCTGGCCTCGACCCTCACCAACCTGGTGGCGGTGCTGCCGTTTTTGCTGATCGGCGGCTTTTTATCGCTGCTGTTCAGCGAGTTGGTGCTCACCATCAGCTTTGCTGTGGCCGCTTCCCTGGTGGTGGCTCTGACGGTGGTGCCTGCCCTCGCAGCAAAACTGCTGCCCCTCAAGCGCACCAGTGGCCTCAAAAATTGGCTGCTGATTCGCGCCTTTAACCAGCGCCTCCAAGGGCTGACCCGGCAGTATCGCCAAGCCCTGATGTGGGTGTTGAACCGCAAAATCAGGGTATTGCTCATTTCCCTCGTTGTGCTCGGGGGCAGCAGTCTCGTCATCGTGGACCATATTCCCCAAGAGATTTTGCCCAGTATCAGCACCGGTCAGGCCCAAGTTCGGGTCTCTTTGCCCCCCGGCACCACCCTGGCCGAAAACCGTCGGGTGATGGCCGCCGTGGATGCCCAAATCCTGGCCCAACCCGAAACCGAGTATGCCTTCAGTACCGCCGGGGGCTTTCTATTTGGCAGCGGCACCAGCGAAAACCTCCTACGGGGCAGCAGCACCATCACCCTTAAACCCGGTAGCAATGTTGAGGCCATGGCCGATCGCCTCAATGGTCTCCTGGGGCAGCTCAATTTAGTGGAAACCCGCCTGCGGGCCTCCCCCGACTCGGTGCGGGGCCTGATTTTAAGCAACTCCCCCGTCCGAGGGGATGTGGATGTGATTCTCCAGGGCAATGACCCGGCCCTCCTCAACCAAGCGGGGCTGCAAGTCTTGGGCCAACTGAACGAACAGGCCAGCCAAGCCCGCTATCTCCCCGATGGCGATCCTGTCCAGCCCGAAATTCAGATTCGTCCCGACTGGGAACGGGCCGCCGCCCTGGGGATCTCGGCTGAGACCCTCGGCGACACGGTGCAAACCCTGCTGAATGGCAGCGTTGCCACCGAACTACAGCGGGGCGATCGCTGATCGACGTGCGGGTGCAACTCCCCGACTCCGCCATCCCCAACCCCGAAGCCCTCAAAGCCCTACCGATTTTTGTGGAGGGCGGCTCGGCAGTTCGCCTGGGGGATGTGGCCCGCATTGAAACGGGGCAGGCCCCCGGCAATCTCCAGCGCATTGACCAGCGGCAGGTCTTCATCATTGAAGGCAGCCTCAACGAGGACGCCACCCTCAGCACCGCCCTTGCCGAAGTGGAGCAGATTTTGGCGGACGTGGAGCTGCCCCCTGGGGTCCTCCGTTTGCCCAGCTACGCCGCTGCTAGTAACCAGCAAATTCAGCAGTCCTTGAAAACCCTAGGCGGGCTGGCCATTTTTCTGGTGTTTGCGGTGATGGCGGTGCAGTACAACACCCTGATCGATCCACTGGTGATCTTGCTGACGATACCCTTGGCCCTGACGGGGGGGATCTGGGGCTTATTTATCACCCAGACGCCGATTGGGGCGACGGTGGTGGTGGGGGCGGTGCTGCTGGTGGGGATTGTGGTCAACAACGCGATTATTTTGGTGGAGCTGGCGAATCAAATCCGCGATCGCACCGGCTGCTCCCCGACCCAGGCCATGGTGCAGGCTGCCCCCCAGCGGCTACGTCCGATCCTGATGACCACCATCACTACGGTGCTGGGGCTATTTCCCCTGGCGCTGGGTCTGGGGGAAGGGTCGGAGTTTTTACAGCCCATGGGCATCGTGGTGTTTTCGGGGTTATCCCTAGCAACGGGGCTGACCCTATTCGTGATTCCTTGTTTTTACACCTTGCTTCACCGGGAGTCTCAGTCTGCTCCGGCGATGGCTAAACAACGGATGGGGGGTTAGAGCCCCAGCTAAACAACATAAGTAAGGGATAACCAGCTTGGCGGTTAAAACCGCCGTTCAAAGAACGAAACCTGTCTGCGGCTGTCATTTATTGGGTGAGGCAACCGATGGTGACGCAAGCTCCCAGTTAGGCCTCTGAGTATTTTGCCGATGATGTTTGGCTTGATTTTTGATGTACGCCGCTACGCCCTCCAGCTCTTGCAGATTGACGGTGAAAGCCCCATAGCTTCCTTGCCATTTGAAGAAAGCATCGGGCTTGATCTGATGGTTAGTGCAGTGAGATGAGCTACCTTTAATCTGCTTTACCAGGTCGGAAATAGCCAAGTTGGGTGGAAAGCCAGCCAACACATGAACGTGATCTTCGATGCCGCCGATCGCAACCAGGCGACATCCCATTTGCTCACATTCGTAGGCGATCACGTTGTAGATGGGCTCCTGAATCTCTGGGGTGATCAGCGGCAACCGATCCCATGTGGCCCACACCAAGTGCACATAGAGCTGGGTGAAATTTCGTCTCACTCTGCCATGTCTCCTAGTCCACGCAGGTGGACTTTGCTCTGGCAGCCGCGATTTGCAATCGCTCGGGCGATTGCAAATCACCTCACAATTTTAGAGATGGGCGGTTAAAACCTCCATGAACCAAGTCCACCTTCGTGGACTCAACCTTTGTGGACTTAACTGAATGGGCTTGTTCAGCGTCGGGCAACGGCGACGACCCAGCGCTCAGTTTTACACAGGCAATAGAACAGCAAGCAAGACTCCTTCATCCTGGCTACTTTGACAAACTTCGTCGGGGCTTTTCAAAGCGTGCTGCACGAGATTTTCGAGGGTGGCAATGCCTGGATGTTTAACGATCAGTTGTTGCCAGTAGGCATCGGTGGTTATGACGCTGAAGCTAAGCGGTGTCAACTTGAAATCGGATAGCCATTGTTTCTCCCTCAATGCCGCGCAAAGGGCATTCTCGGTGGGGCGGTCTTCCACATCAGATCGATTTCTTCGGGGGTGAGGCCGTAGGCTTGGTTGACGAGGTCAGAGATGCGGTGCTCTAGGGTGAGTCCTTCGGCGCGGCGGGTTTGGATGGTTGGGGCGTAGTCGTTATAGGCTTCCTTGAGTTCTTTGAGGGGTTTGGGGCCGAGGCTGCCTGCGGCTTTGGGGCGGCGTTTTTTGACTTCTTGCAGGAAGTCGTCAAGGGGCAGGCTGGCGAAGTCGCTGAGTTTGTTGCCCGGTTTCTCGATGCCGTGTTCGACTCGGAGCCAGTCGAGTATGTCGCGGGTGGCGGCTTGGTTGGCTTGGGTGAATTCGATCAGGCGTTGGACGGCGGGTTCGACTTCGGCGCGGATTTCGTCAGTGGGTGGAGCGATCGGAAAGTTTTTGACTTTGGCAATATCCATCGCTAAAGCTTCATCTTTCTTATGTGGGAGACTCCGAAAAATCAAATACCACAGAGTCGGTGAATTTAAACATGAAAGTGTCCAGGTGTCTTGGGTTGGCAGCATGATGGCTGCATCATTAATGAATAAATTATTTTCGTCAAATGCAATTCTGGAATGAAACGCAATCCTTTGTATGACAAATTTTGGTTTAAAGAAAACGTTGTAATAAGCGCAAGAGCGTAATTCCCACCAAAATTTACCTTGATCAGATCTCGCCCTCAATTTTCCTTCCAATGGCTTTAGGTGCTTGTAAATAGAGGGGTATGTTTCTGGAAAATATCTTCCGAATCGCCCTCGAAGTCAGCCCAAGGCCAAGGATGGTCAGCACTTGATCTTAGAAGAATAATCCATAATCCCTCCCATTCTGGATGCCATCTTTTGATATCTTGTCCTCTCAAGTAAGGATGAATGACATCCTTGGCGAATGGTGATTCTTTTGCCATCTGCTCTTTCACTTCGTTGGAAATCAGAAACGCAGTGTTGAGACCTGTTTTGATTCCATAAATTGGTTCTCCTCCAAGAAATTTGTTTAGAGGAATTCCATTGTTTTGTATTTTTCCATCAA
>JAAUQE010000228.1 GCA_012032425.1 Leptolyngbya sp. RL_3_1 | reverse complement strand
GAAAATATGTCGTCCCGCCCGAAAGGGCTGGTGTGGCACCAGCAGATTCTGTTGCCATTCGGGGAAGTAGGGCTGTAGGGCAGGTTGCAAATTCCCCAAGGGTAGGCTGGGGTTGTCCGTAGCGGACCAGTGGTATCGGACCGATCGATAAGCCTCATGGACCAGCGCCATCAGGGCTTGTCCCCAGGGCAGGGCTGCCACTTTTTTGATCCGCCAGCCTTTGCCTTTATCGGGTTTGCCCGGAGTCAGGGCCAGCCAGCCAAACATCGCCATCAAAGCGACATTGTGTAATCCAGGGGCATAACCCAGATGATCTTGGTCGGCGTATTTGGCAAAGGAGCGGGCTGATTTTTGGGTGAAATAGGGCCAGCTTTCAAGACAGCGATCGCCCATGGCCAACGGCCCCGATCGCTCCTCCCCCAGGATTTCAGGGTGACTGCGAATAAACCAGACTTCCAGTAGCGAGAAGTATTGCTCCGTGGGATTGAGCTGCTGCCAAGCGGCATGGATTTCAGGGTTGAGCCTTAGCCATGATTGCTTACCCTGAGTGACAATCGTGCCGAGGCCCATTGCCCGTATTAACAGATAGAGACCGTGGATATTGGGGTAAGACTTTTGCTGGGGCCGCTTCAGATCAATCTCGATGGGATTGCAGAGTTGGGCATTCAGCGCTGGCAATACCTTGAACGGCAGGTGCTGCAACTTACTGCTGACCGGCACCCCCTCAGGACCAATGAACGCCAAAAACGTCTGAAAATCTTGCAGAATCGTGCCCGGTGCGGTCTCCGTAATGGTCTGAGCTTGCAATAGGGCCTCGTCTGCGGTTGATAGGGCCAGGGCCTGACCGAGGCTTTCTTCTAAAAAGCTGGTTCGCAAACTGGTGAGGCTATCCTCGAAGGTGGGCAGGATTGGCTCTGGCGCTAAGGTCTCAAAGAGTTGCTCAGCGCCTTCGGGATCAAGCTGTTCAACCGCACCCATAAATTGGCCCAGCAGTGCCATCAGATTGACGGGTTCTCCTTCGGCAGGCAGCTCAATGCCCAACTGCTCAAACGCTTGTTGCATATCCTCTGGGGCCTGGGTCATCGGGATGCTCCCAGAGGGCAGAATCAGCGGTGATGGCCCCTGGAGTTGCTGGTTATATTCCGCTTGAAAGGCTTGCAGACCTGCTGGGGTGGTCATGTCATACCCTGCGGCTATGCCCTGCATCATGAAATTTTTGGCCATGCCACCCCGACTGGGGTCCATCATCCATTGGGGGAATTGATGCTCAATGGAGCGCAGGTATTTGGCGATCGCCTTCGCGCTGCGAAACCCATAGACTTCATCGATAAAGGTCCAGAAGGCCACCAGTCCATCAATGGCGTCGTCCGCCTCACTGGAATCGAACAGGGTGATTTTCCGGGGCAAGAGATCTTCCATCACCGCCTGGGCATGGCCCTTGGTCATGTGGGGCAACGTAAACCCTTCATAGCGATAGGCCAGTTCGATGAAGGTGCCGATCCAGTAATCGCCTTCGCCATGGCGCTTGATGTGGGCCTGCCCAGCCTTGGAATTCACAAAGGCTTGAATGGCATCATCGATGTAGCCCTCGATCAGCGGCTCGGCGTCATCATAATCGAGCTTGCTCAGCAGGTAGATATCAAAAGCCATGGCGAATTGTCGGTAGTGGCAAACCGGAATGCTGCTTCTAGGATATTTTCAGCATATCGAGTTCTCGGATGGGGCGATCGTTCAGCAATCTTTGCGATCGCCAATCCGCTCCATTTATCCCCACACCCACCGACCCATCTACCCTCACACCCACCTACTCCCCTACCGACACCCTCTGCCCCCTCCCCGTCAGGCGATAAAACAGCATTTGTAGGGCCAAGAGCATCAACCCCATGGCCGCAATCCCAAACACCCCCGTCCCTAAGGCGAAGACGCCCATCACCAGGGTGCGGACCGCAGCCGACAGGTTAATCACCGTGACGTTGTCAGAGGTGACCGGTTTGTTGGCAAAAGTAAGGGCGATCGAACTCAAGATGCGGTACATCACCATGGCCATGGCGCTGGCCACGCCAGACCCTAAAAACGCCTTGGCCATGCGCCCGAAGGACAGTTCGCCCAAGGTCTCACTCACCGGCGGTTTGGCCGGGAGCTGATCGGGGGCGGGGGGCGGGGTTTCATTGGTCATCGTGCGTTTTCCTCACAAGCGGCTCCCGGTCACGCAGTCTAACGCTGCCGTTGAACAAAAATGTTGTTTCTAGGCCATTGTCTCACCTGGCCAAGGGCACAACTGCGCCTGCCGTTTTACATAGAGGGGGTGGCGGGGCTGGCCGGTTTGGTTGCGCCCCAGGCAATGGCAGCGATCGCGATCACGGGCCAACAGGGCCAGCACGGCGCGATCGCGTCCATGGAGATTGCCACCATTGCCCCAGGCCAAGACAATGGTAGGGACATCGGCACAGGCGGCCAAGAGATAGCGATCGTTCTCAGGGCCAATGGGATCGGCTACCCGCTTGAGGTCTCGGGGCTGGCTGCTGCAATAGGCAAACAAATTCACCACCGTGAGGGCACCGTAGCCCCAGGCTTGGGTCAGCCCCAGACAGCGCCGCAGGGTCGGGTCCTCCTGGCGATGATCGGCCTGACTGGGATTGAGCATCACCCAGGTGAGGCAGGGCTGGCGCGAATCCCAGCGGCGACCGAGGCAGTAGCGATACTGACCGGTGACGTCAAATGTTGCTGAGCGCTCTAGTGGTCTGTCAATCCTGAACATCAGGGTTTCGTAGGTTGGGTGAAACGCAGTGGAACCCAACAATCATGGGCTGTGTTGGTTTTTGCTATCGCGCCACCCAACCTACAAATTGAAAGCTGACAGACCACTAGATTCAGAGGGAGGGGAGCATGGCTGGGCTAGAACCCCATGGATGTCGCAACATTTATTAACATTGAAATACCCTAATCAAACCCCAAGAAGGACGCCTCTGTGAAAGTGTTTGCCAGCTTCAGCCCTGAACTCCGCCGCAATCTTTGGATCTTAGCCAGTGCGGGGCTCTGTTTTTGGGCCGGACTAGCGGGACTGCTGCCCACCTTACCCCTGTTTATCGAAACCCTGGGGGCCACCGGCCAGCAGATTGGGGTGGTGATGGCCTCCTTTGCGATTGGGTTACTGGTGGCTCGGCCCCGGCTGTCGCGGCTGGCGGATGAGCGGGGCCGCAAACTGGTGCTGATGATTGGCATGGCGGCGATCGCGATCGCCCCCTTCCTCTATCTTTTGGCAACGGCATTGCCTCCCCTGACTTGGCAATGGACTTGGGGCGATCGCCCCATCACCTGGAATGGGGTGCTGATTTTGCTGATGGTTTTTCGGGCCTTCCACGGTCTCAGTATTGCCGCCTTTGTGGTGGCCTACAGCGCTCTGGTGATCGATATTTCCCCCCCTGGCCAGCGGGGTGAGCTGATTGGCTATATGAGCTTGGTCAACCCGATTGGCATGGCGATCGGCCCCGCCTTGGGGGGCTATTTGCTATCGGCCACCAATTTTGTCGTGGCCTTCTTGGTGATGGGGGTGTTGGGGTTGCTGGGGCTGGTCTGCGTCAGCCAAGTGGAGGAACCCTACCGACCCGCCGCCGAGCGATCACCCAATGCTGCCAAGCCGATCTTTTGGCGCTTACTCCTCACCCCCAGAGTCCGGATTCCGGCGTGATTTGTCTGCTGGTGGGGCTGGCCTTTGGCACCCTCAGCACCTTTGCGCCGTTGTTTGTGCGAGAGACGGGGGTTGATCTCAACGTGGGGCTGATCTATACCGCTTCAGCGATCGCCAGCTTTGGGATTCGCCTTCTCGTGGGTCGAGCCTCCGATACCCATGGGCGGGGTCGATTTATTAGTCTGGGGCTGGGGCTTTATACCCTCGCCATGGGGATGTTTTGGCAGGCCCACACCGCCGCGATGTTTCTCTTGGCGGGCTTTTTGCAGGGCTGCGCTGGGGGCACCCTGATTCCGATGATGGCGGCGCTGATGGGCGATCGCGCCCGCGCCAACGAGCGGGGCAAGGTGTTTGGGCTGGTGATGGTGGGGTTTGACCTCGGGATTGCCATGGCTGGACCGGTGTTTGGCACCTTTGCCGATGGGTTTAGCTACCGCGATAGCTTTGGCTTGGCGGGGGTGATGACCGGCCTCGCCTTGATTATTTTCATCACCACCTCCAGCAAGAGCCTGATCACATCGGTACAATTTGCCCTCAGCCATGGTCGGGACTTGTACGCCGTAGAACAGGAACCCGCCTAGGGCATGGCGGCATCAGTTCCAACCCGATTGCAGATGGTTGGGGGGCAAAAGGGGCTGGGGAGCATAAGGGGTCAGGGGGCTAGAAGCCAGAATAGTCCAATAATTTACGCCGTTGATAGCCGATGGTTTTTCGGTGTTGCCAAACAAAAACCCGGTTCCTGCCGCAGCAAGAACCGGGTTTTAAACCACATCCAACTTGAAAACTGGAGTTTTTACCGTAGGGCAAACTACGGGCTTGGATGCGGTCAGGGTTTAATGTCAAACGGGCGAGGAGGGATTCGAACCCCCGACACCGTGGTCCGTAGCCACGTGCTCTAGTCCACTGAGCTACACGCCCTTATCGGCTATTTATACTAGCACGTCTCCACAGCCGATCTTGTCCTTTATGGTGTAATCATGCCTAACGCTCAGCCCTTAACCCATCTCAATGCCCAGGGGGCAGCCCAAATGGTGGATGTCTCTGCCAAAGCCGCAACCGTGCGGGAGGCGATCGCCATCGGTAGCATCACCATGCAAACCGCCACCCTGGCATCAATTCAGGCGGGGAATGCCCCCAAGGGGGATGTGCTGGGCACCGCCCGTCTGGCCGGGATTATGGCGGCCAAGCAAACCGCCAACCTAATTCCCCTCTGCCACCCTTTACCCTTGCAAAAAATCACCGTCGAGATTCAGCCCGACCTCACCCTGCCCGGTTACCAGATCCAGGCCACCGTCCGCACCAAAGCGGAAACCGGTGTCGAAATGGAGGCCCTCACCGCCGTGTCCGTGGCGGCCCTGACCCTCTATGACATGGCCAAGGCTCTCGAAAAATCCATGACCATTGGTCCGATCCGGCTTTTGAGAAAGACGGGGGGGAAGTCGGGGGACTATGGAGCGCAATCTGTGGGGGAGATGGGGGCTAGTCAGGGGTAGCTCAAGTGATAGGACTATTGCTGAGAGTAGGGGTGCTGAAGGGGCAAGGGAGCTAGAAACTAGAAGGGTCATGGGAATGCCGCCATCGAGTCCTAGGAAGATGGGGGATGAGGGGATAGGGAGATGGATTTTGAAGGTTGAATTGGGTTGAGGGGCAAGAGCCCGCCAGCGGGCGCAACGGCCCTTTACAATTAAGAAAATCAATCAAGACACCCTAGCTGGATAGCCTGTTATGCCGCCCCGTTGGCCCCGTAAGCCCGATCGCCGTGACCCTGCCTTTCGCCGTGTGGGCGATCGGATTAATTTTGCCGTGCATGTGGCGCTGTTTGGGGCCGTTAATTCCAGCCTCTGGTTCACCCACCAAATCAACCCCACCGCTGTCCCTTGGGTTGCAACCGTCACGGGAGTATGGCTAGTGCCTTTGGTGGCCCATGGGGTGTATATCTTTGCGATCGCTGACTACTCCGGCACCTATGAGCCAGAGCCCGAAACCCCATCCCAGGAGGGGAACTAATGTCGTCTATCCCACCAGAAGCCTTAGAAGCGCTAGCGGCAGACATCGGTGAAGCCGTTTATATTGATGTGGCCAAGTGGCACCTGTATCTGAATGACGCCAAGCTCCATACCCAACTGGCAGCGCAACTTTATCCCCTGGTGGAGGGCGATCGCCTGTCAGAAGCGGAGATTACAGCGGTGTTGCGAGGGATGGCTGTGCCCTTGGGGGGCGGGCGCAATACGGTTCCCCTCAGAGATCTGATTCCGATCACCTGTGAGCGAGCTTTGATGCAGGTGTTGGCAGACTTCAAAGATCGGTTGTGAGCATTGACAATGCGGGGACCGCTTCTCTTTTGACACAATAGAACCCGTTTTTAGACCGCCACCGCGATGCCTTCTCCCTTTCCTGGCATGGACCCCTATCTAGAGCATCCCGAATTGTGGGCTGGGGTACATCACTGGCTAATCACCATGATGGCGGAGGAATTGGTACCCCAATTGCGTCCGAAATAT
>JAAUQE010000227.1 GCA_012032425.1 Leptolyngbya sp. RL_3_1 | reverse complement strand
AATGCCCAACCGATCCGCCGCCTTGGGGTTGTACGCCTTGTAAAAATTCTCGTAGATCGCCTTCAGAAACTTCTGCTTTTCGTGATGGTTAGCGATATTCTCTGACTTGCGACGAATCACCGCATAGTAATGCTCAATGCTTTTGAGCGCATTGCGACGGGTTGCCCCCGTGAAAAACGTAGCGATGATCGCCGCGATTTCCCGCGCGATATTGTTTTCGCGATGAAACTGTGACTCATGGAAGATATTGGTAAAAATATCCTCCGTGAGAATGTGCTGAATCAACATCTCATGGATGTCGAAAATTTCGATTTCTGGGTTAATAGACCGACGGCAGACTTCGAGAAAAGTGTTGCGCCTGTCCCGAAACTGTTGATTCTCCCGCTCCGCCTGCTTGATCTCCGCCCGCAGCGCCGCCAGAATGGCAGGAATATCATCCCGAAAGGCTTTGATCGCCGTGCGAAAGTCCCGCACCTCCGGGCGTTCGTAATCGACAAAGGTGGCGATTAGCCCATCCAGATCATCGGCTGCGCCCATCGACACCCGCGCCTGCTCCCGCCCATGCTGAATCAGCACCGCCGTTTGGGAGTCCTCAAACAAAATATTCTCGTCCGGGTAACCCTTCTCGAACTTCTTCTCGATTTCCTCATCGAGCACATCATCTGTATCTTTAGCTTCCCACCAGCCATGCTCCAACCGAATGGCATCCTTCACCGTGCCATCGGGGCGCACCGTTGTGTTGAACTTCGTTTTAAAATCCAGCTCCGCAATCAACATGTAGTTGCGGGGCTTGCAATACTGGTTCAGTAAGTTCTCAAAGGCGCGGCGAATGCTGGTTTCCTTATGGGAACCGCCGTAGCGAATCAGATTGGCGACTTCGGCTTGATACTGAGTGACCAACAATCTGGACATAGGGCAAGTTCCGCAGCCATTCAGCCTGGGTCAATTGAGGGCAAAGCTTCAGCCCCCTTGTCTTGATTCTGACCTACCGATCGCGATCCCGGATCATCCCAGGGTCACAGTCAAGCCATCGCACCGTAGAACCTGACCCTCACGATAAACTGATGGGGCTTAAATTACAGCAACTGGGATCCCTTTGAGGCCGCTCCCTTGGTAGGCTGATGAACAACCCTCCAACGCAGGGCACAAACCCCTTATCAATCGGCAATGGCGACATTTTTGTTGGAAGTGGGCACCGAAGAGTTGCCCGCGAGTTTCGTAGAAAACGCATTGGCTCAATGGCGCGATCGCATCCCCACCGATCTCGATGAAGCCCTCCTCACCCCCGAGTCCATCGAATACTACGGCACCCCCCGCCGCCTTGCCCTGGTTATTAAAGGACTGCCCCTAAAGCAACCCGATCGCGCAGAAGACGCCAAAGGTCCCCCCGCCCAAGCCGCCTTTAAAGACGGGCAGCCCACCAAAGCCGCGATCGGGTTTGCCCGCTCCAAAGGGGTTGAGGTAGACGCCCTAGAGGTGCGGGAGACCGATAAGGGTGCGTTTGTGTTTGTGAACCACAGGATCCCCGGTCAGTCCGCTGTGGAGATCTTGACTGAGCAGATCCCCAACTGGATCTTTGGGCTAGAAGGCAAGCGATTCATGCGTTGGGGGGATGGTGACCTGCGCTTTCCCCGCCCGATCCGCTGGCTGGTCACCCTCTTGGATGGGGACGTGATTCCCCTGACCATCGAAAACGGCTCCTCGAAATGCAGTAGCGATCGCCAGTCCTACGGTCACCGGGTGCTGCATCCCGAGATCCTCACCATCGATCAGGCCGAAAACTACCAAGCCATTCTCAAGCGGGGCTTTGTGGATGTAGACCCGGCCCAGCGGCAGCAAACCATTGCCGCCCAGGTCCAAGCCGCAGCCGCCACGGTCAAGGGCCATGCCCAAGTCAGTCCCGACCTGCTGGCGGAAGTCACCAACTTAGTGGAATGGCCTACCGCCGTGGTGGGGGAGTTCGACGCCGAGTTCCTAGAGTTGCCCCCGGCGGTGGCGGTGATGGAGATGGAAAGCCATCAGCGCTACTTCCCCATTTGCAAAGGGCCGGACGAATCGGCGCTATTGCCCTACTTCGTCACCATTTCTAATGGCGACCCGGCCAAGGCGGCGCTGATTGCCGAGGGCAATGGTCGGGTGATTCGGGCGCGGCTGTCGGACGGCAAGTTTTTCTTTGATGCCGATCGCGCTCAGCCCCTAGCCGATTTTGTCCCCAAGCTGGAAACCGTCACCTTTGAGGAGCGACTGGGCTCGGTGGCGGCGAAGGTGCAGCGGGCGGGGGCGATCGCCACCCATATTTGCCATCAACTCCAGGTCAGTTCTGAGCAGTCGGAGCTAATTCAGCGGGCGGTGTATCTGTGCAAAGCCGACTTGGTGACCCAGATGGTGGGGGAGTTCCCTGAGCTACAGGGGCAGATGGGTGAAACCTACGCCCGCCACAGCGGTGAGCCGGAGGCGGTGGCGGTGGCCATTGCCGAGCATTATTTACCGCGCGGGGCGGGGGATGTGCTGCCCCAAACCCTCACCGGTCAGGTGGCGGGCTTGGCGGACCGCCTCGATACGCTAGTGGCGATCTTTAGCCTGGGGATGTTGCCCACCGGCTCCTCCGACCCCTTTGCCCTGCGGCGGGCGGCGAATGCGATCGTTAACATTATTTGGCAGGCCAATCTGCCGCTGAACTTGGCCCAGCTCTTGGATCAGGTGGTGGCCGACTTTGAGGCCAACCCTGATGTGTCTTTGGAAGCCGGTGGCGAACTGCGATCGCAGCTCCAATCCTTCTTTTTGCAGCGGATGCAGACCCTCTTGCAGGACGAGTTGCAGATCGACTACGACCTGGTGAATGCGGTGGTCGGGGGGGATGACGCCAGCTATGGGGAACGGATTCTGGAGAATCTGCTGGATGGCCGCGATCGCGCCCAGTTCCTCCAGGCCATCCGCAACGATGGCCGCTTGGATGCCATTTACGCCACCGTCAACCGGGCCTCTCGTCTCGCCACCAAAGGCAACCTTGATACGGTCACCCTCGACCCCAGCGGTTGCGTGGACCCAGCCCAGTTCCAACAAGATTCAGAGCGGGCCTTTTTCGACAGCCTGCAAGGGCTGCTGCCCCAGACCCAAGCCGCTCAAACGGAGCGAGACTACGGCAAGCTGGTCACGGGGCTCGAACAGGCGGCCCCGGTAGTGAGCGATTTCTTTGACGGTCCTGATAGCGTCATGGTGATGGCCGAAGACCCTGGGATTCAAAACAACCGGCTGGCCTTGCTGGGGCTCCTCCGCAATCACGCCCTTGTCTTGGCTGACTTTGGCGCAATCGTAAAGGGCTAAACCATGGGTGCCAATACCTGCATGTTGAATAACGCCCATGTGATTGGTCTGGGCAGCTCCGGCATCGCTGCCGCTCGGCTGTTGCGCCAAGATGGCTGGCGAGTGGTGCTGAGCGATCGCAATCCCCAACCGCCCCGCCAAGACCAAGTGGATGCCCTGACCAACGAGGGCATCCAGGTCAAGCTGGGCCACAGCTTCGACCCCAACGGCTCCGACAATCTGGTGGTGGTCAGCCCCGGCGTCCCCTGGGATATCCCGGCATTGGTGGCCGCCCGTGAGCTAGGGCTGGAGGTCATTGGTGAGGCGGAACTGGCTTGGCGACATTTAAAAGATCGGCCCTGGGTGGGCATCACCGGCACCAACGGCAAAACTACCACCACGGCCTTGACCGCCGCTATTTTTCAAGCGGCGGGCCTAGAAGCCCCCGCCTGCGGTAATATCGGCTACGCCTTTTGTGAGCTGGCCCTCCAGAGCACGGTCCCCGACTGGGTGATTGCCGAACTCAGCAGCTACCAAATTGAGGCGACCTCCACCCTCACCCCCGAGATCGCCCTCTGGACCACCTTCACCCCCGATCACCTGGCCCGCCACAAGACCCTGGCCAATTACTTTGCGATCAAGGCCAGCTTGCTCGATCGAGCCGACCAGGTGGTGCTCAACGGGGATGATCCCTATTTGCGGGCGCACGGGTCAGACCTCTTTCCCGAGGCCCATTGGACCAGCGTCAAAGGCCGGGAGGCGATCGCCCATTTGCAACCCTTGGCCTATATCGAGCAGGGCTGGGTGCGGGTGGCGGGTCAGCCAGTGGTGCCGGTGGATGCCTTGGGGATGGTGGGGGATCACAACCAGCAAAACCTACTGCTGGCGGTGGCGGCAGCCCATCTGGCGGGGATTGAGGGGGGAGCGATCGCCCAAGGCGTTGCCAACTTCCCTGGGGTCCCCCATCGCTTGGAGAAAATTTGCACCTGGCAGGGCATCGACTTTATTAATGACAGCAAAGCCACCAACTACGACGCGGCTGAAGTGGGGCTACAGGCAGTAGCAGCTCCGGCCCTGCTAATTGCAGGCGGAGCCCCGAAGGAAGGGGATGACACCGCTTGGCTACAGGCGATTCAAACCAAGGCTGTCCATGTGTTGCTAATTGGGGACGCGGCAGCGGCTTTTGCGGAGCGACTCAAAGCAGTGGGCTACAGCGCCTATACCTGTTTAGAAACGATGGATCAGGCGATAGAGCGCAGTCGAGAGCTTGCGCCTGAGTTGGGGGCCAAGGTGGTTTTACTGTCACCGGCCTGCGCCAGCTTTGACCAGTATCCCAACTTTGAAGTGCGGGGCGATCATTTCAGGCAGCTTTGCCAAGCGCAATCAGAGCATTAGCGACAGGATTTCGTCAGTATAATCACGGCTCTTTGTAAAGTAGCTCACCCCATCCCTATCGGTAGTAGGCTATAAAGGCATTAGAGGGGTCTCACCCCCCACCCCTTTTGTTATGCCGTCTTAACTGGGTTGAGGCGGTCGTTAATTGAGGATTTTCTTGCCGTGCTCCCCCAGGTGATTTTAGAGCGCCAGGTGCAACCTTTTAAATTTTGGTTCAACAATGGTCTGCAAGACGGCATTCACTACCGTACGGATCTGTACTATCGCCTGCAAATGCGTCAACTCGAAGATAAGGCCAAGCTTTATCAACTCGCCTGTCGCTTGAGTCGGCGGGGGGCAGATGTGGTGGTTACCCTCGACGCTAGCCACTGTAGTCTGTGGGCAAACCTGAGGAATCAAAAGGTGGCAGTTCTGGCCTTTTCGAATCGAGTACCCCTGCCCTCTAGCGAGGCGCTACTAAGCGAGGCGCTACGAGATGAGGCGCTACGAGAGATCGAGGGCGATGATGGATGATGGTTCCTTGCTGCGTGGGGGTTCAGCGGCTCATGCTGGGGTTGCACCGCTCCATAACGCTGGCCACTTTGCTTAAGACACCTCGGATCGTTTGGTTCTGCGGCCCACAAGCAAAGTGGCTCGCAGTCTTGTCTTAATCAGACTGGCGATATAACCCACACAACATAACCCACACAACTGCGGCGGCGGTTCAGGCGAATTGGGGCCATCCGAGCTACGCTAATGAACGGAGCGGCTGGAATGCAGCAGCTAGTTTTGTATGGGAAGACGGTAACCTATGGCGCGTGATTTGGGGCGGGTCGGAGCGATTTTAATCTTCGGGGGTTTGCTGGCTGGGGCCGCTGCGGGGCCAGTCCTGGCAGAGCCCGGTCAGCCGACCCCAGCAGCGCTGGTCTCCCTAGTGGATGGCTTGGAGCAGGCGGCCAATGCCCAAGACTTAGCAACCGTGATTGCCTTTTATAGCGCTGACTTTAGTCACGGCGATGGGTTTGACCGGAACAGTTACGAGGCGGCTTTAGCGGCGCTCTGGCAGGCGTATCCCCAACTGACCTACGATGTCGCGCTGGTCTCTTGGGAGGCAACGACCGAGGGCGGTTTTATTACTGAAACCGTCACCCAAATTTCCGGGACTCGATTTGAGCGCGGGCGAGACTATACTTTGACCGCCGAGATCCAGTCGCGGCAACGGGTGGTCAATGGTCAAATCACTGATCAGGAAATTTTGTCCGAGCAAACGCGATTGGTGGCGGGCGCTAATCCACCGACGGTGGTGTTAAATATCCCCAAGCAGGTGTCACCGGGCGATCGCTACCCCTTCGATGCCATCGTCCAAGAGCCCTTGGGCAATCAACGGCTGCTGGGACAGGTGGTTGATGAGGGGGTGACCGCGACGGATTTCATGGTGCCCCGCCCAGTTGATCTGGAGCCCTTGGCGGCAGGGGGGCTGTTTAAAATTGGTAACGCCCCTGACAGTCCCGATCAGCGCTGGATTTCTTCGGTTTTGGTGCGTTCCGATGGCTGGGTGATTGATACCCGTCGCCTAAACGTGGC
>JAAUQE010000043.1 GCA_012032425.1 Leptolyngbya sp. RL_3_1 | reverse complement strand
CGCCGGGTTCCAGCGGTGCTTCTGGCTGCCATGCGCGAAAAATCAGGGTGTGTTCCGCCTCCGTAATGACCGGCAGACATATCTTTAGGGGCGGTTTTTTGATGGGATTAACCCACCTGATCGATCAGGCGTTGAGACCTACTCGACAGTAATCTTGCCGACCATGCCAGCCCCACGGTGAGGCGCACAGAAATAGGTGTAGGTGCCTGTGGGCATATCAGCCGTGAAGGTAGTGGCATAGGACTCACCGGGAGAGAAGGTGAGCTGGTCGTGAGAAAGCTTAGTCGCTAAGTCTTTGTCACCACCCGGAATGGTCGCGCCATCAAAAATGACGTTGTGGGGGGCCATTTTGTTGTTGACCCAAGTGACCGTATCGCCAGACTTCACAGAAATATTAGCGGGTTCAAAGACCAAGAGCCCTGAGTCAGAACCCATCTTGACTTCATAGTCGGTGGCAAATGCAGGAGCAGCAGCTAAAGCAACGGTGCCAATAACCATTGCCAAGGCCACACATACAACCGTCAGACTACGAAGCATACGTGCAATATTTTTCATTGTTACCTCTAACGTGATGGAATCAGTTGCTTTTAAACCCTGGCCATATCCCAACCTATAGTTCGCCCTACGGTAAAAACTCAAGTCTTCAAGTTGGATGGGGTTTGTCAGCAAAATTGTTCGGAGCAGAAACAGCTTGTCTAAACCTTATCGTAAGACTTGACGCTGTTTCATCCTAGGTGTTTTCATCCTAATACTCGGCGGCTTAAATAGCCTTAGCCTTAAACCAGGGGCTTAAGCCCCTTGCCTTGGGTTTGTAAGGGTTGGGTTAATTCCGCCCTTGACTACTAGGCGTTACCAAGACCAGGTGCAGAAACCTTGCTCTTGCCCCCGCCCCATAAGGGACCCATAATTTTGGGCTGGATCAGAATATGACCCGCGAGCGAAACCAGGTCCTCATCGGTCAGGCCGCGCATGAGTGGATAAATATCGCTGCTCTTCATGCTGGGGTGCAGAGATGAAATATCGCTCAACCCGTCGTAGGTCATGGGCTCCTTAAAGTAAGCCACTAGCGCTTCAATGTTATCCCGAGGAGGCAGGGCACCCGCTAGACTCTCTGCATCAAGACCCACGGTGGGATTGGTTTTGGTAATGCCGCTGTTGTGGCAAATGGCACAGCTATTGTTGAACTTTTTACGCCCCCGAGCCACTTGGTCTAAGGACAGCACGATGGTGTCACCCTCAGCATTTAAAGGCACAGTTCGAGTGGCTTCATCCAGTTCGGCTGCGATCGCCGGGCCTGCGACCCATTGGCTCAAGACCAATACAGCAACTGCGACCAGCCAAAGGCACTTTCTAAACATGGTTCTCCTCAAGGTTTTGATAGGGGATCTATCACGCAACACAGCAGACTCAACATCAAAGGTGATTTGTACTGGGGGTGAGGGTGGATCGGCCCCAGGCTCGATACTGGAGTCACCGTCCATCCATCCCAAGGATTGCTCTGATCCCGCTCAGTACAAAATTTAGGGCGGAAATTGAGTTCCTAGTAATGAATATCATGCCACTGAATGGCCCTATTCCCAAGGCGAGGAGCAGCATTTTGGCCCAATCGAAAACGGCTGATTGGGGGGGACTGACGCCTTAGCAAGGGGACTTCCGACTCAGCGAGGCTAGCGCTAAGACACCGTTGCTAGGGCAGGGGTCGGCTGGTGGAGGCGAATCAATTGGGCGAGAGTTGATTTGAGCTGGGTGCGAGGAATAATCGCATCGACAAACCCATGGTTGAGTAAATACTCAGCGGTTTGAAAGTCATCGGGGAGCTTCTCCCGGAGGGTTTGCTCGACGACGCGACGTCCGGCAAAAGCAATGGTGGCCTTGGGTTCAGCGACGATGATGTCCCCCAGCATGGCGAAGCTGGCGGTGACCCCACCGGTGGTGGGATGGGAGAGGACCGGCACATACAGCAGACGGGCTGCACGGTGGCGCTCTAAGGCCCCTGAGATTTTGGCCATTTGCATGAGGCTCAACATGCCTTCTTGCATCCGGGCTCCCCCAGAGGCGCAGACAATCACGACGGGGATCTGCTCCTGGGTGCCCTGCTCGATCAGGCGGGTGAGCTTTTCGCCCACGACTGAGCCCATACTACCCCCCATAAATCGGAAGTCCATGACTCCCAAGGCCACGGGTAATCCCTCCAATTTGCCGATCCCAGTTTGGACGGCGTCCGGCAGATGGGTTTTGGCCTGGGTATCGCGAATGCGATCGCTATAGGCTTTGCGATCGCGAAATTTGAGCGGATCCTCAGGGGCGAGCTGGGCATTCAGCGGCACCCAGGTTTCGGGGTCAATCAATTGCTGAATGCGCTCATCGCTGAAGACTCGGTGATGGTGACCACAGTCTAAACAGACCCGCTGATTGGCCTTCAGATCCTTGGTATAGGCCATGACGCCGCAGGCTTCACATTTGGTCCAGAGCCCATCGGCAATGTCACGTTCACGGCCATCGGGCTGGACCGGATCTGCCTTGCGGCGGTTAGCAAACCAATCAAACAGGGACATGGGACTAGGGACTAAAAGGGCGAAAGCTGCATTCATCCTATCGGGTTTAGTCATGCTGACGCGACTGCTGCTCCGTCAGGGCCTCGTCAGGGCTCAGTCACGCTGCTGAACGCAACCGCCTAGTACTCGATGGCGGAATTAACGTGACCATTCCAGTTTCTAGCGCCCTTGCCCCTCAATCATCTCTGCCCTCAGCAATAACGCTAGCCGTTGAGCCGCCCGTTACTAGGCTCAGCATCCTGATGGTGCAGTGAGTCATAGGTTGGATAAATAGCCTAGATAAGAAATAGCCTAGATAAGGAAGTAGGGCGATCGCACTCAGGGGTCATCCCCCTAGCTGCGGTTGAGATTTTCCATGTTAAATATTGATGGGCCTGAGGAATATAAACCACATCCACCTTGAAAACTTGGGGTTTTCACCATAGAAACTACGGATTTAAATGTGGCCAGGGTTTATAAAGCCAGTGGAAGGCATTAACTCTACTTGGGTCAAGGTCTGAAATAATACCAGCAGAACTTGGGTGGGAATGTCGCACTGTAGCCAAGCGTCTACAGGCTAATTATTTGGGGTGCAGGGTGCATAGCGTTATCGATGATCAACCGCAGCGTTCAGTCAGGGGCGTCCTCCGAATATCGGGCGATTTCAGACGATACCCTTAAAGATAAAGACAACGGTCTGTGGTTGACTTGCTTCTCAGCAGAGATCCAAGGGCCGTGGCTGCGACGATTTAGCTGGCTGCGGCGACTCGATCGCTTGGCCGAACAAGACCAATTAATCTGTCCGGGAGGTCGCCAATTTCCAGCCTTCCACCAAGCTTGGCAACAGGTCTGGCAGACCGGGCATCGGACCCCAGCCTGCGATCAATGGGGCATTTTAGATGAGATTTATCAGTGTTGGTTATCCCCCGAGGCCAAGGGTGATCACACGGTCGAGCTGCAAGGGTGGAACCGCTATGTCGAGGCTATGGTGGACTATCATCAGCCTGCCTTGCGGCTCACCACCCTCGATGATTACGACACGATGCTGGATCGGCTGGCGGGCTCCTGCTTTCAGTTTCTGCCAGAACTACACCCCCATGACCGGCCCATGGCCCGCTACTTTGGCATGGTCGATCAGGGCTACAACAATCTGCGAGACCTGCACGAAGATGCCTGTCAGGGCATCTGTTATTTCCCCCAAGCGCTCTTGCAGCGCTTTCAGGTCACCCTCGGGGAAATCCTGGACTTTACCTGCTTTGATAACCCTGGTTATTACCGCTTAATGGAGTATTGGCTGATTGACTATCTGCCTCGCCTACAGCATCGGGCCTTAGGTTTAGTGATGTCCGATCGCCTGCCCCGCACCTGGCAGTATTTGCTGGCTTGGTTTATCCATCGCTACCAGCGCATTGAACGCGTGATGGCGGCCTGTGGCTATAACTTTGTGCAGTTCGCCTCAGTTTATTGGGAGACTGTGCAGCAGGATCTGCTGCGAGTTACTAATGATTTGGCTGGCTTAGAGTGCGGCCTCAGTCAGCAATATGATCGGATGCGCTCCTTTGCCCTAGCGGGCCAATCGCCCTTTGCGGCCCCCTTGTTCTGATCCAACCATCCGCTTGACGGGTTGCAGCACTGCCGTTTGGCCGGGTGAACCAGGGGGTCGAGTAGGATAGATAAAGACCTCTTGTTGGCTGAGCCCCATGTCTGAGCTGCCCCTGTCCCCGATGCGCCGAAGCGAGATCAGCGATCGCTTAGTCATTGATGTCGAAACCACAGAAACCCTCGGCCAGGTTTCACAACTGCTGGTGGATTTGAAAAATCACCAAATCGAAGGACTGGTCTGTAAGTCAGGCTTTCTGGGCACAGAAAAAATTCCAGTCCCCTGGGTGCAGTTGGAATCCATTGGCAGCGATAGCGTTATTGTGCGTCAAGGGCGGGAAGGGATTTCCCCCCGATTTGACCAGGCCCTGCCTTTGGGGGGCCAAGAGCTTTGGACGGACGGGGGCGATCGCGTTGGCCAGTTGGTCGATTACTGCTTTGACCCCACCACTGGAGCAATTATCCAGTACCTCTTCACCGCCCCAGGCTGGCAGGGGCTCACCGCTGGGGTCTACAGCTTTGGTCCCGAGGCCGTGATTAGCGCCGGTCGCAAGCGGCTGATGGTGCGCCAAGCCGCCCTCGCCAATGCCCCCCAATATGAGCCCGGTTTACCCGATCGAGCGGCAGAAGTATTCCAGCAGGATGTAGACCAGACCCGGCAGGACATGCAGGCTGTCGTCAATAAGACTCAAGCGGCGGCGGAACAGGCCCAAGTCCAAGTCAAGAAAATTGCGGGTAAAGCCCGTTCCCAATGGGGCCAGGTGTTGGGGCAAGTCAAGCGCCAGACGAAGCAAATTCGCACGCAGATCAACGATCACGCTGCCGATTTAGCCGATCGCGTCCAATCCGAAAAAGCCGATAGCACTCGTATTCCCGGTACCACCATTGATGTGGATTCTGAAGAGGTCTGGCCCGAGGAGCCAGATAGCCCTGTTCAGCCTTCCGAGTCCCCTTAGGTTGGGAGGGTGAAGGGTGTTCGCGCAGCGTCGCCGAAGGCGTTAGAGGTGAAGAGTGGGGGGCTTAGGGGTGTATAGCCTAAAGGCATTCAAGAAAGGCGTAGCCTGCCCGCAGGGCTTAGAGGTGAAGAGAACGTTAATTTCCAAAGCGTGCCAGAACGGTTTTGATGGGTCCCTGGATTTACCATGGATGGCAATGTGGACTTGATGAAATTGCAGCTAAGGTATGGCAGGGCATAGTAAATGGGCCAACATCAAGCGCCAAAAAGCGCGGGTGGATGCGGTCAAGGGTAAGATTTTTGCGAAGGTGTCGCGGGCCATTATCGTCGCGGCTCGCAGTGGTGGGACTGACCCAGCCGGGAATTTCCAATTGCGCACAGCCATTGAGATGGCCAAGGCGGCAGGGGTGCCCAATGACAATATCGACCGGGCGATCGCTAAGGGCGCAGGGCAGTTTGACGATGATAATGCCCTAGAAGCGATTCGCTACGAGGGCTATGGCCCTGGCGGGGTGGCGGTGCTGATCGAAGCCCTCACCGATAACCGCAACCGCACCGCCGCTGACCTGCGGGCCGCCTTTAGCAAGAACGGCGGCAATCTGGGAGAGACCGGCTGTGTGGGGTGGATGTTTGAGCTGAAAGGGGTGGTGGCAGTGGCGGCCCCTTTAGATGCGGCCCCTTTAGACGAAGAGGCGTTGCTCGAAGCCGCCTTGGTAGGGGGGGCGGAGTCCTATGAACTCACCCAAATTGATCAAGATCTTGATGGAGCCGAGGTTTTTTGTGCCCCCAGTGACCTCGAATCCCTCAGTGACTGGCTCAAGACTCAGAATTATCAGCTCTATCAGGTTGAAACTCGCTGGATTCCTAGCAACACTATAGAAGTGGTCGATGCTGATCAGGGGCGATCGCTACTCAAGATGATCGATGCCCTAGAGGATCTAGATGACGTGCAGTCCGTCACCGCCAACTTTGAAATGACTGAAGATCTGATGGCGACCAGCCTCACCTGATCCTCCTACTCTCCTACCCACACACCCTTCACCCACACACACCCTTCACCCACACACCTCCTTACCCACATACCCTCCCCACCATGACCCTGCTACAAGACCGACCCAGCACCCAGCGCGACCCAAACGCACCGACTCGTCATTACGATCTGGTGATTGTTGGGGGAGGCGTTGTCGGGCTCACCCTAGCCAGTGCGCTGCGGCGATCCGGGTTGGAAATTGCGATCGTCGAGACCCAAACCCCTGAGCAAGCCGCCAGCCGTCCCCGCGCCTATGCCTTCTCCCCCGTCTCTCGACAGCTCTTTGAGCAGTTGGGATTGTGGGAGCAGGTGGGGCCACAAGTCACCCATTTTCAGCGGGTGCGGCTCACCGACGGGGACTGGCCTGTGGGCATCGATTTTTGCCCCCAGGATCTGGGGAATGAGCCGGTTTATTACGCCGCTGAGCATCGGGTGCTGATGGCGGCTCTGCAAGCCAGCGTCCGGGGGGGCAATACCCTCGACTATCTGGCCCCGGCGCAATTACAGCAGGTCCGTTACGGCGAAACGGAGGTTGTCTGCGACATTGAGCAAGACGGTGAGACTTGGACCTGCACGACAGACTTACTGGTCGCTGCGGATGGGGGGCGATCGCCCCTGCGGCATCAAGCAGAGATTGGCACCCTGGGTTGGCAATATTGGCAATCTTGCATCACCACCGTGGTCGCCCCTGAATATCCCCACGACAACACCGCCTACGAAAAGTTTTGGCCCAGCGGCCCCTTTGCGATCTTGCCCCTGCCCAACGGTCATTGTCAGATTGTCTGGACCGCCCCCACCGCCGAAGCTCAGGCCCTGATGGCCCTGCCCCGTTCCGAATTTATCCAAGCGCTCCAGGCGCGCTATGGGGAGCACATGGGTCGCCTCGAAATGCTGAAGGAGCCGCTGCTGTTTCCGGTGCGGCTGATGCAAAGCCATCAGTATGTGAAATCTCGTCTGGCCTTGATTGGTGATGCCGCCCACAGTTGCCATCCAGTGGGGGGGCAAGGGCTGAATATGGGCATTCGAGACGCGGCGGCTTTGGCAGAGGTGCTGATCAGGGCTCACCAGCAGAGCGAAGATCTCGGCAGTCTGACGGTGCTACAGCGCTATCAGCAGTGGCGACGGTGGGAAAATAGCGTGGTGCTCTCCATGACCGATGGGCTGAATCGGTGCTTTTCCAACCATTGGTGGCCATTGGTGGCCCTGCGTCGCTTAGGGATGCTGGTGCTACAGCGAGTTACCCCCTTGCGGTGGTTAGCGTTGCGGCTGATGACCGGGCGATTTGGGCGACGTCCCACCCTTTAATCCTAGGGTTGATTCTTGAGTTGACACTCCCCCTTGAGGTGGTGCATCAGCTCCCGATGGATGTCGCTATTCACCCGCATACCCCGTTCGCCATCCTCTAGGCGGATGTCGTCCACGTAGTAATTGAGGGTGAACCGAATATAGGTGTGTCCCTCATCATGGACTACCCCTTCCATGCGAACTTTGGGATCATGCCAGGTGCTACGGGCTTGCTTGAAGCGATCGCGCAGCCACCGCAGGAATGTTTTCACATAGTCGTCGATGCGGGTTTCTTCGCGCTGGGGCCGCAGAATTTTTTGGTAGAGCCCTTGCGATCGCCGCTTCAGCAGATCAATTTTGCGCTCCCAGATTTCGGGTAAGACATATTCATCTTGATCGACCACATTGGGATCCCGCAACCAAATGCGGTACCACTCCCGCACCAAGCTAATCAGAGACGCCGCCTCTGGGCTTTCCTCTAGCTGGGCCGACATTGGCAAGGCCGTCGTCCTCTGGAGCCATGACCCTTGGGGGCTGAGCGGCTGCACCGGCGTCACCCCAATCATCGCCAAAACGATGCCGTAATCTTCGCAGATGGTGGCAATTTCATCATCCGCCAATCCCCCGATCTCAAAAAACTGTAGGGTCAGGATCAACGCCTCTAACGCTTGCTCAATCGCTTCGAGTTTCTCATTGACGGCATGTTCAGCTAATAATCGCTGCTGTCCGTTTTCCTTTTTCTCCACAAAACTATCGCTGGTGGCTTCCCACTGGTAATAGTTTTCGAGACAGGCCAGCTTGGTTTCAATATTGCCCACGGTATCGGGATGGGCCTGAATAATTTCTGCCATCACCCGTTGAGCCCGTTCCAGATCACAGTTGGGATTTAGCTCGACTGGGGTAGAAAAGAACACCGGTTCGATCGGGCGACTGAGATTGGTGATCTTATGGCTTTGCATGACGCTATTCGGGATATAGACCTCTGTATGCAGTTCAAACATATAAAGATGGGTGACCCGAACCCCAATTTTTCGGAGGATGCCCAGGCGACTTTGACCCTCTTGCTCACTATCGATGCGGAGCACATCACCGAATTGAAAGGGGCTATCTAGCAGCAACACAATGCCGCTGAAAAAATTAGCCAGAATATCCTTGACCGCGAAGCCAATCACGAAGGCTCCGCCCCCCAGGGTGACCCAAGCACCGGTCAAATCAAGCCCAAAGCACAGTTGCAGGATGGCTGCTCCCCCGGCAATCACGATCACCATCGGAATCACCCTTCCAGCAGCGGCATCAGCACCTCATCCCACATTGCTTCGGTGCTGGCGGCATAGGCTTTGAGGTAGTAAACCAAGACCTGCTTAAACAGGCGCAATGACCAATAGCTGACCACCAAAATGATGCCCCCCAGCAGGAGACGGTTGGCTCCCTCCATCGTGGTCAGCAGCGCCGATCGCTGGAGGGTCACCTTTAAGCTAATTAGGACAAATAGGCTGAGGGCTGGATAGGCTGAGACATTGAGGGTGACGAGGGCGATATCTCGCTCAAATTTGCGGAAGAGCGATCGCAACAGATAAAACAAAATCACGTACAGCCCTGCGGCCCCGGCAATCGTCATCACCATGCTGATCGCGATCTGAACCCCATCTGGCAGGGTGCTAAATAGTGGATTAACCCTCATTCAATAACGGTATCCCCATACAGCGTTTCTGAGGCGTATTTCGCAAGCCCCTTTTGAAGGCCGCGTAGCGGTACGAGTACTCGGTGGCATAAATAGCCTTAGCATTGAACAAGGGGCTTAAGCCCCTTGCCTGGGATTTGTAAGGGTTGAATTCATTCCGCCCTTGAGTACTAGGTCAACTCTAGTTTTAGACCGGGCAGAAACTTCTGGAGATTCTTCAGCGACTTGCCTTGCCAAGGCATCTGATTGGATCCTAAAACCACTAGTTGAATCTCCTTTTTTTGCGTAGTCCCAGCACAAACTTAGACAGCATACTGATGCCAGAGCTATTTAAGAATGCAAGTTCTCTCAGGTCAATCGTAATCATCTCAGGGTTTTCCTGGGTCGCGGCATCAATCAAGTGATTGATCGGGGCATATTCTTTGGGACCCCCTAGTGCTAACTCCCCCTGAAAACGAATTGTGGTGGCATCAGCATCATACTGAACAACGTAATTTTCACCTTTAATCTCTTGGGAAACCATGGTCACTCACTCCTAACATTTCGACTCAGGGGAATAGACATAATCAACTTAAGTGGGGCTATGTCTAGGTCGGTTGCAGCTCCTACAGCATTTCCTTGCCCGGTGAGGTCCGTTCCTTGGCTTGAGCACGAGGGTTTCAGGGCAATTTTTGCACCTCACTCGCGTCAAAGGCACTGTATTTTGAGCTGAGCCATGGTCGTCACCCTGACGGTCTCAGGCTGGGCAAGCAATGGGGTTAATTCACAACCCACCTTGGCTTGGTAGTCATTCATGATGGTAATAAATCCCAGCCCAGACCCCCCTAGATTGTCCTCTGTTGTACTGGCTTCCACCTGTTGAATATAAAGCTCATCCAGGTCAGAGGCCAGTAGGGTTTGAAAGAATACCTGGAATTTTTGAGCATCTTCCTGAGCAGCTGTATTGGTTGTAAAGATGACCACGGTTGCTTCGGGTTTACTCAACACAAGGCCACCTAACCTGACGGTATTGGAAGTCTGTTCTGCATGGAATTTAATGGCGTTCTCCAAGAGTTCATTAGCAATATAGGCGATCGCCCCCTTAATGTCTTTGACGGCTGGCTCTGCTGCTGGGGTATTAGCCTCCATGGGCAAGAGCGCTGCCAGGTAGTCTGCTAAAAAGTGAGCCGATAGAAGCTGGTTATTCCAAGGGTTTTTACCTTGGTCCATAGCCAGGGTGAATCGTAGTTCTAAAACATGATGATTGGCGGGAAAGGCTTCAACAAAATCACCCAAGATTTGAGACATACGCAACGCCATCCTGCTCAAGTGTCACTGTTGCTTTAGGACCAGTAAGGTGATGTCATCGAATACCTTTTGCTTGCCGATAAAAGTCTGTAGGTCATCAATGATAGCCTGCTTGATTACCTCGGAACTGCCCTGCCAGTTTTGACTAATGACGGCACAAAAGCGGTCCATGCCGTACTGCTTTCTATTGGCATTGTAGGCTTCCGGGATCCCGTCGGTATAAAGCACTACCCCATCTCCGGGCTCTAGGGTAACCAGGGCATGGGCAATAAATTCGGCAATATCGTCGTCAAGGCCAATCGGCAAGCCTAAATCCATCGTGTCAATGCGCTCTACGGTACCATTGCCGCGAATGACCAGGGCTTCCTCATGTTGCCCACTAATGCTGAGTTGACCAGCGGCATAAGTCAGAATGGCCAAGGTGAGGTTGCGATCAGAGTTCATCCGCTGGACATTGTGATAGATGGTGCGGTTCAGGGTATCTAAGAACCGAACTGGGTCTTGCTCCCGAATTTCTTGCAGGGTACGCACCGCAGTCTGAGTCATGAGCATCATCAGGCCACTTTCTAGGCCGTGGCCAGTGACATCGCCAATGCCGATGGTGACTACCCCATCGGTTTGCAAAACATCGTAGTAATCGCCGCCGACTTCATCGGCGGGTTCCATATAGCCCGCAATATCAAGCCCCTTGACCTGGTCCAATTCATCGGCTTTGGGCAAAATCATTTGCTGAATTTGACGGGCCACATCGAGTTCTGCCCCCATCCGCAGGTTTTCTTCCCGCAGCTTTTCATTTTGTTTGCGGGCCGTGATGTCCCGCACCATAATTAAGACTTCATCTGGCCCTAAGACCAGTATCCGCACCTCTTCGTCTTGAGGCTGCTCGCCGAGGGTAAGGCGCTGTTCGTACACCTGGAGTTCACCGGTGGCGAGCGCTTGGTGAATGTGGTGCATCCGCAAGTCGGCTAAGTTGGAGGGGAGTGAGGCGCGGACGCTGCTGCCAGGGCTGAATTTTTTGACGCCATGGATATGCTGGAGACGATCCCTGCCGACAATTTCCAGATAGGTCCCATCGCGCTGAGCGCGGATCATCAGATCCGGAATCGCGGCGACAATGGCCCGATTGGTGATCTCGCTCTGGCTGAGGGCATCAAAGGACGTCTGGAGCTGGCCGATCATGGTGTTAAAGGCATGGGCCAAGGTATCTAACTCAATGATGGGACTGTTCTCATTGACATGCTGATCGAGATTGCCCTCGGCCATGGCTTTGGACGCACGGGTCAGACTCAGCAACGAATGGGTCACCCAACGGGCTAGCATCACCCCTCCGCCAATGGCCACCGTGAGGGCAGCTAGGGCCGAGATTAGGGTATTTCGGTTGCTGACGGCAATCTGCTCCATAAAATCGGTTTCAGGGACAGTCACCACGATCAGCCAATCGAGCCCAAATGGGTCTTTGAAGGGCAGTACCTCTAAAAACTGCCGTTGCCCATCCAGTTGAAACGCCAGTTGCTGTGCCGCTTGGATTTGACCAAAATTACCAAAGCGGTTGAGCAGGTAGTTAGCGGTGCTCCTCACCAAATTATCTTGGCTGGCGATCGCCGGTAGCGCCGTGGCGGTATCGCCTTCCCCCTGCATCAGCGGTTCATCGGTCGAGTTCGAAATCAAGGTGCCGTCACGGGCCACCACAAAGGCTTGGCCAGTCTTGCCAATCTCTAGGTTTCGCAGGAAATCGCGGAACTCGTCGGGCAAGACCACATCGGTCCCGCAGACCCCCAGCAATTGCCGCCCCGACTTGTCATAGACGGGCAAACTGGCGGTGATGTTGGGCAAACCGGTGGTGAAGGCAATATAAATGTCGGTCCAGGCTGGCCCCTGCCGGGATGTGGCCGCTGTAAACCAGGGCCGTTGCCGTGAGTCGTAGGGTTTGTCGGTTTGACGGACAAAATGGGTGCGATCGCCATTGACATCGAGCTGATAATAGCGCCTGAGAAAATTGGTGTCGGTATTGCTATAGGAGAGCTGGAGCAAATCATTATTCAACTCAGGCCACCTAGAGCCCTCGTCAGTGGTGCGTAGTACCCCAAAAAACTCACCACTACGGGCGCTGCCGCAGTACACAAAGGCGACCGTGGGGGCAATTTTCATCTGTTGATAGAGCTGCCCTTCCCCATAGCTGCTCTTGATCACGTCTAAATCACCCCGCGCAAAGGCAGCCGCGTTGAGGCGATTCAGCTCATGGGGGGTCTCGAAATAGGTCCGTAACTCCCGCTCAATCCGAGCCGTGAGTTCGCTACGCAGTTGCGACGAAAGATTATTGACGGCTCGTTGCCCGCCCCGAAAGGAGATATAGCCCACCAAGCCCACTGCCGCCATGACTTGCAGGGTAAAGGCCACCACCAGCGTTGTGCGCAGGGGCAGCTTGAGGGGTAACTGATAGGCGTGGGACCGAGGCGGGGGATTAAACATGCCTATTCCTAAATTGTGGCAGCGCCATGGAGCCAATCACCGTGCCCCATCATGGCATTTGCCTGGGAAAAGACAATGGATAGACCCAGGCGTTCTGGGTTTATCCATTGCAGGTTGCCTATCATTCTCTGGGAAAACGCCTGCTGAACTTTGGGAAAACGCCTTCTGAATCAATCATCAATCAATTAACACCAATCCCTTGAACTAACGCATCATGGGGCAGTGACCGATACCAGGGCTTTGAATCGGGATGGACGAGACACGACAGCCAAGCAAAACCCATCGCAAGCAGCGCCTAGACACCCTGCTAGTCGAACAGGGATGGTGCGACACCCGCCACCAGGCTCAGCGGGTGATTCGGGCGGGGGAGGTGCAGGTCAATCATCAGCTTGTGGATAAGCCGGGTACCCCGATCCCCGTTGACAGCGAAATTCAGGTCAAACAAAAACCGCCCTATGTGTCGCGGGGGGGGAGAAATTGGCCAAGGCCCTGAAGACCTTTGGGGGTGGCGGTGGGCGATCGCATCTGCCTCGATGGCGGCATCGTCCTACCGGGGCTTTACCGAGCTTGCCTGTTGCAGCAAGGGCCGCCCCAGGTCTATGGCGTAGATGTGGGCTATGGCCAAGTGGCCTGGAGCCTGCGCCAAGACCCCCGCGTGATTTTGCGGGAGCGCACCAACCTGCGCCACCTCTCTGCTGATAATCTTTACGAACCTGGGGCAGCCCGTCCGGATCTGGGCGTGATCGACGTGTCGTTTATCTCCCTGACCAAGGTGCTGCCCGCCTTTTGGCAATTGCTCCAGCCCCCCCGCGAAGCCCTGCTGTTGGTCAAGCCGCAGTTTGAGGTGGGCAGAGAGAAGGTAGGCAAACGGGGGGTAGTGCGGGATGCTCAGGCTCAGGCCGAGGCCATCTGGCGGGTGGTCGAAACTGCCCGCGAGTTGGGCTGGCACGACCTGGGCCTCACCTATTCCCCCATCACCGGCCCCGCTGGCAATATTGAATACCTACTGTGGCTGTCCATGGCGACAGGGGAGATCGCCCCCCTCACCCTAGGGCAGATTCAAAACCTGACCCAGGCAGCCAAGGCCACCCTAGATCGCCCCTAAGGCAAACTCTAAAATCAGCAGTCTCAAATCAGTAGATATAGGCAGGCTTAGGCGAGGTGGCCATAGGGAGGGCCTAAACTACGACTATAGGCTTGGCCCCTTTGCTTAAAACACCTAAGGATCGTTCTAATCCTTAACGCCGAAACAACGGGGCTCGCAGTCCTGTCCTAACCGGACTGGCGACTGCTATAGAGCTTAGGGGGTCGCGGCCAAATAACATCCCGGTCATCATGCCGACTTGCGGTAGGGGTTTGCAACTGACCCAACCCTACGATCGGTACGCTATTTTCCAGCAACTCCCTTACCCGTTTATGGAGATAGATCAGTCTGTATGACCAATGCCCAGTCGAAAGAACGGGTGCGAGAGCGCACTGTCCTGTTAGCCGAGCTTTATGAGCGTGACGCCCCTGATCTGGCTAAGTTTCTGAAGCGCAAACTCAAATACTCGGGAACCCCATAAATATCTGCCCCACAAGACTGGGGCGAGACCCCTTCCTCCAACCCTGCTGACCGGCTGAGTAATATCGAAACGCTTTTCCTGGATTGCCATCCGATCCTGGCCCCAGGGAAAACATTTCAGATCGTTACTTAATAATGAGAAAATACTAATTTAAAGTTTGTGAAAATAGGACTCTATTTCTATGGCTCATATTGAGTTCGCTAGAGGCATCGTCGAAGAAGTGGTCCCAGATGTGCGTTTGACCCGTGCCCGTGACGGCAGCGACGGCACGGCAACCTTCTACTTTGACCATCCCAAAGCTCTCACTGGCGAAACCGGGGCTGAGATTACCGGCATGTACCTCGTGGATGAAGAAGGGGAACTCGTGAGCCGTGAAGTAAACGGCAAGTTTGTGAATGGCGAGCCTGCCGGTATTGAAGCCACCTACGTGATGAAAAGCGTGGAAGCCTGGGACCGGTTCATGCGCTTTATGCAGCGGTACGCAGAACAAAATGGTTTGGGCTTGACCAAAAACTAACCTAGCGCTGGACGGTGTCACCCCTGCCGACAGGGCTTGTTGACCGATACTGCCAATCCAGTCCCTGTGCGAAAGACCGAAACTGGGAGCGTTTCAGCGCTCCCAGTTTCGGTCTTTCGCCCTATATCAGAGGGCACTTGACCCTATTTAGTCGCTCAACCACATCCAACTTGAAAACTTGAGTTTCGACCGTAGGGCAAACTACGGGCGTGGCCAGGGCTTAGTAGGCATCTTGTAACTCATAGAAATCGGGGGAGATGTAGTCTTTTCGCAAAGGCCAACCCACCCAATCTTCTGGCATGAGTAGCCGCTTCAGGTTGGGATGACCCTCGTAAATGATGCCGTACATGTCATAGCTCTCTCGCTCCTGCCAGTCGGCGGCCTTCCAAATCCAGTAGACCGACGGGATTTTGGGCGTATCCCGAGGCAAGAACACTTTGACCCGAAGCTCGGCGGGGCGATCGGCATTGTCATCGACTTTAGTTAGGTGATAAAAGCTCACCAAACTATCCCCCGGTCCCATGTCGTAGGCCCCTTGGCACTGGAGATAGTTGAATCCGTACGCATAGAGGGCAGTACAAACGGGAATTAAAAACTGCGCCTCTACTTTCAGAACCTCGACGCCTAAATGGTCTGGGGCTAAGCTTTCGTGGCCAAAACCGTTTTCGGTGAGCCACTTTGAGACTTCTCCCGCCTCTACAATTGAGCCTTGCTCAGGGGTTGCCTGTTCTTCAGCCATTGTTGGTCACCTCTGGTTGGGTTTCTGCCAGGGTGGGGGAAACGGGCATTCCCATGGCAGCCATGAGTTCCTGAGGCGGGGCTTCACGGGTTGCAGAGCGGAGGTATTGACCGGTCAGAATGGGGTCAACCGGCTTCAGATTATGCTTCACCGCATAGTAACGCTCTGATTGCACCAAGTTGCCTCGCTCCGCCATGGACTCGTTGGCAACCTTTTTCCGCAATTTAATAATGGCGTCAAAGATGGCTTCTGGGCGGGGCGGACAACCTGGAATATAAACATCCACGGGGATCAACTTGTCCACCCCCCGGACTGCCGTCGGGGAATCACTGCTAAACATGCCGCCGGTGATGGTGCAAGCCCCCATGGCAATGACATACTTCGGCTCGGGCATCTGCTCGTATAGTCGGACCAGAGCCGGAGCCATTTTCATGGTGATGGTGCCTGCCGTGATGATCAGGTCTGATTGGCGGGGACTTGAACGGGGCAACAGCCCAAACCGGTCAAAGTCAAATCGGGACCCAATCAGCGCCGCAAACTCAATAAAGCAGCAGGCTGTCCCATAGAGCATGGGAAAGAGACTCGATAACCGAGTCCAATTGTAAAGATCGTCAACCGTGGTCAAAATCACGTTCTCTGACAGATCTTGGGTGACCGTTGGGGTGCTGACCGGATTCATCATCCGTTCATCTGGGGCTAGCACTGAGTTGCCGACAGCCTCTGAGTTTAAGACCATTCCAACGCTCCTTTACGCCATGCATAAACCAATCCCACCACGAGAATCGCGATGAAAATCAAAGCTTCTACAAAGGCTAGCAACCCTAACTGGTTGAAGGCCACCGCCCAGGGATAGAGAAAGACCGTCTCTACGTCAAAAATCACAAACACTAGGGCAAACATGTAGTAGCGAATATTGAACTGAATCCAGGCACCGCCAATCGGTTCCATGCCAGATTCGTAGGTGGTCCGCCTTGCGGCCCCTTTACCTTTGGCCCCTAGGAACCCTGCCAAGGTCAGGGCCAATATGGGTACCGAACAACAGATCATCAGAAAGACGAGGAAGTACTCGTATCCGCCAAGAACAAACACAGCTCGTACCTAAATAAAGGGGTCACCTAAGCAAAACGACCCAGTTCTTAAAACATCTTAGTTTACATTTGGGCGATCGCCCGAGGGGTTGAGGGGTTTAGATTTCAATAATCTCAATTCCATAATTCAATTCCATTTTCCCGCCACCTCGCTTCAGTGAGAGCCGGACGTTCCGTGTCATAATTAGTTACAAAGGTCTCATTTTTGGGGCGATCGCGGCATGGATGCGACGTTACCCCAAGACCAATTCAGCCAGTCGCTCTCTAGGTGAAACGCGGTGGAAGAGACAACCCCTAATTTAATAGACCCCCAGTCTGAGGAGCAGGCCGGAGCGCCACTGACGCCCCTAGAGATGGATCAATATGAATGTCGGGCCTGTGGCTATACCTACGAACCCACAAGGGAGACAGCACTGCCAATGTTGCCGCTGGGGTAGCTTTTGACGAGCTGCCTGCGAGCTGGCGATGTCCTGTCTGTGGGGCATCGAGAAAGCAATTTAGCAACATGGGTCCTAAAAATGCGCCGTCGGGCTTTAAGGAGAACTTGGGCTACGGGTTCGGCGTGAATCCCTTACCCCTGGCCAAAAAAATATTTTGATTTTTGGGGCGCTGGCGGCAGGCGTTCTATTTTTCTTGAGTCTTTACGGTTTGCAATGATTGATTCGCTGACCGTTTGCTTCGTCTGTGTTTGCGCGTTTGTATTTGTTCTATAGGCAGTTTGAGTTGATGCACGCTTTGGTTGTTCCATTCAGAAAACTGATCGCGATCGCCGCGATCGCCCTCCTGACGGTCGGGTGTGGCAATGCCTTTTTAGCCAATGTCGAGTCCAACCCGTGGCAGGTGATTGCCCTTGACACCGAGGCCACCTTCTCCGATGTGGCGTTTACCGACGATGCTAACCATGGCTGGTTGGTGGGGAGCCGCAATACCCTGATGGAAACCACCGATGGCGGCCTCACTTGGGAGCCCCATCCTCTGAGCCTTGGGGATAAGCGCTACACCTTTACCTCAGTGAGCTTTGCTGGCGATGAAGGCTGGATTACCGCCCAGCCCAGCCTGTTGTTGCATACCACTGATGGCGGGGCCACCTGGGCCAAGGTGGCCCTGAGCGAGCAGTTGCCAGGAAACCCCTTCATGGTCACTGCCCTAGGACCCAAGGAAGCTGAGATGGGCACCGATGTGGGGGCCATTTATCGCACCAAAGATGGCGGCGATAATTGGAAAGCGATGGTGTTAGGGGCTGTGGGGGTGGTGCGCAACATGACTCGGGATGCCGATGGCCGCTACGCTGCGGTCTCTTCACGGGGTAACTTTTACTCCACTTGGACCCCAGGAGAACTCGACTGGCACCCCTACAATCGTCAAAACTCCCGTCGATTGCAGAATATTGGCTTTGATGCCAAAGGCGGGCTGTGGTTGATCTCCCGAGGAGGGCAGCTCCAGTTTTCTGCCACTGGCGAGGAAGATGATTGGCAAGAACCCATTAGCCCAGAATTTTCCAGTAGCTGGGGCCTGCTGGACATTGCCTACCGCACCCCTGAGGAACTCTGGGTTTCCGGCGGCGGCGGTAACCTCCTCACCAGCCGAGATGGGGGTGAAACCTGGCAAAAAGACAATGCCGTTGGCGATGTGCCCTCCAACTTTTACCGCATCATCTTTGTCTCTCCCGATCAGGGGTTTGTATTGGGACAACGGGGCTACCTACTCCGGTATGATGCAAGCACTGAGCTTTCTGCTTGAAGTCGCTATCTCAATTAGATAGGACATCGGCTTGTTACGGCATTCAGCGTTCCGTATCATTGAAAATTAAGATCTATAGTTGAACCCGAGGAGAGGTTGACATGGCAGGTACAACAGGTGAAAGACCGTTTGGCGACATTGTTACCAGTATTCGCTACTGGGTGATTCACAGCGTTACTATCCCGGCGCTATTTATTGCTGGCTGGTTGTTTGTGAGTACGGGCTTAGCCTACGACGCGTTTGGTACCCCCCGTCCCAACGACTATTACCAAAGCAATCAAATGGAGCTGCCGATTGTGTCAGATCGGTACGAAGCGCGTCAACAAATTCAAGACTTTTTGGCTGAGTAGTGCCTCAGTAAAGGGTCTGAATCATCGATACTAGAAATGAAGTGGTGAAATCCAAATGACTAGCAATAGCCCCAACGAGCCTACTGTTTATCCTATTTTTACCGTCCGCTGGTTGGCGGTTCATACCCTGGGTGTCCCGACGGTGTTTTCCTAGGGGCGATCGCGGCAATGCAATTTATTCAAAGATAGGAGAACCCTGTGGATAAAGCCCCAAATCCTAACAAGCAACCGGTCGAACTCAACCGTACTTCCCTGTTTCTGGGATTGTTACTGGTCTTCGTACTCGGACTCTTGTTTTCGAGTTACTTCTTTAACTAAAGCGACGATAGGCAGGGTGAGCTGACCCTGCCGCTTTGATTAAGCTGTGGTTTAAATTTTGAGTAGGAGGTCCAAGGCATGTTTAAAAATGGGCGCATTCCCTTGTGGTTAGTCGCAACGGTTGCTGGCACGGGCGTGTTAGTGGTTGTAGGTATCTTCTTCTATGGCTCTTATGTAGGGGTTGGCTCTGCCATTTAGGGTTGCCGTCGCCAGTTGCCTAGTACTCGACGGCATAAATAGCCTTAGTATTGAACAAGGGGCTTAAGCCCCTTGCCTTGAGTTTGTAATGGTTGGGTTAATTCCGCCCTCGAGTACTAGCGTCATCCCGACGGAAACGGGCAATTAATTTCTTAAATAGGGCGGACCTACAGATTGGTCCACCCTATTTTTAGTTTGAAGCCTGTGATTCCCGAGAAAGTGGCAAAATAGGGCCTGGTTCTATCAGGCGCGAGTGATGGCAACAGAGATTACCGTTAATTTGCTTCAGGGGTCGGTTCGATTTGGGTTTTCTGCTGAAGCGGCCCAGGATCTCAAACAAGCCCTAGTGGCCCTGGTTGATACCCTGAAAGCTACCGCTGCGCCGGGTGTCGGCCCCCGGAAGCCCGCCCAATCGATGGAGTACCAACATACGGGAGCGGTGTTTTTAGAAGTGTTTTGTAACCCCAATATTTGGCCCAGTCCCTTTGCGGCGAAGCTCCTGATTACGGTGCGGGACGATCGCATCCGCCTGACCACCGAGGCTGAGCTGACTCGCTTGCTTGAGGATGTCAATTTATATCTAGAGGCGTTTATCTAGAAGCAGTTGCCTGAGCGGAAAACCGACCCAACTGGAACCGGGAGACAGGTTACACTTCTAAAGGATTTAGGATTGTGTTGCAAAATGTTTCGGCATGAAACCCAGCCTTAAAACCCGTTCATCTAGACTGCCGGTACAGCGGAGTTGCGTTTTCCCATGAACCCAGACACCTTGAGCCAGACCATTCAAAAAGGCGTACGCGTCACCCTGGGCGCGACAGCCTCCATGCTAGATGCGCTGAAAGATCCCCAAGGCTCCCAAGCTAAATTTTCTGAAATTGGCACCGACGTGGATCGTCTCACGGAAACCCTAGAAGCCCGTGGTGTGGAAACCGAGCAAGAAGCTCGGCAAATGGTCGATACGCTAATTGCCCAGATGCCGCCCATGCCAGCGAACCCCTTTGATCCGACACCTGCTTCCGAGGCGGTGGTGGATGCTCGCACCATCCCGGTCACCGATGTAACGGTGCAGCGCGATCTAGAAGCGTTAACGCTGGAGTTAGCTAGCTTACGCCGAGAGATCGAGACCCTCAAGTCTTAAGGGCGGCGTTTTCAGGCCAGACTTTATTGGCCTAGCCCAGTAGGGACACGGCAATGCCGTATCCCTACTAATTGTCTGTATTACTTACACCGTGCTCCTTAGGGCTCGATCGCACTGCTCGTACAAGGCTGCCAGACTGGTGTCGTTGTGGAGCACAATATCAGCACGAGCCACCTTTTGGGCAAGGGGCCATTGATTTTGGATACGAGCGATCGCCTCAGCTTCAGAGCGGCGATCGCGATTCATCAGCCGAG
>JAAUQE010000226.1 GCA_012032425.1 Leptolyngbya sp. RL_3_1 | reverse complement strand
GGGGTAAGCCAGTCTTGAACAATACTGGAGCCCATCAGTAGTGTGGCTGAAGCCCTAATGCTACCGTCACTTTTCTAGGTAATCCATGTCGCTAAAGGAAGTCCCGAGGACTTTTCAAACACCCTCTTAGGTGACGGGTCAGTTTGTCGGGATGAGGGGCTATCTCGATTCCGGGCTTTAGCTCAATCTAAGGAATCGAGATACAGCGTTTCTGAAGTTCGTAAGGTACAAGAAGAGACCTGAAACCCTTACTGTCAGGACATAGGCTGAATCTGACCAGGCAAGGAAATGCTGTAGGCTATGCCAAGTCAATTTTCAACAACGACAGATCGTCGCTGAAGGGCTGGTGTCGGTTGCGAACGATGACCTCGTTCAAGATATCGTCAATGGTCTGGTGGGGCTCTACGGCTGACAGGATATCGACAAAATCATCAAGCCCCATAATGGCTTGATCATCCTGCATGATTTCGTAAATGCCGTCGCTAAACAGGTAGAGGCGGCTGTTGGGGGGGACGTGGCAACGCTGCCAATGATATTGCACATCGGGCAGCATCCCGACGGGCATTCCTGAGGCGTGTAAGCGGGTGGTTGTCACCCTGTCGGCAGCATCGCGGGACACGATAATACCGGGAGGATGACCGGCACTGGTATACAGCAGTTGTCGATTGGCTTGATTGTAGACGCCGTACCAAATGGTGAAATATTTCTCATTTTGTTCGGTCATCTGAAAGGTTTCATTCAGCGCTTTGATCACCCGCTCAGGACGGTAGAAATTGACGTCAGGTAGGGATTGCGATCGCAGCAAATTCAGGACCGATGTTGACAGCAGCGCTGACCCGAGGCCATGGCCCGAGACATCCAAGAGGTAAAGCGCTAAGTAATCTGGATCCAGCCAGTAGTAGTCGTAGCAGTCTCCCCCCAGCAAACGGGACGGAATGAATCGAGATTGGATCGCCACCTTATCGTTCAAATCACGCGGGAGGAGCGATCGCACATAGGTTTCTGCCTCAAACAGCTCCGCCTCTAAGAGCTGTTTCTGTTCATGGAGATCTTGGGTGAGCTGCCACATCCGCACACCAGCCCTGACTCGGGCCTTAAGTTCAGCCAGATCAATCGGTTTTGAGAGTAAGTCATCGGCTCCCATTTCCAGGGCCTTCACCCGCTCAGCCGCCTCCCCCGGCACCATCAGCATCAAGCAGAATGGGGTAGATAAGATGGGATGGGCCTTAATCTCCTGACATACGGTCTGACCACTGGTTACGCCAGGTAGGTCCCAGTCACAAATCACCATGGCTGGATGGAGCGCCTGCATCGTTTCTAGCGCTGCTGCACCATTATCAACGAGGGTGACTTCATACCCTTCCTCGGTCAGAACCCCTTGTAGAAACTGGCGCGCCGCTGGTTCTGCTTCAATGACAAGAATCTGTTTCATACCGTATGGATTACATCCAGAGCGATTATTCCTGGTACTGCTGCTCCAGGACTAGAGGATCTCAACGTTGGGTGAGGGACATAATGGCGTAGATCGGTTTTGGCTCCTGCCATTAAACTCTCCCATACTCCACTCGTTTAGACCGCACTCATGGGCGTGTTGATCTGTGATTGGGCTCAGGCAGCCTATCTTAAATGGAATGCTGCTCCCTATTTTAAGAATATGGCTAGGTCCAGAATGCCCACTTTGCCCGCCTAGATAGAGGCAGCAGCGGGCCGGAATCACAGATTGTTGCGGGGCTCACCCCACCTAAGGACAGGCTTTGCTATTAAGAGGGTGGCCATTGCCTCCATTTCTCCTGAGCTTAAACCTATGACCCCTGACAGCTGCGCTTTGCCGACAAGCTGTGTTGTCCCTGTTTTTAAATCTCCCCTTGACTACCAAGCGTTTCGGATTAGTCCCCAAGACAGTAATCGATTAGCGTTAGTGTTTGATCCGACCGTGGCGAATATGTCTCTGACCTACTGTGTCGAGATTTTTGATCGGGGGGGGAAAACGCCCCCCAATCGGCATCAAGTTGCGGTGGAGATGTTTTTTATTTTGAAGGGGCAAGGGCAGGCCACTTGTGATGGCAAAACCGTTGCCATTCAAGCCGGAGACAGTATTTTGGTCCCTCCCAATGGCATCCATGTGATTGAGAATACGGGCAGCGATCGCCTCTACGCCCTGTGCATCATGGTGCCCAATGAAGACTTTGCCGAGTTGATTCGAGGCGGGACACCGGTTGAGCTGGATGCTGAAGATCTGGCGGTCTTACGACGTGCTGATCGCTTGCCCTGATTTTTTGGGCGCAAGGCAACCCTTACCCAAAGCAACTCTTATAGAGGCAAACCGGTGCAATTTCAGGGTACGAAATCTGTGGGCTCGATGGTGACCCGAGATGGGGTCAGGCTCGATGCGGATATCTATACTCCGAGCGGCGTCGGCCCGTTCCCGGTGTTACTCATGCGGCAGCCCTATGGGCGGGGGATCGCCTCAACAGTGGTCTATGCCCACCCCACCTGGTACGCAGCCCAGGGCTATCTGGTGGTGATTCAAGACGTGAGGGGTCGCGGCACCTCCCAAGGGACGTTTCATTTATTTGAGTCTGAAGTTCAAGATGGTTTAGAGACGGTTGATTGGGCGGCCCAATTGCCAAACAGTAATGGTCGGGTGGGGATGTATGGGTTCTCTTATCAAGGCATGACCCAGCTTTATGCGGCCCAGGCCCAGCCGGAGGCATTAAGGCGATCGCCCCCGCCATGGTGGGCTACCACCCCCAGACGGATTGGGCTTACGAAAACGGCGCGCTGTTGCTCCAGGCCGGGGCGGGGTGGGCCATACAACTGGCAGCGGAAACGGCGCGACGGCAAGGTGAGGGTGCTGCCTATGAGGCGCTCTCCCGAGCCGCCAGACAACCGTTCACCGCGAACCCGACCACGGTGTGTCCCGAGGTCCTAGAGCGGTATGGGTCCGAGTCTTTCTTTCACCAATGGTTAGCCCATCCCCAAGCAGACGACTACTGGGCACAGATCACGCCGGAACTCAGCTCAATTGACTTACCGATGCTGCACATTGGCGGCTGGTTTGACCCTTACCTCCGGGGGGATATTCGCCTCTACAAAGAGATGGCCGCCCGGAGTCAATACCATCAGCCGTTTTGGGTTGGCCCCTGGGGTCACATTCCCTGGAGCCGCAGGGCGGGTGAGCGTGATTTTGGTCCCCAGGCGGAGAGCCCGATTGATCGCCTCCAGCTGCTGTGGTTTGATCACACCTTAAAGGGGCATCCCTTAGATCCGTCCCTATCAGGGGTGTCCTGGTTTGAAATGGGCACCAACCGCTGGCGACGGTTTCAGGGCTGGCCGCAAGCATACCGGCAGAAATATAGCTTGGCCAGTACGGGGCTAGCCAGCATCCGCCAAGACGACGGCATCCTATCACCCTGGATAGAGAGCCGCGATCCCACCGAATTGCCGCTGGTTGCAGGAGGCAGTAACGTTGCAGGAGACCGCAACAGCGCGGCGAGCGACACCATTGTCCATGACCCTTGGCGTCCGGTTCCGGCGCTGGGGGGCCATGGGGCGATTCCGGCTGGCGTCTTTGATCGTGCCGCTCTGGACGGACGTAGCGATGTGCTGACCTACACCACAGCACCGTTAACGACACCCTTAGCGATCGCTGGTGAGATTACGGTCGTCCTCATCTGTGAGTTGGATTGCCCCAGTTTTGATCTGTCCGTCACCCTGTCAGAGGTGTTTCCATCCGGCCAGGTCTATCCCCTCTGTCAGGGCTATGGCCGCTTTAAAACTAGGGCAGCGGTACCAGCACCGTATCAACTGCCCTTGCAGCCCACCTGTTTTTGTCTAGCGGTGGGGCAAGCCTTGAGGCTAAGCATAAGTGGGGCCTGTTTTCCGGCCTACGCGATGAACTCCGGTACAGTTGACGGCTTGCCAGAGCCGACGTCAGCCAAGATTATTACCCTCAGAGTTAGGGTAGGGGCGACGGCAACCTATGTTGATTTGCCGATGGTGCCAGTGAGGGGGAATTACAGATCAGATTCGGCATCCCCTGGATGGGATTGACTGCGAACTTCCTGCACGAGGGTTTCCATGCGTGATCCAGATACTACAGTGGTCGCTGGTGCAGATATCTGAGGCCCGTTGGCTCCCTGATTGGTGGCTAGCCCCAGGGCGGTTTGCCCCATCGATGGCGTCCTCCCTGACAGAGCTACGCTGCCCAAGCGATGACTGATCGTGCCTGAAAAAACGCCCACTACGGCTAGCACCACCGCTGCAAAACTCGCCATACAGGTCCGCTGAATGCCTTGATTTAAGCGCTGATAGACCTGATTAGTAAGGATGTCTGGGGGTTGGGTGGCGGCGGCGGGTGGACACAGGCTTTGGAAGCCTTGACGCAAATACAGCAGGCGGCGATACAAGCACTGAGTCTCGGGATCATTTGCTAGCCAGCTACTGACCAAGCGACGATCGCTGGGGCAGACCTCGCCGTCCAAATAGGCACTCAGCAACTCAAAGCGATCGCGCTTGATCACATCCAAATCGCTAGTATCTGGGCTGATGCTCCCGGATGGGCGGAGCGGATTGCCGGACGAGTGATCGCGGGCTAGGCGATCGTTGGCATCAAAACCCAATTGATGGTGTGAACTCATATTCAGAATCAATGCCCCAGTTGCCGGGGACTCAAGGGATCGATTGCACGACTCATTTGTTTAACCATGCTTCCCAAAAGTCAACCATGATCTCATCAATACCCTCATCAACACAGGCCCTATACCAGCAGTGAACGCGGTATCGCTGGCGGCGAGCAGGGGTTAACAAACGATGGGTCTCAACACTAACGCTGGCATTATTGCAAGTCGGATCCAATCATACTCGGAACCTCAGGGAATTGGGAGGACTTTAGCAATAAGTTTTTGAGGCATGGCGACCCCAGTCGAGATGAGTTATGCAAATGACTCAGTTTTGAGGTATTGGGCCAGATCATCCTGGAGGCGATGACGGGCGCGGGCAATTCGGGACTTGACGGTACCGAGCGAAACCCCGGTCATCTCAGCAATCTCTTCGTAGCTGAGCCCTTGAATTTCCCGTAAAACAATCGTCGTGCGAAACGCCTCTGGGAGGACGGCGATCGCCTTTTGGAGTTGGCTATAAAATTCTTGAGTCATGAGTGTGTCTACAGGGCTGGGCTCAGTGGCCGGCAATTCCCAATCCACCTGGCCGTCGTCCAGTTGACGCGGTGCATCCAGAGAGAGTGGTGATCTAAACCGCTTCCGCTTACGAAGCTCATCGTAAAAAAGATTGGTGGTGATCCGACTCAACCACCCCTTAAACCGGGCTGGATCTTGCAGGCGACTGAGGTGACGATAAACCCGAATCCACACCTCTTGGGTCAGATCAGCCCGATCCGACCAGTCCGGAGCCAAGTGGTATAGCAGGCGTTCCACATGACTTTGATAGCGGCGGACCAATTCTGAAAAAGCGGCTTTATCGGGACGATGCTGAACCTGGCAATGCTCAATGAGGTCATAGTTCGACAGTTTCGAAGGCTGCACCTGCCTCAAAACAGCAGGCAGGCTAGCGGTCGGCCAGAGTGCGGACAACGACTGACTCATGGGTAAAGATCCAACTATTTCAACAGCACACAAAAAGACAGAAGGGGTTTCCCAGGCAAAATTGGTAGCCACCCCCTGACCTATCCATCATGGGAAACCAGCAATGATTGTGTTGTACTGTAGTGTCCCCTAGCTGTAGTGACCCCCTTGTGCCTCTCTCTTTTTTGGCACAGTTGTTTTTCAGGCCGTTTTATCAGAAAAAAATTCGAGCGAGCCTCTCAAAGAGATGAATGGGTAAGGGTTATACTCAAGCCGTAGGTACCTTTACAGAACCGATGCAATATTTGGCCAAGGTTGGACCGACTGGGCCTGAACATACATTGGCCTTGCGGTTACTCGCCCGCCATATTAAGGACTACATGTGGGAGAGACTGGCTGAGGAGCGCGTTGTGACCATTGCAACGGCTATGGTCTTGCATGAAGGCGCATTATTGCTGGTCAAGCTCGATGACAATGATGAGCATGCCGTTGTTGCTGAAGACGCAACGGCATGGGTGATGGATCTAATCGATACGTTTTTGGCTCAAGGAGTAACGCCCCGGACCCTAGAGCAAGAGGTGGAGCGGGCCGAGCAATGGCGACAGTCGCTCACGTTAGAGAGTCAAGAAGTGGATCGCCGCGCCCTAGAAGCCACCGCCCGACGCGATGAGATTCAAGAGTTAGAAAAAAAGCCTCAA
>JAAUQE010000042.1 GCA_012032425.1 Leptolyngbya sp. RL_3_1 | reverse complement strand
CTTCAAAGTCCGGTTCCCTCGCCCTTTGGGAGAGGGCTAGGGTGAGGGTACTCATAGCATTCATACTCAAATCCAGCAACGCCAAAAGCTGAGCCAATATAACGGAAACGCCCCATTTCAAATCTCCAAATGCTTTTCATGGCGCGTTTACCTAAGGGCAGCGCATCCTACGCTTGCTTTGGTCCATTGTTCTCGGTCAGCAGTCAAGTCTAGATCCGGGTATCGTCTTTGCTGCCGATCGCCGCCTTCGCATTTCGTCGCCACATCTCAGGTTTAATCCGGCGTAGGGCCGATGCTGGGAACCGCTGGTTCCATTCGGCCTCGGTGAGGGTGGCCAATTCTGAGAGGGCGGGGGCAACATTGCCGGGATAGGGCTGAAAGTCTTCCACATCAGTGGGTTGGGCAAATCGCTGGTTCCAGGGGCAGACATCCTGGCAAATATCGCAGCCCGCCACCCAACCGTTCAAGTGACTGGCGATCGCCTCCGGCAACTGCTCGGCTCGGTTTTCGATGGTGTGGTAGGCAATGCAGCGGTTAGCATCCACCACTTGGGGAGAAACGATCGCCCCCGTCGGACAAGCCTCCAGACAGCGGGTACAGGTGCCGCAGTGGGCAGCGTGGGGCAGATCCGCTGTCAACTCAACAGTGGTGAGCACTTCCCCTAAAAACACCCAGGAGCCATGGCTGCGGGTGATTAAATTGCCATTCTTGGCCACCCAGCCCAGTCCTGCCTGTTGCGCCCAAAACTTGTCTTGCACTGGCCCTGTATCCACATAGAGTCGGGTTTGAATGTCCGCCCCTTGGTCCTGCAACCATTGGGACAGCGCCTTGAGCTTCGTGGTCATGACCCGGTGGTAGTCTCGCCCCCAGCCATAGCGGGCAATCTTGCCCTGGTCAGGGTGGTCTGATTGGGCGTGGTTGGTGTAGTAATTTAGGGCGACGGCAATCAGCGATCGCGCCTCGGGCATCACCTGGCGAATATCCTGCCGTTTCGGATGGGCCATCCAGGCCATATCGGCTTGATACCCCTGGGCCAGCCAGCCCTGTAGGGCCACCCGACTGGCCTGCTCCGCTGGGGTCGGATCGGCGATCGCCGCAATCCCCACCCATGGAATCCGAGGGCGATCGCCTGGGCTTTGACCTGGGCAGCGGTGGGTATCATCAGGATTTTTCTGGAAAAACGCTGTAGTGGGGTGACATTAATCTCGGTCTTAAGGCCAAACTAGGTTAACGCCTGCTCCTATACTCTTCGGATATCTCTCGCTATGCCCAGATTGCGTCTCAGATTTCTGCAATGCGCCCTTGGTTTGGGTCTGAGTCTTTGGGTATGGGGCATGGGTTTAACCCCGATCAATTTCCCCTACGCTTTGACCACGGGAGACCCGGTTGCGGCTCAGACCGATGCCGACGAGGCGGATGAAGCCGAAGCAGAGGAGGAGGAGGAACTGCATAGCTTTGGCGAAACCGTCGCGGGAATGCAGGTTCACCAAGGCTTGTTTACGGTTTACACCAACCTCCGCGAGGGGGAATCCTACCTGGCGATTCGTCCCGATCAACTCAACCGCAACTTTATGATGTTGGCCACCCTAGAGTCCGGGATTGGCGAATCGGGGCTGTTTCGGGGCTGGCCAATCAACGATGTGGTGTTTCAGTTCCGCGAGATGGCGGGCGATCGCCTCCAAGTCACGGTGCCCAACACCTACATTCGCAACCCCGGCAATCAAGCTTGGCAACAACGGCTGTTGGAGGGGTCCTTCAGCGATTCGGTGATTTTTGCGGTGGATGTCAAGGCGGTGGACCCCAATACGGGGGTGATGCTGATCGATTTATCGGCCCTGGTGATGCAGCAGGATTTGGCGAATGCCTTCGGTGTATTGGGCTCAGTCACCTGGACCCACTTTCCTAATCTGGATCTATCTCGCCTTGATCAGGTCAAAGCCTTTGAGGGCAATGTCGAAATTGGCGCTGAAGTGGTCTTTAGCGGCGGGAGTGGGGGCGATCCCCTGGCGAATCTCTTTGGCTTTGCCCTAGAAAGCATCCCCGATGATCGGGGCTTTTCGGTACAGGTCCGCTACAGTCTCTCTGCCTTGCCGGTGAATAATGGCTATGAACCTCGGGTGGCCGATCAGCGGGTGGGTTACTTCTTGACGGTGTTTCGAGCCCCGTTTCAGGTGGGTCGGCCCGATCCGTTCGTGCGCTATATCAATCGCTGGCATTTAGAAAAGCAGAACCCCAGCGCCGACATTTCCGTGCCCAAAGCGCCGCTGGTGTTTTGGATTGAAAATACCACGCCACCCGAATACCGAGAGGCGATCGCGGCGGGGGTGTTGATGTGGAATGAAGCCTTTGAGCAGGCTGGGTTTAAGAGCGCCATCCAGGTGCGACAGATGCCCGACAATGCCGACTGGGACCCGGCTGACGTGCGCTACAACGTCATCCGTTGGTCGGACTCCCTCGACCCTTGGGCGATCGGCCTTGGCCCCTCGCGGGTGAATCCGCTGACTGGGCAAATCCTCGACGCTGACGTGATCTTAGATGCCAATACGGTGCGCTACCTACAGCAGCAGTACCAAACCCGAGGGCTCGATAGCAACCCCACCGCCTTGGGGTATCTGCAAAATTGTGGGCAGCGGTCCCAAACCTGGTTTCAGCAATGGCAGATCCTACAACAACAGGGAGAAGCAGGGCTCGATCAGGCCCTGGCCCTGGCCCAAACCCCCAGCCCTAGCAATATTGATCACATTCTCGAAGCCCAATGTGCGGGCTATACCGCCACCCAACGCAACGGTTTTGGGTCGCTGGCCTTGTCGGTGCTGCCGGGGGCGCAGTTTGCCCCAGAGCAGTTAGACACTTACATTCAGCAATATTTAACCGCCGTCACCGCCCATGAGGTGGGCCACATTTTGGGGCTACGCCATAACTTTGCCGGAAGCCGCTCCCTCGATCCAGCGGTGCTCAACACCCCGGCGGTGACCCAGAGCCAGGGGTTAGTCAGTTCGGTGATGGACTATTTCCCCCCCAATATTGCCGCTCCTGGGGAATATCAGGGGGAATTTTTCCCTAGTCGGGTGGGGGCCTACGATCGCTGGGCGGTGGAATATGGCTACAGCGAGACACCCCCCTCCCTGGGGGACAGCCAAGAGCGGCAAACCTTGGCGGCCATTGCGGGGCGCAGCAGCCAGTATCCAGAGCTAGCCTATGCCTCGGACGAGGATATTTTTGACTTTATTGATCCCGAGGTGGATGCCTGGGATCTCAGCAACGACCCGATGGTGTTTGCGGCATGGCAATTAGAGAATGCCCAAGCCGTCTGGGGGCGGCTGAATCGGCTATCGGTGGCTCCCGGTGAAGGGTTTGGGGGGTTACGACAACGGGTGGATTTGGTGTTTAACTACTACACCGGTAACGCCCTCACCATTGCCAATTATGTGGGCGGTCAGCGCTTCCGCCGCACCGATCCCTGGACTCAGACCGGTCCGGCCCCTTTGAGCCGATACCAGCCGAGAAACAGCGGCAGGCCCTGGCCCTTTTAAACGAGCAGGTGCTGGCTGCCGATGCCTTTGAATTTTCGCCCCAGTTGCTCAACCAACTGGCCCCCGATCGCTGGTGGCATTGGGGCACTCGGCTCACGGTCTACCCCTTGGACTACCCGATCTATGACCGGGTGCTGACCCTGCAAACCCTGGTGGTGAGCGATTTGATGTATGGCGATCGCCTTGCCCGCGTCCGGGACTTAGAGTTCAAGGCCCAAGGGGAAGATGTGCTCACCCTGGCGGAACTGTATGAGTCGATTTACACCGGGGTCTGGGCCGAAATTGTGGCTGGCGACACCCCAGCGATCTCTAGCCTGCGGCGCGGCCTACAGCGCCATCACCTGAATATTTTGAGCAACTTGGTGCTGCGGCGGACCTTTTGGGATGCGCTGGCCGCCCAAAGTTTTACCGACTTCATTGCCTTAGCCACCACCCTGGGCTCCCCGGAAGATGCGCGGGTGTTGGCGCGCTATCAACTGCGGCAGATGCGCCAGGACATTGACGCGACCCTGGGTCGCCAAGGGGATCGCTTGGATATCATCACCCGCGCCCATCTAGAGGATGTGCGGGATCGGATTGATCAGGTCTTAGACGCCTCATTGATCGGGTCTTAGGCCATTCCCTAACCGCGATCGCGCCAGGTGTACTTAGCTAGCACCGACACCAGCTCAGCGGAATTAATCGGCTTGCTCAGATAATCCTGCATCCCCGCCTCTAGGCAGCGATCGCGATCGCGCTGACGGGCCAGAGCGGTGGTGGCCACAATCGGCAAGTCCTGGAATTCGGGCGATTCTCGAATGCGACGGGTAACCTCTAGCCCATCCATACCGGGCAGATGCACATCCATCAACACCATCATCGGGCGGTGATCGACCAGCCAATCTAGGGCCGACTGACCATTGGCCACATGGATGGTTTTATACCCCCAATAGCTGAGCATATGCTCTAGCAGCATGGCATTGACCGGATGATCTTCGACCAACAGTACAGGCCCAGAAGCGGGGTCGGCTATTAACCCCTCTCGAGGGTCAGGGGGCAAAATGTCCGTGCTAGGTGCTTTCCCTGGGATGGGGGCCAGTGCTGGCGGTTGTATCGCTCGGCAGTCGAGGGGTAAGTCAATGGAGAACCGCGCCCCTTGCCCCGCCGCCGAAACCAGCGACACGTCGCCCCCATGGAGCCGCGCCAAGCGCTGGGTCAGCACCAGCCCGAGACCAGTGCCCTCATATTGCCGCGAGAGGGTGCTGTCTAATTGCTGAAAGGGTTGAAATAGCAGGTTTTGCTTTTCTTTGGGGATGCCGACCCCTTGATCCCACACAGTTAAGACTAGGCGATCTCCCACCTGGCGGGCTTCGAGGCCCACCTCGCTTTCTGGCTTCGAAAACTTGATGGCATTAGAGAGCAAATTCAGCAGCATCTGCCGCATCCGGATTTCATCGGCCACCAGCATCGGCAAACCGGCTTGCACCGTTTGATGAATCACCAACCGCTTCGCCCCCGCCTGGGCACCCACCATTCTTAAAACGTCTTGGCACAGGGTTTCCACCGTAATTGCCGTCGGGTGCAGATCCATCTGGCCCGCTTCAATCTTGGAGAGATCCAGGACTTCGTTGATCAAGCTGAGCAGATGCTCGCCACTCTGATGGATTTGGGTGATGTAGAGGTGCTGGCGCTCGTTGAGCTGGCCATAAATTTGCTGCTCCAGCAGGGACGAAAACCCCAGAATTGAGGTCATTGGGGTGCGCAACTCATGGGACATGTTGGCCAGAAATTCCGACTTGAGGCGACTGGCCCGCTCTAGCTCCAAGTTCTTAGAGGCCAGCTCGGCCTTAATCTGCTCCTGCTGGGTGATATCCCGAAAGATAATCGAGATTGCCGTCGGGGTGCCATCCGCTTCGCAAACGGGGCTGACCGACACTAACGCGGGAAACGATCGCCCATTTTGGCGCTGGCAGACCACTTGGCCACTCCAGCCATCGCCGGTGGCCCGCTCTAAAATCCAAGCGGCCTGATCAGGGGCCGGGAAAAAGATATTGACGCTGCCCTGTTGAACCTGGGCGAGGGGATGGCCAAAAATTCGCTGGGTGGCCAGGTTGGCATAGCGTAATTGCCCATTCAAATCGGTGATGACGGCACTGTCGTGGGCGGAGTCCAATGCCTTGGAAAACATCTTGAGCTGGGCTTCGAAGCGCTTGCGCTCAGTGATGTCTCGGGCGATGCCGAGGGCTCCCACCAATTGATTATCTTGGTGGAGCAAGCGGCCATTCACTTCCATGAAAATGCGATCACCCCCTGGGTCAGCACCACAAACTCATAGTCCCGCAGTTCACCCGTTTTCAGGAGATTGCCAAAGGCTTGCAGAATCGACCCATGGCATTCCGGGGCCACAATTTTGAGATACGGCTGACCAATAATCTCATGGGCTTCAGCCCCGACGAGCGCTAAGCCGTAGCTATTGACAAAGGTAAAATTGCCATTCAGGTCGAGGGTATAAACAATGTCTGAGGCGGCTTCGACATAGGCCCGCACCAGGCTATCGGAGACTTGACTGACAGGAGGACTGGGCTCGGGGCACTGGGCAACAGGGTGGTCGATGCTGGACATGGAAACCTCAGCCATAAACACATAAAGCTTGGAAAAGGCCCCTGATGATGACGATACCCGATGCACAAGAGCCCTGATTCCTAACTCTTTGTATTCTTCAGCGGTCGTCTGCTTTGATCAGGGCAGTTCACTGCCCCCATCCGAAGCAGAGGCAAATCGACCCAATTGCCAAAGTCAGAATCAGACCCCATCGTGATCGCTGCACGTGTGTCTAATCTTGTCACTAACTTTCGGATTTCAACCAGTCTTTACCAAAAATTCTTTTAGTCTGACAAAATTCAAAAGGCAGTGATGTTGAGGCTTCAGGGATAGGGATGCAGATCAACGGCGAGTTCGTCCCGCAGCCAGTTCACCACTTGCTGCCGTTCTCCGGGGGTGAGGTAAAAGCTGCCGGTGGTGCGAATGCGATCGTCGAAGTCTTCTCGGTCTGAGAGGGTAAATAGCTCGGCGGTGGTGCCAATCTTGCAGAGCAGATCGTCACGGCCCTCTTGATCGATATTGTCGTAGCGATAGCGGGCAATGTGCTTGCCTAGGCGATCTAAGGTGGCGTCTCCCCAAGCTAAGCGATGCTTGCGATCGCTGGCAATGGTTTCTCCCGCCGCGATCTTGGCGTAGTCCGTATCCAGAAGATTGAGATGAATGATCTGAGGCGATTGACTCACAACGGCACCGTCCTAGGCAACCGGACTAAACCCTGCAACCGTTCCCGTTTTGGGGGCGTCACTGTAGCGATAGTCCGTTTATTGTCCTCCCAGGATAGGGGCGGCGGCCAATTCCTGCGGCTAGCGTCAGTAATTCTTTAGCAACGTCGCGTAGTTGCCACAGCCATGATCTAGCCTCCGCCCTCTGATTGAAACTGGAATCTGCTATGAAACGCGCCCTTGCCTATCTCGTGCCCCTAACGCTGCTACCGGTGTTAGCGATAACAACGCCGCTACCCACCCCATTGGCCTGTCCCCTAGCGGCTTGGGCCAATACCATTCGCACCTTTGGCCAGGATGGCTATCGGGGCCGCGAGGGTCGCGAGGGTCGCCCTGGAACAACGGGTCCTAGCCAAACGATTCAGGCGGAAGGCCAACCCCAGCAGCTCTATCTAGGGGGCGGCGATGGCGGTGGCGGCGAGGACGGTGGGCGGGGTGAGCGGTCTCGAAATTGTCAAAACCAGCCCAGGGACACCCGCCATGATCTCCAGGCGTGCCCGAGTGGTGGGGATGGGGGCCAACGGCGGTGGACGGCGGTGACGGGGGCAATGGCGGCGCATTGACGGTGTACTATCGGAATCCCGCTGACCTGCGCCAGATCTATGTGGATGCCAGGGGTGGGCGCGGTGGCCTCGGCGGGCGCGGCGGTGAAGGGGCGGCGGGCTGCCGTTGTCGCTATCGAGATTGGGACGTGCAAACCTGTAGCGGCGGCACCTGCACCACCGAGCGATTTATTTGCCGGGATGGGGATGATGGCCACTATGGCCGCGACGGGAGCCGAGGGGCAGAGGGGCAGTTGGGAGCGCTGAGTTTAATCAACCAGACTGAGCCACTCTTGCCCGAAACCCCGAGTCAGACACAGATTCTGGACGTATTGATCAGACAACCCCTCGCTTTGTCCCGTAATCTCTGGCAAGAGCGCTCTGGGGCGACGGCCCGCTTGGCCCCAGGCTCAATCGTGGCTGAGACCTACCGAGAATATGTCGGTCGGGTCGAAGGTCGGGTGCAGGTTGTTTGGGAGGCTCCGCGATCGCCCAATGACTTTTTCACCCTAGCCCCGACCGCAGCGATTCAAGCTGATGGCACCACAACGGTCACCTTCCCCCAGGAACTCTGGGTGACGGGTAACTATCAACAGGCAGGGGATCTAACCACCTATGTGGTGACCGGGGCGGTCCAGGCGAGTGATGCCACCCGCTTAGCCTGGGGCACGATTGGCGGCCAAAATGGTGACTTTGTGGCCGCCGTGATTGACCGAGCGGGAGAGTCGGAATATCTGAATACCAGCTTCCATCTCACCTACCGCACGGCCAATGGTGATCCTAGGGACGATCGCCGTCTCCGCTACACCACCCAGTATGAGGGCACCCTACCGGCAGATTTAGTCACCCGCGATAATGACCGTTTTGAACTGGCCCTGGGACGGCTACCCGTCAGTGGTCGCCATCTCCAAGGGGGCACCTATGTGCAGATGGAATTAACCATTCAGCGATCGCTGGGCAGCAATGCCGCCACCCAAACTTTGAGCTGGCAGGGACGGCTCTAGGTCCGGGGGTGAAGGGGTGGAGGGGTGGGTAGGTGATAGCTTGATGTTATGGGGTATTCCAGGGGGAAGTGGCTATGAATGGTGTGCCTGAGCCCGGTTTGAGGCTGATCAAAACCTTTGAAGGGTGCCATTTGAGCGCCTACCCCGATCCGTTATCGGGGGGTGTCCCCTATACCATTGGCTGGGGCAGCACCCGCCGCAAAGACGGTACGCCCTTTCAATTGGGGGATACCCTCACCCAAGCTGAGGCCGACGACCTGCTGCGATGGCAGGTCGAGCGCAGTTTTTTGCCCGCCCTCACCCGCATTCCCGGATGGGCGGATTGGACTGCGACCCAGGCTGGGGCAATTCTCAGCTTTGCCTACAACCTCGGGGCTGATTTCTATGGGGCCAGTGGCTTTGAGACGATTTCGCGTACCCTGCGGGCGGGCCAATGGGCGAATATTGAATACGCCTTAACCCTCTATCGAAACCCCCGCACCCATGTGGAAGAAGGGCTGCTGCGCCGTCGCCTAACGGAAGCCCAGGTGTTTTTGTCAGAGCTACCGGGCTACACCCTGAGTGCAGCGGGCACGGCTTACCTAGGGACGGGCGATCGCACCTATCGCCAGGACCCTCGCTTGAGCGATCAATCCCTTCAGTATTTGGCCGCGCTCAAGGGTGCCCCCTCATCAGCCCCCGCTGCCTCCACCGAACCATCCTCCCAGTCTGCCGATTCAGCCCCTACGCCGAGCGGCCCCCGCCCGCTCTATCTCACTGAGCCTAATTTGATGGGGGAAGATGTGCTGTCCATCCAACAGGGTCTGGCCCAGGCCGGTATTGCCATCGGGGTGGATGGGGTGTTTGGCCCTGCCACCCAACGGGCGGTGGAGCGCTACCAGCACCAACAGGGCCTCACCGTCGATGGTGTCGTGGGAGAACTGACCCGATCTCGCCTCCTCCAGCGATCGCTCTATCTGAGTGACCCCTACTTAACGGGCGACGATGTGAAAGCTGTTCAGCAAGCCCTGATTCATCAAGGATTGTCAGTCGCCCCAGATGGCGTCTTCGGCCCCAACACAGAAAAAGCCGTGCAAACCTTTCAGCGGCAGGTAGGCACCTTTGTCGATGGGGTGGTCGGTCCCCGGACCCGCCAATTATTGGCGGCGCGGCAGCTATACCTCACCTACCCCAACTTAACCGGGGCCGATGTCGAAGCTGCTCAGAAAGCGCTGACTCGCGCTGGGGTGACCGTCACCGTCGATGGTCGCTTCGGCCCCAGCATGGAGTGGGCTGTCAAACAATTTCAGTCCCGCCATCAGCTTCTGGCTGATGGCGTGATCGGTCCCCAAACGCTGGTCAAGCTAGGAGCCCTCTAGGGCATCGCTCCGCTTACGGATCAAGCTGGGGCCGATTCGCCCCAAGCATTCGCCTGATCATTTCCTGATGGACGCTCACACAGCCCTTTATGAGGATTTACATCAACCCCGCCCCGTCTCCCGCCCAGGGTTTTAGGCTGAGGGTAGGGACGTCACTGCTCAGTGATTTCCTGATTTGCCCTCATCCCATCGCTACACCGGGAGGAGATCATGGCCCATACTGCTTCTACGCTGATTACCAACCGATCGCCCACTGTCATTGGCCTGGTGGGCAGCTACCGCAAACAAGGCACCATTGACACTGCCGTTAGCGCCATCCTGCAAGCCGCCGCCGCCAAAGGGGCGCACACCGAAAAAATCTATTTGCAAGATCAGCACATTGAGTTTTGCACCAACTGCCGTCACTGTCTGCAAGTGCCCGGTCGCGGCGAATGCCTGCTCAAAGACGATATGGCCACCCTCCTCGATCGGATTGAAGCGGCGGATGCTTTGGTGCTGGGAGCCCCCGTCAATTTTGGCCATATTAATGCTCTCACCCAGCGCTTTCTAGAGCGCACCGTTTGCTACGGCTATTGGCCCTGGGACGCCCATGCTCCGGTTTCGACCAAGGCCAAGCCCACGAAAAAAGCGGTGCTGGTCACCTCTAGTGCGATGCCCAGCCTGATCGGTCGTTGGTTAACGGGGGCGATGAAAGCCCTTAAGGATCTGGCCCGGATGCTCAATGCTAAACCGATCGGCACCTGGTGGCTGGGCATGATTGACCCCCACGATAGCCAGTTGTCATCCCATCAACGGCACCGCGCCCAAGCCTTGGGGACGAAATTGGTGGCTTGAATTAGGTTTGAAGGGTGAGGGAGATAGGGGATTCAGCCTAGGAATCGGACGAGGGCAATGGGTTGTAGTCGCTATTTTGACCGTCTGGGCCATCCATAATAAGACTCAAAAAAGTTTTCTGCCCCACTAAAGAGTCAATAGAATAGTCAATGCGCTAAAAATATTTGGCTGAAAAGCCCTGTAGGTCAAAAGATTTTACTGGCTCTCATACCTATTTCGATAGCTTTTGTTGTCGAAAACGATTACGATCCCCCTCCGGGTGGGTTTGAGCATCCTTCAAACATTCGCACTGTTCCTGTAGGGAAATGACCCAGTGCATTGTCATCTGACAAAATCACCAGAGATAGTCCTTTTGCAAGGTAGACTTGAGGGTTAAGAGGGAAGGGGTTTGACATTCTAAACTTGTAGCCACAAGCATCTTGAATGTACTGATTCTCGCACATGAATGTTTGCCAGATTGGCACCCTATTTATAGTAGCATTGTTGACTAAATCAGCTGCAACTCTAGTATCAGAATTGGTCAAATATACCAGCAAGGGTGTGCCAAAGGGTCTAATCCGACTGTCGTTGACAACTGGGCTATCATTGGCGAGGTGGGCAACATACCCGAAACCTTGGCTATTTTCACGCGTACCAGTAATATTGCCCCCTGCTCCACGTGTTTTCGCTTCATAAAAGGCGCTATCCCTAGGGAAACGGGTATGTCCATTAGCGAAAACAACTATACCGCCACTAGCATCTGGTGTTACAGTGCTTCTCCGATTATCGGTAGCATCTCGTATAGTTGAGGAAGGACCATAAACGTGTTCTTCTAAGCCAAATATGGCTGGAACAACAGCAGCAATCGCATCTCCAAGGCTACGAGCTATCCGACTTCTAGTGCTGATGCCAGCCCTCAAACTCAGTAAAGATGCTAGCTGGAATGCCGCTTCACTTTCTTGTTGGCTGTATCCGGCTTGTGCCCCAACAGATTCAATTCTCGCTTTCGTGACACGGGTAAAACCTACCGGGCAACTTCCCAATGCGTCAGCAGCCAAACTGGGCTTAACTTGAAACCCTAGTGAAAACTGAAGAAAAAAAGCAGCTCCACAGGCTGTAGACAAGAGTCTATGAGCGTTCCCCATTAATTAATTCCTCATACATTTCATTTAAGACATCGAAGAACTTATGGTATTTACTGATTTCGTGATCGGTTTTCCTCTACATATTCTAAGTAGTCTGAGGATGGTTCTTCTATCTCTGAATAATAAATAGCTTTACTATATTCTAATGTCTCAGCATCACTGATACGGCCATCACGTCGCAAAGATGCTTGGGCTCTCTCGATACTAACAATTGCTTCTTCGGGCTCACCCAGAGCACTTTGAACTGTAGCTAGGTCTAGGTGTGCAATGAAATTATCTGGATCAAGCTCAACAGCCCTACTCAAGTCAGCATAAGCACCGCGAAAATCTTTGTTTCTAGATCTAATCAATCCTCGGTTCGACAACTCTTGTGAGGTCAGATTTTGGTCGTTAGGCGTCTCGCTTTGGCCACACATATGCTCAAGGTTGATCACTTCACCGTTACTTAGCATTACGTAGCAGAGTGGTTCACCTGATGCATCCTTGCGAAAACCAATCCATCCAGCAGCGAAAACAATCAGACCACCACTCACAAAAACGAGAACCCTTTGTATATTCATGTGCCCGATGTCAACACAATAATTAACGCCGAAAAGGCTCATGCAGGTTTCTTACGCCTTGTGAAATATGCCTGCGCTTACTATAGAAAGACTTTTGGCTGATGATTCTGCGTTTCACCAGAGTGATAACATTTGCATAAAATTCTTTAGAGTAAAATTAGAATAGAGTACTAGACTTAACTTACAGCATTTCCTAGCCTGGTGAGGTGCAGTCGATGTCCTGTCAGCAAAGGTTTCAGGTCTGTTTCTGTACCTCACGAGCTTCAAAAACGCTGTATCATCAACTCTAGTATTTCTGACGCTTACAGATCCAGAGCTGCTTAATAATTATTTGCGCTCCATCTATCTCAGTGTTTTTGTGGCCCTTATACTTTTTAAATTCTGAGCACGCAAAAGCTTTTCTCGGGAGTGTAAATCATCACAGAGGTCGAGTGCGTTGTCATGGTAAGTTCAGTATAAAATTATACTCAAATCCTTGATTGCTCAGGAATTAATCGTTCGGTAGTCCCAAACAGGTAAGGATATGGGCTGTGATTTCTAACGCAAGGACGATGCAGCCTTGGCTAGGGTTGCTGTAAATCAAAAGCTAAGTCAATCCGTATCCGTTTCCATTTCCATGTCTTCTACCTTGCCTTCTTGTCCCAACTGCGGCTCCTCACACATCGTCAAAAACGGCAAAATCCACAACGGGAAACAGAATCATAAGTGCAAAGACTGCTGGCGACAGTTTGTGGCAGACCCGCAAAACAAAACCATTGCCGAGACCACCAAGCACTTGATTGACAAACCGTTGCTGGAAAAGATTCCGTTAGCAGGCATTGCCCGCGTGGTCGAGGGTTCCGAGGTGTGGCTACAGCAATATGTCAATGCCAAATATGCCTAAGTCGAGCGTCAGGTGAAGGTCAGCGCTCAAAAAAAGGGCGATTGACGATTGAGTGTGATGAAGCGTGGTCGTTTGTTGGCAACAAGGGCAATAAGCAATGGATTTGGCTAGCGTTCAATCGCGACACCCGTGAAATTGTGGGCGTCCATATCGGCAACCGAAGCCGTACCGGAGCACAAGCATTATGGCAGTCCTTGCGCCAGTCTATGGTCAATGCGCCGTCTGTTACAGCGACTTTTGGCAAGCTTATGAGACTGTCTTGCCGTCTAAACGTCATCATGCTGTCGGTAAAGACAGCGGCCAGACTAGCCACATTGAGCAGTTCAACTGCACTTTGCGGCAGCGCGTATCGAGGCTGGTGCGAAAGACGTTATCGTTTTCCAAGAAGCTCGACAATCATATTGGCGCAATCTGGTATTTTATCCACCATTACAACGCGTCCTTACTTCTTTAGGACTACTGAAATTTAAACCTACAACAGCTTAAAGCGCTTCAAATGTTGATAGATAATGATCAAAATTATTCAATAAAGAGCCTAAATTTATAAAAGGTTACTTACAACTCATTCCCTTGTTTCCTAAGGCTAGGTAAATGAATTCAAAAACTAGGTGAGTGAAATTTATTTACCCCTAGGAGATGAATGAACTGGCACAAGCAAACGATGTAAAGAAAACACACTGATTGACCACCACCCTATATGGGTGAACTGGGCTGAGTCATACCAAGTAAAAGTATATGTAAAATAAACTATTGTGATCGCTAGAGTCCTTGAATATCTGATGTTCGGATTCTCTAAGAAATAGCATCCCAGAACAATAAAGTAGCTGATTGTGCCAATCAAGCCAATAGATATAAGTTGATCTAAAAGTAAGTTGTGTGCTTTTAGCGATTGCGTTTGTATTCTCAATATTGCTTTAGAGTCGCTTTGACAATCAGCATGATGCTCTTTTAAATCAATTAGATTTGTGTTTTTAGGGCATAAGTGAGTAGCATCTGAAATAGAATATCCACTAAAGCCCCAGCCGAATAGTGGCTTCTTCAAAAAATAATTTCTTGATTTTTCCCATATATAGACTCTATCAGATGTGAAGTTTCTGATGGTAGTCCTAAATAGTGTTGGCGCAAATAGATCTGCATCTCCTACACGCCGCTCTGCTGTTGTCCAACCGAAGCTGATTATCCCTATTAAGGTTAAAATTATGAGTGTTCTCCGTATTGGTTTTTGTCCCAGAATTGTTGGAATGAGCCACATCCATCCAAACAGCATTGCCAATAGAGCACCTCTGACTCTAGCCAAGCTAAGAGTCACAGCATAAATTATTGTAATTGGCAATGCTATACGAGCAGGAATCCAGGAGTTTTGAATCGCCACTACGGAAAGCACTGCCGAAAGTGCGAGTGGAAAACCTGCGTACCCTCGATGTGAATAAAATCCAATGGGTTGATGGTTTTGATAGACTGCTGTTGCCAAAATATGTTCAGTGCCAGACCAAAGCTGCCCTGAGTGAATCGTGTAATCTAGCTGCCAATTGAGTAGTTGAGGATATATGCTTAGAGCCAGGAGAGTCACCCCAATTAGAATGCCTCTAAGCTGCCACTGAAATAGATCAGGGTAGTGCCTTAATATTAAATTGTTGGTGAGGGTAAAACCTGCCAGCAAAACCAATACAGCCACCCATCTCCAGTAATGCTATGTCCAAATAAAGAGCGCACTGGAAAGGGGCTTGAGAGGGTTGAAATCAAGCCCAATGCAAGAAAAATTCCCCATGCTGAAGCCTGACGTTTCCAATGCTTTGAGACCGTAATGGTTTGCCGCGCTTTCCAGAGGGCAATTACATGGACAAGGACAATCAGAGTAACGCAAGCTATCTTTGGCTGGGTCCAGATAGCACTGCGAAAAAGTGCAAATGGGTTGAAGACAATGACGCTTAAGCAAAAAGATAGTGCATACCCGTGAAGAATCAGCGGGGCTTTGCGCTCAACCTTTTTTCTTCCTGTTTCCATAAGCTCGTTCATTTGCCACAACAATTGAACTTATAGCCCTATATTAGGGAGCCCTTGAACAAAGTTGAAGTATTTTGGGGTTGAGAGGGTGTTTAGAAAGTGATTCGGTGTCAAAATAACTACACCAATCGTCGCACCATTATGCGAACTATCGCCAGACAAGTAGGCGGTCTAAATTAATCAAGCGTTCAGTGACGGTACAGCAAGGTTTTCAGGGGCTCAGAACTACGTTTAATTAGGACTCTCTACTTGGCAGCGTACAGAGTTAGTGTTAAATATATTATTTAAACTTTGAGCCAAACTGTTTTTATATATAATTTACTTATGAATTGGTTTTGGAATTGACATTTTACATGTAATGACATCAGCATCACCATAGAGATGGATATATCGAATGATGTCATTTCATTGAGCATAGTCTTATGGTTGTACTGGCTAATCCTCCTCAAGCGCTACGGTCCTCAGGACGGTTGACCCTGCAAGTCGCTGAGATTGCCCCGGATACGACCGCGTTTCGTTGCCTAGATTGGGATCGCGATCGCTTCGACATTGAGTTTGAGCTAGAGAACGGCACCACCTACAATTCCTTTCTGATTCGCGGTGAGCAGACCGCCCTGATCGATACCACCCACCGCAAGTTTCAAGACCTGTATTTAGAGCGCCTCAGCCAGGAGATTGATTGGTCCCAGCTCGACTACTTGGTGGTGAACCACACTGAGCCCGATCACAGCGGCCTGGTGCCCGCGATTTTGAGCCGTGCCCCCCAGGTCACCGTGGTGGGCTCAAAGGTGGCGATTCAGTTTCTCGAAAGCATGGTTCACCGCCCGTTTAACTATCTGATAGTTAAGAGCGGCAGCAGCTTAGACCTGGGGGGTGGTCACCATCTGGAGTTTGTCTCGGCCCCGAACCTACACTGGCCCGACACGATCCTGACCTACGATGCCAGCACCCGCGTGCTGTTTCCCTGTGATGTTTTTGGCATGCACTATTGCAGTGACTGCCTTTGGGATGAGACGCCCCATTTGCTGGAAGCAGACTTTCAAACCTATTACGACTGTTTGATGGGGCCGAACGCGCGGTCGGTGCTGATGGCCCTGAAGCGGATGCAGCCGCTAGCGGTCGATTTGATTGCCACGGGTCATGGCCCCCTGCTCAAGCATCATCACGCTGACTGGGTGGAGCGCTACCGCACCTGGAGTGAAAACCAGGCGAAGGCGGAAACCTTTGTGGCCCTGTTTTATGTGGATGAATATGGCTATAGCGATCGCCTGATGCGCACGATCACCACTGGCATTACCAAAACCGGGGTCGCAGTGGAATGGGTGGATTTGTCCGTGGCCGATCCCCATGAGATCCGTGAGCTGGTGAATTGCGCCGCCGGGATCGTGATCGGGATGCCGCCCCAGTCGAGCCAGACCACCGTCACCCAGGTAAACTTCAGCACGATTTTGGCCACGGCCTCCAGCCGCCAACTGTTTGGGCTGTTTGAAACTGGTGGCGGTAAGGATGAGCCGATCTACCCCCTGCGGGCACAGCTGCGGGGATTGGGTCTGGTGGAGGCATTTCCCCCGATTGTGGTGAAGGGGGCGGCGACCGCTGTGATTGATCAACTGTGCGATGAAGCCGGGACTGACCTGGGGCAGCGCCTCAGCGCGATCGCGCCATCAAACAAAGCAAAGCCCTCGAATCTAGCCTTGATAAAGCCTTGGGCCGGATGAGCAGTGGCCTACATATCATTACGGCCCGCCAGGGGGATGTGGCCAGCGCCATGTTGGCCTCTTGGGTGATGCAGGCCAGTTTTGAACCTTTGGGGGTGGCGATCGCCGTCTCGAAGGATCGGGCGATCGAGTCCCTGCTCCACATCAATGATGGCTTTGTGCTGAATGTCTTAGAAGAAGGCCGCTATCAAGCGCTGATGAAGCATTTTCTCAAGCGCTTTCCCCCAGGGGCGGATCGGTTTGCCGATGTCGAGACCTATGGGGCTGCCAATGGCTCGCCGATTTTGGCCCCCGCCTTGGCCTATATGGAATGTACCGTCACCCGTCGCCTTGACTGCGGCGATCACTGGGTGGTCTACGGCACGGTGCAGACCGGTCGAGTGGCCAAGCCCGATGGCCTTGCCGCCGTCCACCATCGCAAGGTCGGCAACCATTATTAGCACCGTTATTAGCACCGCAAGCATTTACCCACTGTAGGCATGGGTCTTGTGCCCACCCTGCCCTGATCGCTGCACGAGTTCAGTCTTTACCCTCACCCAGGCGTTTTTTATGACATCCTCTTTTTTTAAACCCGCCCCCCAAGGGGTGTTGACTGCGCCCCGCCCCCGCGATGTGCAGGTGGCCGAGATTGCCCCCAAAACCACGGTGCTGCGATCGCGCACCTGGGAGCGACTCAAATTTGAGGTGGAGTACAACCTCTGCCAGGGCACCACCGCAAACTCCTATCTGATTCAAGGGGAGCGCACGGCGCTGATTGATCCCCCAGGGGAATCGTTCACCCAAATCTATGTGCAGGAACTGCAAAACCGTGGGGATCTCGGGACCATCGACTACATCTTGCTCAACCACGTGAACCCCAATCGCATGGCGACCCTGGCGGCTTTAGTGGCATGGCAGCCCCAGGTGACGATTGTGTGCTCGCGGCCAGCGGCCCAGGCCCTGAAGACGACGTTTCCCGATTGGGGCGATCGCCTCCAAACCATCTGCCCGCCTCAGGCAAGCCTTGATCTCGGCCAGGGTCATCACCTGCAATTGTTCACCATTCCCACCCCCCGCTGGCCCGATGGGCTCTGCACCTATGACCCCAGCAGCCAAATTTTGTTCAGCGACAAACTCTTTGGTGCCCATGTGTGCGGTGACACCCTCTTTGATGAAGACTGGCGACAGCTCGGGGTGGATCGCCGCTACTATTTCGACTGTCTACACGCCGCCCAGACCAAGCAAGTGCAAGCCGCCCTGGCGCAAATTGCCCCGCTGCCGCTGCAGTGCTTGGCACCGGGCCATGGTCCCCTGATCCGCCATGGCCTCAGCCGCTTACAAAAGGACTATCAGCAGTGGTGCCACCACCAGGCCCATCAGAGCTTGCGGGTGGCGCTGCTCTATGCCTCGGCCTATGGCAACACCGCCGTGCTGGCCGATGGTATCGCCCAGGGGCTAATTGAGGCGGGGGTGGCGGTGGAGTCGATCAACTGTGAGCTGGCCGAACCCGCCGCCCTGGCCAAAGCCATTGAAACCAGCCACGGGTTCATCATCGGTTCCCCCACCCTCGGGGGCCATGCGCCGGTGCAGATCCAAACGGCTCTGGGGATTGTGTTAGCGGCGGCGGGTAAAACCAAGCTGGCGGGGGTGTTTGGCTCCTATGGCTGGAGTGGTGAAGCGATCGATTTGCTGGAGGGCAAGCTGCGGGACAACAACTATCGGTTTGGTTTTGAGACCCTGCGGGTGCGCTTTAGCCCCGATGGCACCACCCTGCAAACCTGCAAACAGGCCGGGGTTCAGTTTGCCCAACAGCTCCGCAAGCAACAGCAGCGCCAGGTGCCGCGCCAAGCGATTACCGCCACCCAGACCAATCGCACTGAACAGGCGGTGGGTCGGATTGTCGGCGCGATTGGCGTGGTGACCACGCGCCAGGGGGACAGCCATAGCGGCTTGCTCACCACTTCGATCTCCCAGGCGTCGTTTACGCCACCGGGGGTGATGCTATCGATCGCCGCTGATGCCTATGCCCAGCGCTTGTTGCAGCCCGCCGCCCCCTTTGTGCTGAATTTGTTGAAGGAAGGGCGCACCGTCCGTAGGCATTTCTCCTACCAGCCCAAGCCGGGGGAAAATCCCTTTGTCCAGGTCGCCCACCACAGCGCCACCAACGGCTGCCTGATCCTCGACGAGGCCCTGGCCTATCTGGAATGCGCCGTACAGCATTGGACCCAGTGCGGCGATCGCTGGTTGATTTACGCCACCGTGCAGGAGGGGGATGTGCTCGCCCCCGATGGCGTCACCGCCATGCACCATCGCCAATCAGGCGGTCATCCTTAATTCTTGCTCCCGCTCCCATGCTTGGGAGCGGGCTGGGGAGAGCTACCCGGATCTTAAGCGCCATGACAGGCTGACTTAGGGGCTGACGGCGGCACATCCAGGGCTGGGTTTTGGTCGAAAAAGCCCACCGGCTTCAGGGTAAAGCCACTGTAAGCGGTGGGCATCACCGGCCAGTCCTCCGGGCGAGGAATGTGGTGATGACCAAACACGTACCAGAGCACGATGTCGGTATTGTCGAGGCTGCGATCGCCCGCCGTCCATTTTGGCAACCCCTCTCCACCGGGATGCTGGTTGGGGTAAGGGCCAGCCGGGAAGTTCTCGTCGGGGTGGTAAGGGGTGACCCAGAGATGCTGGGCCAGGAACCCAGCCCGTTGCATGATCGGCGCTTCCGGGTGGGCAAAGGGACGGATGTTGTCCCCCGGCATCAGCTTGAAACCCACCGCTTGCCCCAGGCGATTGTGTTTCTGGGGATTCACCACCTTCCAGTAGCGGCCCCCGAGGGGATCGATCTGGCGCTGGGCGGCTTTCTCGGTTGCCAGCAAGGTCGAGGCCGCATACCAGCCATTGCCATAGGGATTCTCTGGCCCCAAGGGCTCGGCCTGGGAGTTGACCTCGTAGACCTGGTTCTCACAGCCGTCGATATCGAAATCGAGGCGCATGGCAAAGAAATGCTGGTGGTTGAGGGCATTCACCTCCGGGGCTACCAGGGTGCCGTATTTGGGCTGATCCGCCAGGGCCGCCGCCAGCAAAATCCCGGTCAGCTTTACCTCATATTGGATGGTGCCGTCCTGGTAGAAGTACCAGTAAAAGCCGTATTCATAATTGTCTACAGTGGTGAAGAAAGACAGGACCAGACGGCGCGATCGCCGCACATCCACCTGGTCTCGCCGCCAGTCCGTATGCTTCCAGAGCACGCCGAAGTCCTCTTCGTGGAGGCAGACCGCGTTTTTGGTCACCGCCACCTCCCCCCGGCTGTCGGTGAGCACCGCGTCAAAGTAACGGATTTCCCCCAGGCAGTCGCAGCCGTTGGTGAGGGAATTGGCCAGCATCCCCACCCCATGTTCCCCCAGATCAAAGGCATTTTTGCGGAAATGCTGGGGCGCGGGTCCCCATAGGGCACCACCATCTCCGCCATTGAGGCCCGATAGAGGATCGGGCGCAGGTTGCCCTGATTTTCGTAGCCCACCTGGTAGAGCACCAGCCCTTCCCGAGGGGTAAAGCCGATCCGCATCTGCCACCGCTGCCAGCGGATCTGGTGCCCATCCACCTCAAAGCTGGGACCGTCCGGCTGGGTGATGGTGAGGGGCTTGAGGTCTTGGCGAAACTGGTCTTTCCAGAACTCCCGCGCATATTCTCCGGGTTCCGGCGGCACCGACACGTCACCCTCATCCTCAATCCGCACCACCGCCATGGTATTGAGATCCACCACCGGCACCAGCCCATGGATCGGGCGGGAGTAAAAGTTGCTCTCGGGGGTAGTACGCACATAGCAGAGGGCAGCGGGAGAGGCGTTGGCCTTCCTCGTCGGCAAAGCCAAAATGACCGATCGCCCAGGGGTCCACCACTACCTGCTCT
>JAAUQE010000225.1 GCA_012032425.1 Leptolyngbya sp. RL_3_1 | reverse complement strand
GCACAGGTGCGGCTCGGGGGTGGGGGTCACACGGGCGGTCCCTACGACACCGTTCCTGAAGTCATGGTGCTAGATGCCCTCTTCCGGGGAAGTCCCGACGGGTTTGTACCCACCTTTTTTGACGAAGCGGGTCACCGGGTCGGCACCCAGTATCTGATGGCCACCCTCAATGGTGACCTGCCCGCCGAGCAGCTCATGCATTACCGAGAAGCCAACGCCAAGCTCCCCGGTCACCCCGAACTGGGCCTTACCCCCGGCGTCAAGTTTAGCTCCGGTCGCCTCGGCCATATGTGGCCCTACGTGAATGGGGTGGCTTTGGCCAACCCCGGCAAAACCGTCTTCTGCCTCGGCTCCGATGGCTCCCAACAAGAAGGCAATGATGCCGAAGCGGCCCGTTTAGCGGTCGCCCAGCATATCAACGTCAAGCTGCTGATTGACGATAACGATGTCACCATCGCCGGTAACCCCTCTAGCTATATGGGCGGTTACAGCGTCAAGCAAACCCTAGAAGGTCATGGCCTGAAGGTGCTGACCTGCGACGGCGAAGACATCGACGCCCTCTACACCAACATTTGCGAAGCCATTAACACCCCTGGCCCGGTTGCGGTGGTGCTAAAGCGGCCCATGTGCCCCGGCATCGAAGGGTTAGAAGGCTCTAACCACGGCCATGACGTGATTTCTGTGGATGGTGCGCTCAAGTATCTGGGGGCCAAGGGCCACAATGCCGCCGTCGATATTCTCAACGGGATCGAGAAGCCCAAAAACACCTACAAATTTTTGGGCTCCAGCGACAAGCTCGGTTCTAACCGCAACGTCTTTGGCGAGGCCATGGTCGAAGTGCTTGGGGCCATGGATGAGGACACCCGCAAGCAGAGCGTGCTGGTGGTCGATAGCGATCTGGAAGGCTCCTGCGGCTTGGCCCAAATTCGCCAAGCCCATCCCGAAGTGTTTGTGAGCGGCGGCATTCAAGAGCGGGGGAACCTCTCCGCCGCTGCCGGTTTCGGGATGGCCAAGGGCAAGCAGGGGGTGTTTGCCACCTTCAGCGCCTTTCTAGAAATGTGTATCTCTGAGATCACCATGGCCCGGTTGAACTACTCCAACCTGCTGTGCCACTTTTCCCATGCCGGGATTGACGACATGGCGGATAACACCTGCCATTTCGGCATCAACAACATGTTTGCCGACAATGGCTTGGATGACGGCTATGAAACCCGGTTGTATTTCCCCGCTGATGCCAATCAAATGCGGGCCGTGGTGAGCCGGGTCTTCCATGATCCGGGGCTGCGGTTTATTTTCTCCACCCGGTCGAAGGTGCCGATGGTGCTGGATGCTGAGGGGAATGAATTATTCGGCGGTGATTACACCTTTACCCCCGGTCAAGACGAGGTGGTGCGTGAAGGGACTGCGGGCTATATCGTCACCTATGGAGAATCGGTCTACCGGGCGCTGGATGCGGTGGAGCGGCTCAAGCAAGAGGGCATTGATGTGGGTCTGATCAACAAAACCACTTTGAACGTCGTGGATGAGGCGATGATGACCAAATTGGGTAATGCGCCCTTTGTGCTGGTGACCGAATCCTTTAACCGCCGCACGGGTTTAGGCAGTCGCTTTGGCTCTTGGCTGCTAGAGCGGGGCTACGCGCCCAAGTTTGCTTACTTGGGCACCCATGAAGAGGGCTGCGGCGGTCTCTGGGAGCAGTTCCCTCATCAGGGGATTGACCCGACGGGGATCATGGCTAAGGTGAAGGCGCTGGTCGGTTAGGCCCTTAAGGCTTGCGGGCAATTCGCTTACCCAGCGAATTGCCTCACTGACAGAAACCCACCGAAACCGTCGCTGGCGTTGGGTTTCACCCCCTCAACCCAACCTGAAAATCAACAGCCTCTAACCTACACCGGCAATGATTTTTCCAATATCTTGAGGAGTAGCCCCAGTTGCTAATATTGCTCGGAGTAGAAGGTCAGTGGAGACCGAAGCGTCACCATTCTCAGCTTTAGCAATCCGAGGTTGGCTGGAACTGATCTTAAAAGCGAGATCCCGCTGAGTCATTAGTTCCTGACGACGTTCCTTCAAGCTGCAACTGAGAGCTAACTTAATTTCAACAAGAATTGCTTCCTCAGGTGTTAATTCTAGAAAATCTGAGACTGTGCCAATTTTCCAGCCTTTAGATTCTAGGCGTTCTCTTTTAGACTGATCCATTTTTTATTCCTTTATTTATTAAACCCTGGCCACATCCAAACCCGTAGTTCGCCCTACGGTAAAAACTCAAGTTCTCAAGTTGGATGCGGTTTAGCATCGTAATCAGCATCGTATTTTCTAAGGCGCTTTTTGCAAATCTCGACAACATTTTTGGGTGTTGCTTTAGTGGTTTTGCTAAAAATCTCAATAATCAAGATGGCATCGCCATCGATTCGATAATGATTCGCCAGTTCTTATCTGCATCCCGAATGCGTAGTTCATGACAGTGACTTCCTATCGTGGGCATAGGACGCGAATGTGGCAATTCAAGGGATATACCTTCCTGGAGCTGCCTGAGCATGACACCGGCTTCTATTCGAGCCGCTTGACTGAAAGGCGGAGCTTTGACTTCACCGTGCAGCCAAACTAAAGGTTTACCTTGATTTTTCATGGCTGAATTATATCAAATATGATATAAAAGCGCCCGTATTTTGTCCAGCAACACCCATTCACCCGAACGTTGAAAACTTGTCTGTTGATGCTCAAGTTAATCTACGGTGGGCGATGGGCAGCGATCAATAGGCAGCTCTGGCAGCCGCTAAAGCTGGCGGAGCTGCTGGAGGGTTTGGCGGTAGGGTTCGGCTTGGCCGGTTTCTAGGTAGCGGGCAGCGGCTTCTTCGAGGTCCTGTCGTGCCCCAAAACGATCGCCCAAACGCATCCGGGCCACCCCGCGCTGGTAGAGCACATCGGGGTCGATGTTATCTTCGGTCAGGGCAATCACCAGGGAGAGATCATCGTAGGCCCGCTGGGCATCCCCGGCCTGTCCGTAGGCCAAACCTCGGGCAGCATAGGCATCGGTATAGCTGGGATCGACCGCGATCGCCTGGTTATAGTCTCCCAGGGCACCGGCGACGTCCCCTCGGCTCAAGCGGACGTCGCCTCGGGCTTTGTAAACCGCTGCATTGCCGCCATCTAAAAAGATCGCTTCGCTATAGTCCGCTAGGGCACCTCGCTCATCGCCCATGGCCACCCGCACCTCAGCCCGGTAGCGATAGGCGGTTGCGGAGTTGGGATTCAGGGCCAAGGCTAAATCAAAGTCTTCTAGGGCTGCGCCATAATTCTCTAGGTCAGCATGGAGCAAACCCCGATTCACATAGGCGTCAAAAAATTCGGGGTTGTATTTGATCGCCTCATTTAGATCCCGAATGGCGCGACTGGGCCGGTTTTGGGCGGCATAAACAAAGCTGCGATTGTAGTAGGCAATGGCGGAGGATGGGGCATAGCGAATGGCGATATCCAAATCCCGCTCTGCTTCTCGTAGCTCCCCTTGGTGATAAAAAGCTGCGCCGCGCCCGACATAGGCGATGGGGCTAACCCGGTCCCGCTCAATCACATAGGAAAAATCAGCGATCGCCGCCTGATAGTTACCCTGCTGATCGTAGGCAAAGCCCCTGAGGACGTAAGCATTGAGCTGGTCAGGGTTGAGACGAATGGCTTCGGTAAAGTTGGCGATCGCGGTCTCCGTGCTGCCCCCCTGCACATCCACCAATCCCTGGTAGAGGTACCCATTCACGAGGGTAGGGTCATGGACAAGGGCTGCTTGGACATCGGCAATGGCCCGCTGAATATCGCCTAACTCGTAATAGGCGGTCCCCCGGAACAGGTAAGCCCGCGCCAGGGTGGGGTTTAACGCAATCGCCTGGTTGAGGCTGGCGATCGCCGCGCTCCAGTCTCCCAATTTGCTGTAAGCTGCCCCCCGAAACATAAAGGCTTCAGCATAGTCGGGCCGCTGACGGATGGCCTCATCAAAATCCGCGATCGCCCCTGGATAATCGCCGCCATTAAATCGACCCACGCCACTGTTGTAGAGCTCCACTGGCGGGGTTAGGGGCTCAGCGGGAGCGGCTTCCTCGGGTGCAACCTCCTCAGGGGGCGTTTGGCTGCTCTCCAAGGGGAGCGGGGCCGTGTCGGCAGCATCATCTTTAGCCGCCCAACTGGGGAGCGGCGTACTCAACAGCGTTAGACATCCCAAAAGGGCGATCGCGTTTTTTAGAGTGGTCATAGTCTCTCCTGATTCCCTGGGCTCGGCAGCTAGCCAGACTAATGCGGTCATGATAGGCCAGCTTTTCTCAGATGAACCGCCAAAATCCAATTGGGTTCCCACCTAGCTCCCACCTAGCTCCCATCTGGCTCCCATTGGGCTCCCATCTGGCATCCCCAAAATAATCCCCCCACAGATGCATCGACGCTGTGGGGGGAATAGGGCAATGGGCTGAGGAACGCGAACTGTAGCAGTTGTCAGTTGGGTTAGAACCAGACTGCGAGCCCCTGCTGCGGCACAGCTACGACATTGCGTCTGACGGGTTGAGACGACTCAGATCCGGGTAGCACAGCCCGGTCAAGAGACCTAAGCCCGATAGCTTGAGGACCTCTACGGTCCAGTAAGCGCCATGCAGCCAGTCCATGGCGGCTGGCGGGGTCGGGGCCTCGGCAAAGCTATCGAGAGCAACTCCCAAAGCGCCCATTTCAGGGGTCAGTCCGTAGGTGCAGACCAGGGACAGGGTGATCAGCAACAGGCCAATGCCTAAGGCCCAACGGCTGCGACTCCCGCCGCTCAACACCTCAAACTCCCCCGGTTGGTGGCGGAGGGCCAGCACGCCGGTCAAAATCAGGGCGGCACAGACCAGCTCCAGCCGGTTAAAGGTCCAGAACAGGGCGTAGCCTGCCGGTGCAAAACCGGGCTCGGCCATCATGCCGGAGGTGTACATCACCGGCATGATGATCAGATCGAGTAAGAGGCTGCTGCTGAGCCAAAATGCGATCGCCGCCATCAGCCAGGGGAGCCAGCGGGCTTGGGAAAATCCAGTACGAGAAGCCATGGTGCTATTCATCAAAAATCAAAAATAATGACTCGGCATTGGTCGCCGTTATCCTCACCCTAGCGAAGCCGCTTCTGCTCAGAACGAAACTGTTGTTCTCTTTAATTATTGGAACCCAAAATCCATCGTTTACCAAAGAGATGTGTCGCCACTCCTGCTAATAATTACAGCCTCGAAATACTTGTTTGCAATCAGCAATATTATTCGGAACTACTGCTGCTCACAGCTTTTGTAAGCCGAGGTGGAGGGCCACGATGGAGCCAGAAACAAGAATTTCACCCTGGGCGATCGCCCCATTAATCTCTGCCAAAGGCCGCTTCACAATCTCAATCTCCTCAGTGACATCCCAGCTCGGGGCTGCTACTGGGACGACATCCCGCGCCAAAAATAAGTGGGTTTGGTAGGGGCATTTCACCGGGTTGTCGTAGATCACCCCCAGGGGTTCCCAGGTGTTGGCTCCGTAGCCGGTTTCCTCGATCAGCTCTCGTCGGGCGGCGATCGCGGCGGTTTCTTGGTGGGGGTCAAAGGTGCCAGCGGGGAGTTCGAGTAAGAGGCGATCGGCCCCGTGGCGATATTGGCGCACCAAAATCACCTGTTGGTCTGGGGTGACGGGCATAACCAGAGCCACATCGGGGAGGGAGACCAAAAAGTAGTCGTCAATGACGGTGCCGTTGGGCAAGGCAACGGTGTCTTGGTGGACCGTGAGCCAAGGGTTGGCAAAGACCACTTGGCTAGATTTTCGTTGCCAGGGGTTGAGGGTCATGGTGCATGGGGTTGAGTTACAGCAGTCGCCAGTCCGGTTAGCTGATTCACCCTGCTGGGTGGGTTTCGAAAATAGGTGAGTGATCCGATGAGTTGAGGGCACCCACAAGGGATGCCCCTACAGGGATGCCCCTCTACAGAGACCTGGGGTTGCGGGGCGATCGCAAACTCCACGAATTTGCGTACCCTAGATCATCGTCACCTCCCCTAGCCCGCCCATGTATCAGTCGCCGCCGCCGACCCCAGAGGCCCTGCTGCAATCGGGGTTGACCGCCCTCAAGCAGGACACCCCCACCAGGCAGTGGCGCTGCTCTCCCAACTGCAAAGCCGCCCCCAAGCCTCTCAGGCACAAAAACTCAAAGCCCAAATGGGTCTAGTGCGGGCCTATCGCGCCCTCGGCCAAGTGGCCGAAGCGCGGGCCATCTGTGAGCGGTTGCGGCAAGCCCATCAACCTCAGGTCCAGCAGTGGCTGAGCGCACCTGCA
>JAAUQE010000041.1 GCA_012032425.1 Leptolyngbya sp. RL_3_1 | reverse complement strand
GGAAAGGGAATGCACTGCGTAATTTGGGCCGCTATGAAGAAGCGATTGCTGCCTATGACGCTGCTTTAGCGCTCCAGCCGGACTTCTCCGTAGCCCTCAGCAACAAAGGGATTGCGCTCGCTGATTTGGCCCGCTATGAAGAAGCGATTACCGCTTATAACACCGCTTTAGCGCTCCAATCAAACTACCCCGCAGCCCTCTACAGTAAAGGGAATGCACTGCGTAATTTGGGCCGCTATGAAGAAGCGATTGCTGCCTATGACGCTGCTTTGGCACTCCAGCCGGACTACCTCGAAGCCCTCAGCAACAAAGGGGTTGCGCTCGCTAATTTGGGCCGCTATGAAGAAGCGATTACCGCCTACGACGCCGCTTTAGCGCTCCAGCCCGATGACCCAGGGAATTATTTTCATATCGCCCGGTGTTATGCCCTGCTTGGCAAAACTCAGTTGGCTCTCGACAATCTAGAGCGTTTGCTAGAACTCAATCCTGAAAGGGGACGAGAAGCAGTTCAGGGAGAAGCTGATTTTGACAGCCTACGCAATCACCCTCGCTTCAAAGCTCTGATGAATGGCAATTAATCGCGACTCACACTTGTCCCCAAATCGGTTATGAATCCTTAGGCGTCAGGATCAACCCCCAGCGATCGCAACTGCTCCGCCAACCGATCAGCCCGCATCTCAGCTTGCACAGCCGCTTCCTCCGGTGTCGGCACCAATTCCCCACTCGGTTGAAAATAGCGAAGGACGCTGTCCTGTACCCCTAGAAATAGGCCCAAGACTTCACTCCAGCGTTGCCCTGATGGATTCAGCTCAATCGGCTCATAATGCTGCCCAATCAGTCGATAGCCCTCAAACTCCAGGGTTTCAGGAGAGAACCAAAAGTACTCTGGGGTGCGGAACCGATCTTGATACAGCAGCTTCTTGAGATGGCGGTCAGTTTTGGCCGTAGCTGGAGAGAGCAGCTCAATAATCAGGTCAGGATATTGCCCCCCCTCTTCCCACACCACCCAAGATTTGCGCGGACGTTTCTCCGTTTGCTTTACCAAAAAGAAATCAGGACCTCTAAAGTCGCGACTCTTGAGTTGCTCGCGGCTAAAGTAAACGGTCAGATTTGCGCCAATGAAAAAGTCGGTTTGGTCTCGCCACAGCCATTCCAGACAGGCCACCAGTAGGGCCAGTTGGGCATAGTGCAGCGAACTTTCCATTTCGGGCTCGTTACTCTCTAGCTGGGTGGCATCTGGCATCAAATCCGCCAGTTCTGCAGCGGTCATGACCATGGTGGTGGGGCCTGAAGGCGAGATGTGCTTATTGTAATATCCACGCTGGAACGCTTGGGGAACGCTTGGGGAACGGGACAGTTTCGACGGTTAGTCCATGCACCTCAGGAGGTCATGATGACAACCCCCCAAACCGCCCTCGCCCCCCCTAGACCAACAAGTCTCCGCCGCCTTTGCAAAACGACTGATCGACATCCTCAATAGCGGCGCGATCGCCTCCATGCTCGCTTCCATGGGTAATGGCCAAAGATAGCGGCCAAACCACCGTCGCCGCCTTATTAGGATTTCATGCTGCCCGCCATCCAGCAGCGCTGACAATGCCATGCTCCATAATTGAGAGGAAGACATACCCCGATTCGCAAATCCTTTCCACCACGCTTGACCCCCTTTAAAGCTGATCCCCCATGGTTCAAGCCCTTTCCCAGCCCATCACCTTTGCAGACTTCATTGCGTGGTATCCCGAGCACAGCGAGTACCGCTACGAACTGCATCGCGGCAGCATTATTGAAAGGCCAAAACCCAGAGGCAAGCATTCTGAAATTGCAGGCTGCTTGAGTGGCTTGCTGTTTCTCTACCTTCAGCAACAACAACTGCCCTACTTCATTCCCAAAGAATGTATTGTCCGGGCAAAGGGAGAATCCGGCTATGAGCCCGACGTGATCGTGCTAGATAGGGCTGCGGTGCAATCAGAGCCCAGTTGGGCAACCAGCTCGGTGATTACTCAGGGGCGATCGGTGCCGCTCGTGATTGCGGTGGTGAGCAGCAACTGGCGCGACGACGATTACTTCAAACTGGCCGACTACGAAGCCTTGGGCATTTTGGAATATTGGATTGTGGACTACGCCGCCCTGGGCGGGCGCAAGTTTATTGGCAACCCCAAGCAGCCCACCCTGACGGTTTGCACCCTGATCGAAGGGGAATATCAGCTAGCGCAATTCCGAGGAGCAGACCAGATCGAATCGCGCCAGTTTCCAGAATTAGCCCTAACGGCAGCGCAGATTTTTGCGGCGGGTTAAGGCGCTACGCTAGGTCCCCAAAGCGATCGCGATACTTCGTCAACAACGCCTCGGCAGACTCAGGAAGATGGTGGTGCGGATGGGGATCAACAAAGCCCGAGGTTTCGTGAGTCAATGCCGTTCCATCTGAGACAGTAAGACCACCGCATAGGCGGCAATCCCCTCTTCTCGCCCCGTAGGCCCGAGCTTTTCATTGGTCGTGGCTTTGACCCCCACTTGTTCGGGGGCAATCCCTAGGGCCTGGGCGAGGGTGGTGCGCATCGTCTGAATATGGGGTTTGAGCTTGGGGCGCTCCGCCACCACCACACTGTCGATATTGACGATCGCCCAGCCGCGATCGCCCACCATTTGGTTCACCTGCCCCAAGAGCACCACACTGTCCGCCCCCGCCCATTGGGGATCATCCGGCGGGAAGTAACGGCCAATATCCCCCAGGCTGAGCGCCCCCAGCAGGGCATCCATAATCGCGTGGGTAAGGACATCCGCATCGCTGTGCCCCAATAGCCCCAGCTCATGATCTAAGCGAACACCCCCGAGGATCAGGGGGCGATCGGCCACTAAGCGATGGATATCGTAACCGTTACCAATGCGAAGCGTCATGATTGATTCCCTTGCAACCATTGGGCATATAGGTCGGGGCGGCGGGCTGCCGTCCGCTGGAGTTGCTGCTGATGTCGCCACTGCTCAATTGCCGCATGGTTGCCAGACCGCAAAATCTCTGGCACCGACCAGTCTCGAAATACCGCCGGTCGGGTGTACTGGGGATAGTCGAGCAACCCCGCCTCAAAGCTTTCGTACTTGAGAGAATCGACCTTGCCGACGGTGCCAGGGCGGAGACGGATCACCCCATTCAGCAGCGCCAGGGCCGGAATCTCCCCACAGGTCAGCACAAAATCCCCCAGAGAGACTTCGCGGGTCACCAGGTGCAATACCCGCTCATCCACCCCCTCATAATGGCCGCAGATCAGCACCAACTGGTCATAGTTATGGGCCAGGGTTTGCAGCAGGGGCTGCGCCATCGGTTCCCCCTGGGGGTGAGTAAAATCACCTCCCGGCGCGGCAGATGGGGCAACGATTCCACCGCTGCAAAAATCGGCTCTGGCTTCATCAACATGCCGACCCCGCCGCCATAGGGCTCATCGTCTACGCGGTTGTGCTTGTCGGTGGTGAAGTCGCGGGGATTGGTCAAATGGACCGTCGCGATGTGGCGGGCCAGGGCCTTGCCCAAGAGCCCCGATTGCAAGGGGGAGGCAAAAAAGTCGGGGAAAAGGGTAACGATATCAAACCGCAAGGGGGCCGACTCAACCATGGCGATGTCTTAGGGCCATTGAACGTGAAGGGTCGCTGGAGTGATTCATCTCGCGCTGTTACAGGCTGCTGAGTAAAGTTCATGAGGATGCCTTCTTGGCGGTTATCCTCTAGCTGGCGGGCCAGACCCAGGGCCTGCTCATAGGCCCGCCGAGCTGCCGGGAGATCGCCGATTTGTTGGTAGTATTGCCCGAGTTGCTGCCAAGTGTGGAGGCGTTGAAATGGGGTGGCCTCGGCGGCAGAGGTGAGGGTAATGCGCTCATTTAAGAAGCGCCGCACTTGGGCCACATCGCCACGATCGTTGCGATCGCGATAGATGCCAATCAGGCCATCTAAGGCTCGGAGCCAGTGGTTGCGATCGCCCACCTGTTGGGCCGCGTCCCGAGCCACCAAATAAGCTCCAAGGGCTGGGCCAGTTTCCCCAAGCTGCCGATAAACCGCTCCGAGATTATTGTTGGCATTGGCTTGCCCAAGGAGATCCCCCGCCCGAAAACGATAGCCGACAGCGGCTTCGTAATATTTGCGAGCATCTTCCCACTGCCCTTGAAGCTGGGCCACCAAACCCAAATTACTGAGGGAGAGGCCAATGCCGGCATCATCCTCCACGTCTTCCGCAATCGCTAACGCCGTCTGAAAAGCGGCTTGGGCGGGTGCCCAGCGTCCCCGCTGGATTAGGATGCTGCCCAGATTGTTCCAGCCATGAACTTGACCCAAAAAATCCCGGTGGTCTTGGGCGACCGAGAGCCGTCGTCGCAATGTGTCTTCGGCGTCGTTGAATTGGCTCAGTTGGGCATAGGTGAGGCCAATGTAGTCGTAGGCAATGCCCGCCGACACCCCATCTCCGAGGGCATGATAAATCTCAATTGCTCGATACCAAGCGGCGATCGCCCGATCATACGCACCGGCCTCGACCTCCTGACTGCCTAACCGTAAGAGCTGATCAGCCACATCCCGCGATTGGCCCTGGGTGCCCGTCTCGGGGCGAATATCCAGTTGGCGCTCCAGTTGTTCCGAGGCCATCGCCTCAGGACTCAGGCCGAGTCCGCTGAATCCACCACTGAATCCACTTAAGAGCCCCACTGCTAAGAGGGGTAGCCATCGCCGGGGTCGCACTTTCATGGGCTGGTTATCCACATCATTCACGTCCATTAATCAGCCATTAATCAGCAGTAGCAGCCACGAGTTCTGGGGCGCGACTGGGGGCAGCGGCCACCGGCGCAGTCGGCAGGTAGATTTGGCGAATATCTTCGGGGAGGGCCTCCGCCAAGTGACGGCAGGCCAGCCGCAGCCGACTGGCCACGGCCACTGGGGTAATTTGCTCGCCCTCTGCCTGCAAGTAAGCGGCGATGCGGGTGTCGCTCCAGCGGAAGGTCTGGGCCATGATGATAATCAACCGCTCGATCGGGTCGAGTTGGTTCAAAGCCCGCTCGGTGTAGCACCACAGGGGGGGAGAGGCTTCGGCCAGCACATAGTGAATCTCCTCAACCTCTGGCAGGACCGCTTGGTTAATGCAGAGGGCGGTGAGGTTGATCAGCCAGCTTTGCAGGGACATGGGCTGCTGCTGAGGATGATGGTCACCGGGGTGATCGTCCGGTGGCAGCTCTAGCCCCCCCAGCTCATTCAAAATATGTCGCCAGGTCAGGGCAAATAAGTAGTCAGCCTGCACGGGGGAACGCGCCGAATGGCGAATTAAGCTATAAACGATGGGGCTATAGCGACAAAACAGGGCTGTAAAATACCGCCCAGCAGTCGGGTTCGCCTTGAAGTGGTTTAAGAGGTCGCGATCGCTCAAGGGGCCAGTTGCTGCACAATTTCGTGGCTGGCTTCGGGAAAAAGGGGAATTTGTACAGACATGACTTCCAGAGTTCAGGCAACATCAACCGCTGAGATGCCCATACTATAGCGACAGTTTTTTAAAGGCAGCCGATTTTTCAAATATTGATCAACGACCAGGGGATCAGCCGCCCTTGATAAACTTAAAGCATCGGGGACGGATACCCTGTAGCAGGGCCTGCACCGCGACAAGCGAAGGGATGTCAATTGCCCTCCCTGATAGCGCAGCATGGCGAACTAGAGCTGGGATGGGTATTTTGAAAAGGACAGAGATGCAGCCATTGTTGCTCAACCACATCCAACTTGAAAACTTGAGTTTTTACCGTGGGGCAAACGACGGGTTTGGATGTGGCCAAGGGTTAGGGGCTGGGTTAGGAGATATGGATGGATAGTTTGTTATCAACCCAAGGCATCATGGTGATGCTGCTCGTGGCCTATGCCGGGGCCATGTGGATGTTTTTGAGCAGCGCCCCGAAGGTGTATACGGTCATGGTGTCTGATCTAGAGACGGCCCGCCAGTTCTATGAGGGCATGTTGCGTCTGCAAGCGGCAGATGTGCCCTTGCATTACTACTACAACTACGAGCAAACCCTTGGTTCAGCGGGGTTAGATCCGCTCATGGCCAGCGATATGGAGAGTTTGAACCCAGACTATAGCCGCCCTGATGGCCTTTGGTACCAACTCAAAAAGAATACGCAACTCCACATCATTAGTGGCGCGAGTCGGGGGCATCGCGATCGCCAGCGCCACGTCTGTTTTGATCACGATTGCCTGGAAAATATTCTGATGCGGGTTCAAACCCAAGGGGTTCGTCACAAAATCCGCCGCGATCAGCCCTTAAATTTTCTGGTCAAAGACTACAACGACCAGGTGATCGAGATGGCAGAAATTTCCAATTAAATCCCGGCCCCATCCCATCGTTACGGTAAAAATTCCAACGTTTAATGCGGATGGGATTTAGTAATCAGCAGGCCGTTCGGGATCGCGATCGCTATATCCATTAATAGGCTGGTAACTGGCATAGCCGCCGCCATTCTGGTCGTCTTCTGCCCGCAGGTCATCTCTGGAGGGTGAAGCATAGCGATCCCGGCTGTAATCCCCGCCCCAAGATTCGTCATCACCCCGCGAAGACCGTCTCGGATTAGGATTTTCATCCCACACGGCATCAGTGCCATAGCGGTTGTCGCTGGTACGAGGACGGCGGCGACGGATGCGATCGCTGCTGGGATTCAGACGACCCACAGGGGCAGGGTCAGATGGGACCTGACGGCGATACCCGCCATCGAGATCGTCAGGGTAGCGATGGTCCTGTGGGACCGGTCTTTGACCATCGCGGGTGCCCGCGATACGCGGTGAGTCCCAACGGTCATCTCTGGGGTCGTAGTCATCGAGCTCCGCCCGATAGACGCGGCGACTAGGAGGACGGGTATCTCCCCGAGGCGGTCTACTGACATCATCAGGACGCCCCCCTTCTCGCAGGGCAGTCCGGTTGCGAATATTTTCTAGCATCAGGGCGATCAACATGCCCGACATCAACATTTGTTGAAAGGCTGGGATCAGATCCATCGTTAGATGGCCCAGCAAAAAGATCCCCGAGAGCAGCAGCAATCCCGCATAGACCTTATCGGAGTCACGCTCATACCCTGGCTTGATCTTATCCAGGAAGAAGAGCGCGACCGCGCTCATGATCAACACCAGTCCAATCAGCAGGGGAACGGGAGTGCCAAAATTCACGGTTAATTCCTCTCACAATGGCGACCTAATCACTCAAGTCGCGAAGCCTGCCTGATGCCTGCTAAAGGGGTAGGCTGGCAACAGTGGGCACTCAATCCAACGGGCGCTTTAATTCTACAGCTTGCCAGCTAGGACTGTGTGGTGTCTGCCATACCGCAAACAGACGGCAGGTGCATCACCCAAAAAGAATACTGGCCACCCTCTGCCACCAGAGTTGTAGCCAGTATTCAGTGGGGGCAGCCTTGTCCTAACCGGACTGGCGACTGCGATCAAGGGCACTATGAACGACGGCTGAGCTTATCTTGCTGACTCACGAAGACGAGAAAAACCGTGGCGGGAATCACCACGACGGCAGCACCAGCCAGCAAACTGAGTAAGAAGTTGGTGAGGGAGGGAGTCATAATTTTGCTTAAAGCTCAACTACTTTATTTCAAAAGTTTATCGCTTTGTTTCCTCCCTGAGAAGCCTATCTGGGTCTTCACCCCAACTTTAGGGAGATCGTGGGATGATATGAGAGGTCTGTAAAGTATTTTTACGACTTTTCCTTGAAGGGGCTGCCGATTCATCCCAAGGGCTTGACTCCCTAGCGATGCATCGGGGTCTCAGCACAATGACGTTCTCTTGATCGCTATGGTCTTTCCTGTTTCTCCGCTCACGGTGGCAAGCTGGCTCTTAGGCCCCTTGCTGGGGCTCTATACCCTTCTCTTCATTGCTCGGATTGTGTTGACTTGGTACCCAGAGGCCAATGGCCAAAAACTGCCCTTTAGCCTGGTGGTACTGCCCACGGAGTTTTTGCTGGTCCCTGTCCGCAAGGTGATTCCCCCGATTGGGGCGTCGATATCTCGCCGATTGTTTGGGTGGGCATCATCACGCTGCTGAGAGAAGTCCTGATCGGCCAGCAAGGGCTCTTGAGGATGCTGGCTTAGGAGAGGGTGAGTGGGTGGATGGGTGGATCCATCTCAGCTACGGCGATACCGTTACTGGTGTTAATCGGCCAGCCTGGGTCGCAAAGCAATGGCCGATGAGATAGAGGGAGCCACAGAGCACCGGGATAGTCTCCGGGTTGGGTACGGCTTCGTCTAATGCCTGGGCTAAGGTGGGATGGCACTGCACCGAGGCGAGGTGAGGACAGACCTGCTGGGCGATCGCCGCCAAGGCTTTAGGGTCGGCAGACTGATGGTCGGGCACCGGCAGGAGATGGAGGCGATCGCCAGGTCGCAGCAACGATGCAAACACATCGGCATGGTCCTTGGTGGTCAGCATCCCCATCACCCAGCTATAGGGCGGGCGGGGGCGGGATTGTCTGCTGAAATCCTGATGGGCTTGCGAATCGCGATCAGGCTGGTCTAGATACTGGCGCAGCGCCATTGCTGCCGCCGGATTGTGAGCCCCATCCACCAGGAGCCGATGGCCGCAATGGTGGCGGTCTTGCCAGGTCAGCCACTGTAAACGACCGGGCCAGCGGGTGGCGGCAACCCCTTGAATGATATCGGTCTCGGCGATCGCCCAGCCCTGCCGTTGCAAGAGTTGCAGGGCAGTAATCGCCAGGGCAACGTTAATGCATTGGTGTGGCCCCGGCAGGGGCAACGTTAAGCGCAGGGCGTGGCCTTCGGTCTGGAATTGGGCTTGATTGTGCCCCAGAGCAAGGGCCGCTGGCGGGTAGGTGACCGGGCAGGGTAACGCTTGGATGCGATCGGCGATCACTGCTTGGGCCTCGGGGGGCAGGGGACCCACCACTGCCGGACAGTCTGCTTTTAAAATGCCAGCTTTTTCTCGGGCAATGTCGGCTAGGGTTGGCCCTAGCTGCTGCCAATGCTCTCGGCTCAGGGAGGTGATGATACTCACCAAGGGGCGATCGCAGACATTGGTGGCATCAAGCCGTCCCCCCAGTCCCACCTCAATCACGGCCACGTCCACGGCCTGCTGGGCAAAAAACACCCAGGCGGCGGCAGTCAACACCTCAAACTGGGTGGGAGACTCGGCTTCAGGATCAATCGCGGCTTCCACCTGGATCAGGCTGGCTTCTAGGTCCGCCGGGGCAATGGGGGCGATCGTTGAGGCAAACCCGCTCACACCAACTCACCAAGTGAGGAGAGGTATAGCGCCCCACCTTGTACCCGGCTTGGGTGAGGATAGCGGAGAGATAGGCACAGACCGACCCTTTACCATTGGTGCCCCCCACATGGATGACCGGCACCTGTTTCTGAGGGTTGCCTAAGGCGGTCAAGAGGGTACGAATTCGATCAAGCCCCAGGTGGACGCCAAAGCGGCCATAGCGGGCGAGGCGGGTGGCGATCGCTGATCGGCGATCGGTGTTGGCAAAGTTGTTGACATCTTTCCCTGCACAGCCTTTGACTCAAACCTGGACCAAACGTGAAAACTGAAACATAACCCCCCCAGGCGTTAGCGACCTAGGGGGGTTATTCAGACCGCAGTTTGGATGAGGACTACACGGCCTCAGTATTAATTTCGCCGGTGCGAATCCGTACAATCCGATCAACGGCGTTAATAAAGATTTTGCCATCCCCAATTTCGCCCGTACGGGCCGCTGCCGTGATCTTATCGACCACCATATCCACCTGCTCGTCGTCCACGACGATTTCGAGCTTCAGCTTTTGCAAAAATTCTACGGTGTACTCAGAGCCCCGATAGCGTTCCGTTTGGCCTTTTTGGCGGCCAAAGCCCCGCACCTCCGAGACCGTCATCCCCACGACCCCAGCATTAACTAAGGCAATCTTGACCTCATCGAGCTTAAAGGGGCGAATAATTGCTTCGATTTTTTTCATACGTTACGCATGACCTCCCTGTGGTGCGCTGCCCAGTAGCAAGCCTCCCTAGATAGAAGCTGCCTGAACCATACTGTAGCTTGAAGCCGACTTTTGTAAACTTGAGAACCGTCGTTCGTCCCAGTGATGACGCGGGGCTAACGCTTGAGGAGCGGGCGCATAATCAAAAAACCGGCTCCAAAAGCGGTGAAAATCACTAATAGAATCGTGGTCGCCAACCATAGATTACTGAGATCTTGAGGCCGCCCGCCCCCTTTGCTCAGCCGCTGGGGCAGCTCAGGTTGTTCGGTGAAAAGGCGGGGCTTTCTAACGGGTGGCGTGCCCGGTCGCTCCCGAGGCACAATCGCCGCTGGGTTGCTGGATTGGCTGCTGGGTTGGCTGCTGGACCTGGATTGGGGGCTGGCCTGCGATCGCGCTGGCCCCGAGACCGTCATCATGGGAGCCGCATCGGCCCGCTCTAGGTCCAGATCTACGGCCCCAGTAGCTTTTCCAGTTGCTTTGCTGGTCCCCTGGCTGCTCCCTTCTGTGGGCAAAACCCCAGCAAAATGACCCAACTGCTCAGCAGAATGGACAAACCGCTGGATCTCGTGGCGGAGGGCCTGATTTTGCCGAGACAACTGCTGATTTTGCCGGTTCAGGGCATCCATCCTTGCCTGAGTGGCCTGTAACTCCGTCGAGAGTTCCCGATAAACCGAGAGGGGAACGGAGGGCGCATAGCCATTGTCAGCATTGCCCGCCGAACTGCCTTCTCCGGAAGCACCATAGGCAGTGGCGTCAGCGGTAGTCATGTCAGCATTAGACGGAGGCTTCATAGGTTCAAAAAGTCATTTACTAATCACAGGAAGGGCGACAAGGTCCGTGCCGGAAAATGGGGTAGAGAGAACGCTCGGGGGTCTGGTTGACTTTGATATCCGCATTCGTCCAAAGCGTAGTGCAAATTTATAGGACTGGCACAGCCTCAGGCAAGAAAATCCTTGAAACAGCCGCTTGAGAGCAGCGAAGCAAGGGGGAAAGGGGGCGAGGAAGGAGGAGAGCAACCATCGAGCATCTGCCCGGTCAGGGCGTCTCGGTTGGTGGAGCTGTGCTGGGCTGCTCCACCAGGGCGGTTAGGTCCAGATGGGCACCTTGAAGCGCTTTGGATTTTAAGGGTTTAAAGACCTGGGTCCGGGGCAGCCCCAATCGGGCTTGATCGGCAGCAGGATTCGCACTTAAAGGGCCAATCAGCGGTTCGCTATGGGGGGAGATCGCGCCAGCAGGGGTGACCGCCTCGGCAGCGGGCCGGACTTGGGTCGGTGCTGGGTCCGGCTCAGGTGCTGGCTTAGCCTTGGCAGAGTCGGCAGAGCGGTTTCCAGGGGTTTCAGCAGCCTCAGCGGCCTCGCTCGGTAGGGCGGATGTAGTGGGAACGGTGTCCGTAGCAGCGGGAGCGGCTGGGGAAGACTCGTCCACCTCCGGGATGGGGGTGAATTGTTCTTCTCCAGGCTGGGTTTTAGGTCCCCAGTCTTCTAAGACGGACTCTGGCATGGCCTCCTCAGTGGGATCAGGCGATGCGCTGGGGGCGATTTTGAGGGCGGGTCTGGTGGGTAGATTTTCAGGGTTGATCTCTGTAGGCGTGTTCTCCGCTGGGGCGACAAACGAGCCCTCGGGGGCGATGCGCGTCCCCAGCAGCGGGGGCCTCTGGCCGGATATCGAGCACCATCACCGGCTCCATGGGGACCGGGAAGGGCTCAGAAACTGCCCGAATTTTTTGCAAAATGGCCGCTGCTTCCGCACCCACCGCCTGATGGGGCTGCCCCGATCGCACCACAATCGGCAGCAGTTCCACTTTCATTTGGCGATCGCCTAAAGAAACTTGCAGCAGCGCCGTCTGGTCGGAAACGTGATCACTGGGTTCCCCAAACACAAAGTCTCCCAGGGAGTAGGCGATCGGGCGACCGCGATAAATTTCAGTGCCCTGCAACTGCTGGGGATGGTGTCCGACCACCACATCCGCCCCTTGATCAATGGCAAGGCGAGCCAGATTCGTTTGCCATTCAGCGGGCTCCTCCGATAGATCGGCCTGCCAGCGGTAGTTCACCACCAGCCAATCCACCTCGGCGCGAATGGCGCGAATGTCTTCGACCAAATGCTGCTTGGCCAGGGTATTGATCCCCCCGACCTCACCATGGGCCTGGGCAAAGTCGGCTTGGTTATAGCTGAGATAGGCGATCCGCTGTCCCTTCACGTCGAGAATTTCTGGGCGGCGGGCTTCTCGCTCATTGCGCCCCGCCCCCACGCGGTACATGCCGTGACTGTCGAGGGTTTCTAGGGTTTCCACCAGCCCTTGCGCCCCAAAGGTCATGGTGTTTTCGCTAGAGAGATCGACAATATCCACTCCGCCTGCTTTCAACAGATTGATGGCATCCGGTCGCTGGCGCTCAATAAAGTCTTCTTCGAGGGAGGTACCGGCGGTGGCAAGGGGGGTTATTTAAACTCACCATGGCCACATCGGCTTGCTGGTAGGCGCTGACCCCAGCCAGCAACTGCTGATCCGGGGTGAGATCCCGGTAAGGCAAGTCATCAAGGGTGACATCCCCGCCGAACACCAGGGTCACCGTCGGGTCGGCGGAGCCGATCACGTCATGGGGGATCACGGCCACGGGCTCTAGGGCCGCGTCAACCACATGGGGGCGGTCGGCAGCCCGAGCCGGATAAGAGACGGTTAGCGCGGTTGCCTGGGGATCCGAGGCCGCATCGGCAGCCGTCGTCACGGGGGCCAGCGCCTGCCGTTGGAAGGGCAAGGAGGGCTCTTGGCCACCAGATAAGACCACCTCAACGGCACAACCCAAAATAAAGGCGGCGACGGCGGAGCCAGACAGCATTAAGGCTCGGAAGGTTTTGAGCGACGGCACCGAGGAGCGCGACCGGGAAGCGGGCGATCGCGGCAAACGCGGCGGCAAGGGGGAGGCACTCCCCCGCTGCTGTAGGCGGAGCGCGGGAGTCAGCACCCGGATGCGGCGGTCATAGCTGGCACGGGTTTGACCCACGGGACGAATCACTAGGTGAATGCCCTCAATTAGAGGAGAATCCAGTTGCCAAATGCGATGACAAATAAAACGACTGAGGTGTTCAAACTCAGGGAGGCGCTCAAATTCGACGAGTAAGTAGAGGCATCCCGGCCCTGCGGCCTGCACTTGGACGTAGAGCTGATGGGGGGCAAGGGGTTGATTCAGCCAGAGAGCGATGGCGCGAAAATGCCCAGCGGCGGCTTCACGTTTAATGGAACGAGGGGATCGGGACGGGTCCAAGGGAGCGCTCATCGGTTCACGTTATGCCTCATGTCTGGGGAGAGCGGTGGATGCAGTTGCCCTCAAGCATCAGCCCATATTGAGTCTAGGCGTGATTGATAATAGCAATGAATTTATCGAGCAGCACTAGTTTTTCAATGGATTTACTGTGATTTCTAGATCAAGGTTGACCGGAACTTTCCCGGTGTAATTACGGTGGCTTTAGTCTTAAGTGTTGGAACTTATGCCATCCGGAACTAGGCCATCCACCGGAGTTGTTGGGTTTTTACCGGCGAAACAAACTCACGATTTTCATCTTGCGATCGCTGATATTCATTCTTAAGCTGGTAGTACCAGCGGGCCAAGGTATCCGAATCCTTAATGAGTCGCAGCACCGGATCATGCTTTAACCCCCGCTGCTGCTTGATCACCACATCCCGGTCTTGCCCCAGAAAATTAGGGGCCATGTAGGCCAAAAGGGGTTTTAAAATGAGCCCCCAAGGGATATCCCAGTAGAACTGAAAAGTGACTTCAGTTTCGGCATCCGAGAGGGGGGTCATGACCGTTAAATTCACGGCGCGATACTTGGCCGTGGTGGTTTCCTCCGTGCGGATTCCGGGCAAATAAAACCGAATTTCATTGTCCGGTACGCCCCCAATCATCCAGTAACCGCGACCCATATTGGCCATGTGATGCTTCCGCATCGTGAACCCGTAGGGAGAGGGATCAAACCATTTGATCTCCGGATTCAGATCCCCATCCCGCCACCACCAAGCCCGATGCACAAAGGGGGAATGGGCGGGGTCCATCAATCCCACCACCGCATGGTCGATAAAGCAGGGAAAGGTGACGGTATAAGAGAACTGGGGCTGGGCATCATCGGCAAAACCGGGCACCCGAGGCACGTCAAAGCGGGGGGGACGGATGGCGGCGCGATCGCGATCCGCAATATAAATCCACAGATTGCCCTGCACCTCCTTGATCGCATAGGCCTGCACATCAAAGCGACTCAGGTCCATATCTTGATCGGCCATCAACGAGGGAATTTCGGTGCAGTGGCCCCCGGCATCAAAGCGCCAGCCATGGTAACAACATTGCACCGACTCCCCGTTGAACCAGCCACAGCTTAAGGGCACGGCCCGATGGGGGCAGAGATCGCGAATGGCAAAAGCCTGCCCCTGGTGCGTCCGGCCAAACAGAATCGGCTCATTCAACAGGGTCTTGGCCTGCATCTGGCCGGACTTAAGGGCGGTGCTGGGCATGGCGTAGTACCAAATATTGCGCAGCAGTAAGGTGTTGGAGGAAATAGTGACCACGTTCTGACCAGCCCGGTTCTGTAAAGCACCCCATACTCTATCAAATTGATAGAGCGCTTGCCCTGAAGCCCATGACAGTTCTTGAGCTTGGCTTCAGGGCTCTGCCTTGAAGGACATTTCTCGGAAACTTTGGAATACCCCAAAAAGGCCCTCCTGCCCCCCAATTCTGATACCACTGGCAAAATACACCTTTGGAAATATTGGTGAAATGGCTAATGCTTCCGAGGCCCCCCAGCCCCCAATTTTGGGGGAGCCAGAGGCCGGAAATCCCCCAGCATATAGCCCAAGGGGCATACTCTGCGAGAAGCAAGCTACAAGAAAGGGGGATTTAGGGGGCTTCCAGAATGCGCGCGAGTTTGCGAAACATTTCGCCAGCAGTATCAATTCTGGGGGGTTCTGAGCAGAAAGTCCCCCAGCAATACGTCCTTTCGCGGCTCAATTACATCCCGGTCACCCTGGCGATTTGCAGGGGCTTGGCGTACCAAACCCCTGCGATCGGTACGCTTTTTAACAACAGATCCCTCAGCAGTTGCACAGGTGTTGTGATGGCGCTACCTGCCTTGATTTTGGTGACTGGCCCCAGCCGCTCCGGCAAAAGTGAATGGGCCGAATCCCTGGCCTTGGCGTCGGGGCAACCCGTTGTCTATGTGGCCACATCAATGGTGAATCCAGAGGACCCAGAATGGCAAGCGCGACTGGCGGCTCACCGTCAACGGCGTCCCCCCACATGGCGCACCCTAGAAGTCCCCCTTGAGCTAGCGGCATCCCTGGGGAACGGTCAGGCTCACGAATACTGGCTGGTGGATTCTTTGGGGACTTGGGTGGCCAACTGTTTGGAGCAGTCTGAACCCGATTGGCAACGGACCCAAGCCCAGCTCATCAGCCATTTACAGCAGCGCCGCCAGACCCTGGTGCTGGTGGCTGAGGAAACCGGCTGGGGGGTGGTGCCCGCCTATGCATCGGGACGAACCTTTCGCGATCGCCTCGGCAGTCTCACCCGTGCGGTTGGGGCGATCGCCGACGCAGTGTACTTGGTGGTGGCGGGTTATGCCATTGATGTGCGTGCCCTGGGACAAGCGGTACTGACTGGCGATGCCCTCAGAAACCCGAAAAGATTTTGAGAAGGTTAGGAAACCTCGCATTGGGGTGCGGGAGCGCTAGGATCAAGTGGCGTTGAAGTGCTGGGTTACGCTGGCTAGGTCATTTTGACGCCATCCTTCAAGCGTAGGAAAGGTTATGGCATCTCCAGAACAAGTCCGAGTTTATTTGGCCCATTGGTTTCAGTTAGGGAAGCCTGTGGTTTTTGAACGGAGCCACAGCCGTTATCTCCCCAGCCCGATCTTCTATCACGACAATTACAGCGCTGAGTTTGAAGATTGCTGGCAGGCGATCCAGGCGATCGGCGGTCGAGACTGCTATTTAGAGGGGACCGATCAGACCCTGGCCGAACTGCTCTCCCCCCAGTGGGAAATTACCGACTGTGCCCGCTGTGTGATGCCCGTGCCCATGGCGATCGGTCCCATGGCCGAACGGCACTGCCCCTGCCAAGATTTACCCCTCTGGCCTAATACCAACGCGCCATCTCCCCGCGCCGCAGTCAGCAGCCATCGTCAGCTCGGGCAACTGCGCGATCGCCTCGAAGCCAGCTATGGGAGCAGCGCCGGGTTATAGCGTCCGCCCCTAAACCGCAGCCATTGCCACCGGTTCCCGTCGGGTAATCTCATGGGTATAAAAGTCCCGAGCCATGCGGGTATTGGGAAAAATCGCTTGGGCTTCGGTCAATAGGTCATCCAGTTGAATGGCGTTGCCAGGGGCATAGCGAGGGCTAAAGTGAGTCATGATCAGCTCTCTAGCCTGGGCTGCCAGCGCCACCTGAGCCGCCATTGTCGAGGTGGAATGGAGCCGCTGATAGGCCATCTCAGCATCTTGATGGGAGAAGGTGGCCTCATGGATCAGCACATCGGCCTTGTGGGCTAATTCCACCGCGTTCTCACAAAAAATCGTATCGGTGCAGTAGACCAAGCTCCGCCCCGGCAAATCCGGCCCACAGAGGGTCTTGCCATTGATGCGGCGGCCATCCGCGAGGGTCACCACTTCCCCCCGCTTGAGCTGCCCATATAAGGGACCGGACGGAATCCCCATAGCCTGCGCCCGCTTCACGTCAAAGTGGCCGGGGCGATCGCGTTCGGTGACCCGATAGCCAAAAGCAGTCACCCGATGTTCGAGCTGGGTGCAGGTGACTTGAAAGTCGTCATCTTCGTACACCAGTCCCGGCTCTACGGTGTGGATCTTCATGGGGAAGGAAAAATGGGTCTGGGAGTAGCGGCGGCAGGCTTGCAGATACTCGTACAGTTTGGGCGGGCCATAGATATCCACCCGCTGCTGGGGATTGCCCGCTAGGCCGCAACTGGCCAGTAACCCCATCAAGCCAAAGATGTGATCGCCATGCATGTGGGTGACGAAAATGCGGCGCACTTGGCTGGACTTGAATTCACTCCGCAAAAACTGGTGTTGGGTGCCCTCACCGCAATCAAACAGCCACACCTCAGCCCGCTGCGGCAGTCGTAGGGCCACGCTAGAAACGTTGCGGGCTCGGGTCGGCACCCCAGAACTGGTTCCTAAAAACGTAACCTGCACAAAGCTCTCCCTGACCTCTCGGTCATGCGTTCCCTTTTATCTTGCCACGTTGTTTTAGCATGGCGATTTCAGCATGACCCATTTGCCAAGGTGGTCACGATGCCCAGTGGGGCACTTTAAGGCGGTATCGGGTCTAGGTCTGCACGTCTGCGGCGGCGCAATTACCAAAATCCTTCAACCATGGCCATTAAACCTGAGTTTGCAGCCCATACGCCCCCCCAGGCGCGATCGGATGATTGGCATCCACTCAAGGCCCATCTGAGTAAGGTGGCTCGCTTAGCGGGCAGCTTGGCCAAAAAGTTTGGGGCAGCAGAGTTGGGCTACTACGCGGGCCTGTGGCATGACCTGGGCAAATACAACCCCAAGTTTCAGCAGTATCTGAAGCAATGCCATGAGGCCGCGATCGCAGATGCCGCTTCCCTCCGCGAAAAAGTGCCCCATGCCAGTTACGGAGCCAAGTTAGCGGCGGCGCAATTTCAACCTCTGGCACCGTTGATTTTTGGTCACCACGCTGGGTTACCACAACAGGCGTACATGAATAATCGGCTGGCTAAGGTTGATCAGGCTGTCTATGGCGAGGTCATTAAAGCGGCTGAGGTTGAAGGCATTGACCTAGCCATTGCCGCCACTGCGGCCCAAAAACTCACCGCGATCGCCCAAGACCCTTACAGCTTCGAGTTACTGCTGCGGTTGCTATTCTCTTGCCTGGTGGATGCCGATTATCTCGACACAGAGACCCATTTTGATCCCGATTCAGCCAGTCAACGCAGGCATACCCTTGCAGTGGCGGATCTATGGCCCATCCTCGAAACGGCTCAGCAGCAATTAGTCGGTAGCGCCCAAGACACCCCAGTTAACCGCGTCAGGGCAGAGGTGTATCAAGCCTGTTTAGACGCCGCTTTACTGGACCCTGGCGTCTTTCGCCTCGCGGTGCCAACCGGGGGCGGCAAAACCCGCAGCGGGCTGGCCTTTGCCCTACGCCATGGGGTTAAACACGGCTTAGATCGGGTGATCGTTGCAGTGCCCTACACCAGCATCATTGAGCAGACGGTGGAGGTCTATCGAGACATTTTGGGGCGGGATGCCGTGCTGGAACATCACAGCGCTGTGAAGCCTGACGAGGGCAATGAAGAGGATGCGCGATCGCGCCAAGCCCAGGCCCGTCTCGCCACCCAAAATTGGGACGCGCCGTTGATTGTTACCACTACGGTGCAACTCTTTGAAAGCCTGTTTGCCAACCGCACCAGTCGCTGTCGCAAGCTCCACAACATTGTCAACAGCGTCATCATTCTGGACGAGGTCCAAACCCTGCCCGCCGGATTGCTAGAGCCCATTTTGAGCATATTAAAGGGCTTGTGCCAGCAATACCGGGTGAGCTTAGTGCTCTGCACGGCTACTCAGCCCGCTTTGGAAGGTGAAACCCCCTACCTGCAAGGGTTTGCCGCAGGCACTGTGCGAGACATTGTGCCCAAGCCCTTGGCAAAACAGCATTTTGCAGCGCTGAGTCGAGTCCAGTATGCCGTTCCCAAAGATGAGTGGAGTTGGGCAGAGGTGGGGCAGGCGGTTGGCCAGCACGACCAGGCGTTAGTGATTCTGAACACCCGCAAAGATGCGCTGGCGGTGCTGGATGAGTTGACAACTGGGGAAGAAAACCGAGATCATCTCTTCCACCTTTCCACCCTGCTCTGTGGTCAACATCGCCGTGAGGTGTTGCAAGCGGTCCGGGAGCGCATCGATCCCCAAAATCCTCGCCCCTGCATCCTGGTTTCGACCCAGGTTGTGGAAGCGGGGGTAGATCTAGATTTTCCGGTGGTGTATCGAGCGGCTGGCCCGTTGGATCGCATCGTGCAGGCGGCAGGCCGCTGCAATCGGGAAGGTCGGAGAGCTGAGAAAGGGCAGGTGATCGTGTTTCGCCCCCAGGAAGGCAAGGTGCCTCCTGGTGAGTATCGTAAGGCTTTTGAAGAGACTGCCATCCTACTACAACGCGACGATTTGAACTGGGATGACCCGGCCATCTTCGAGATGTATTTTCGTCGCCTCTATCAGGGCTTAGGGCTGGATACCCATGAAGTACAGCCATATCGAGAAGTTTGGGATTTTCCTGAAGTTGCTCAGCGATTCAAGTTGATTCCCGATGACACCACCGCAGTCGTGGTGAACTATCACGGGTTGGCCAGTGACCGTATTCAGCGTATTCGGCGATATGGCCTGCGCTCTGGGGACTTGAGGGCGTTGCAACCCTATCTCGTGAATTTGCGCGATCGCGAGTTCAAAGAAACCGAGGAGTTACGGGAACCGATCGCTCCGGGGGTTTGGCTATGGCAGGGCAGCTACGACGACAAGTTGGGTATTTCTGTCGGCTCATCTGCCATTGTCCGTGACCCAACCGATTTGATTATTTAGGTCCAGCACGGGAAAACCCATGGGTGATATCGTGAAACCTGTTAGACGCTTGGCAAGTTACCTGTTCAAACTTGCCACCAGCGAGGATTGGAACAAACTTGATTATGCTTCCATAGTTACGACCAAATCGGGCGGCTTTAGTCGCCCGATATTTTCCAGCTTTCAGCATTCATTAAAGCGAATTAATTACTTTATTTGCCGCTTTAATCAAGACATCATCCATCCAAGCATTAATACTTTTCCCTGTCTTTGTCGCCGCCAAAAACAGTTGGCGGTGATGTTCTGGAGTCGTCCTAAACGGCAATTTTCCAGAGAAGGGCCTGTCGGCTTCTTGCCCCGTTTCCTGACAAAATTCGAGATAGTCATCTACGGAATCCTGAAAGGCTTGCTTGGCTTCTGCAACGGTATCTCCTTGGAACGTGACCACATCCCGAATATCCAGCACACGTCCAAAGAGAATGCCTGCCTCTTCATCGATTTCAAGCTGGCCCGTATAGCCTTTGTAGCTCAACATAATCAGGGTTTACTCGGTTTCAGGGGTGACTCCAGCATTGACCAAAAAATCTCTCATCGCTTTGACCGCTCCTTTGTTCGTTGTGCGCTCGGGATGGGGCTCATGAAAGACCGCTCGTTGTCCATTTAAAAGCACCCGCACCCGGCTTCCTCGACCCTGGGTAATTGTTGCCCCCAAAGCCTCAAGGAGTTTAACCATGTCAGCCCACAGAATATCTGCAGGAACAGGTTCCTCAAAAATTGCTTCAAGCGTTTTTCGTCGTTTGCTATTCATCAGGCAATTGATATCAATCCAAGATATCACAAGCGATGGAAGGTTTGACCAACCGTATGGAGGAGATAACGCATGTCCAGTCTAGAAGTCAAAGTTTGGGCTGACTATGCCTGCTTTACCCGCCCTGAGTTCGGGGCCGAGCGGGTCAGCTATCCCGTCATGACCCCCAGTGCGGCCAGGGGGGTATTGGAAGCCATCTTCTGGAAGCCAGAGTTTCGTTGGATGGTTCGAGAAATTCAGGTGTTGCAGGACATCCGCCATTTCTCCATCGTTCGCAATGAGATCAATAGCTGGCAAAGTCCGAGTTCTGCCAAGAGTAATGATTACCGCTATTTTGCTGATGACGATCGCGCCCAACGCCACACCCTCGGCTTACGCAATGTCGCTTACCTGATCAAAGCCGACATTGAACTCAAACCCCACGCTAATGCCCATATCGCCAAATATCGCGATCAATTTCGACGCCGGGTGAAAAAAGGCCAGTGCCACCATCAGCCCTACCTGGGCACCCGTGAATTTAGTGCCTTTTTCAGTGAGCCCGATCCAGCCAGTGATCAGCCCATTGCCCATACCGATGAACTCGGACTCATGCTGCTGGATATGGAGTTTACAGCGACCGATGACGCCCCGACTTTGACCTACCTTACCCATGACGGTTCTGGAGCCCAGGTCACCAAAGGCAAAGCCCAACCCAAATTCTTTCGAGCCCACTTAGACCACGGCGTACTGAGGATCCCCAAGTATGAT
>JAAUQE010000224.1 GCA_012032425.1 Leptolyngbya sp. RL_3_1 | reverse complement strand
CTCATGTTGCGCAGTCGCAGGGTGGCGAGTTCAAAAGGCCGCTGAAAGCCTTCGCCACCGGCAGCGTTGAAAACCTTGCCCTGTAAAGGTGGCAGTGGACCGGCTTGGACGGATTCCTCAGGGGCAATCAATTGGGGGGCTTGGCGATCGCCGGTATAGCCCCGCAGCACTTCCGCCAGCGTGCCGGGACTGCCGATACCGGCACACATCAGCATCAAGTTGAGCCAAGCATTTTGCCCAGGGGCGAGACCGGGCAGGGTGATGGATAAACCCGGATAGAGGCCCAGGGTCTGATGCAGCACGGCATGGGGATCGACAAACAGGTGTTCGGGGGGAAAGCCGGTATAGTCGCAGAACCGTTGGCCGGAGGCGCGATCGCCAATCCCCACCGCCCGCACGGTGATCGCCTGGGCCTGGAGCTGAGCTTTGGCCCGTTGCAGCCACCAGGCATATTCGAGACTATCGAAGTCCCCCAGTTGGGGCCAGACCAGCACCAGTTGCGGCTGGTCGGTATCGCTCAAAATGGGAACGGTCTCACCGTCGCTCACCCGTTGGCGCTGGGTGGTTTTTAAGATGGGGTAAATCATCATGGATTCTGCTGAATACGGATGGGCAGTCTTGTCGGGCGTTTGGGTGTAGAGGGTTTGGTTGTCGGCGAATTTGGGGCGTTCTGTACAGTAATCTTTGTAAACCGCTCTAAACTCTTAAAAACAAACGGATACATTCTCCCCTAGGTGATCATTTATGGGTATCGATTCTGGGTTTACCCCTGTACCTGACCGTCACGCGCCGATTGGCATCTTTGATAGCGGTGTGGGTGGTCTGACCGTGTTGCGGGAACTAGAGCGCCAGCTTCCCCAGGAGTCAGCCTTGTATTTTGGCGATACCGCCCGGTTACCCTACGGCGATCGCACCCCAGAGGAGATTTTGACCTTTGGCCGAGAAATCATCGGTTGGATGATGGACCAGGGGGTAAAGATGGTGCTGATGGCCTGCAACACCAGTTCTGCCCTGGTCTTAGCGCAAGTGCAACAAGAGTTTGCCGTGCCGATTCTAGGCTTGATTTGCCCTGGGGCGCGGGCGGCGGCCCAAGCCGGACGGCGCGTCGGCGTGATCGCCACTGCCGCTACGGTCGCCAGTGATGCCTATCGCCAAGCCATCTTAGAGGTGGATCCTAGCACCCAAGTGTGGCAAGTGGCCTGCCCTGAGTTTGTGCCCCTCATTGAGCAAAACCGCCTGCAAGAGCGCCACACTCGGGAGGTGGCAGCACGGTATTTACAGCCCCTTTTGGCGGCTGAGATTGACACCCTGGTTTATGGCTGCACCCACTACCCCTATTTGGGAGCCGGTTTTTAAAACCCTACTTCCCCCTCGGGTCAAGCGGATTGACCCCGCCGTCTCCTTAGTCGCTGCGGCGGCTAAAGAATTAGAGATGATCGACCTGAAGGCGGCTCAATCTGGCCATCGGCCTCAGTTTTTTGTGAGCGGCTGCCCGCAGCAATTTGCCCAGCGTTCGATGGGGTGGCTGGGATATACCCCCAGGGTCGAAGCGGTCACGGTGGCGCTGTCTGCTGCCCATCACCCGTCAGCTTGAGATGCCGCTGGAGGGGCGGTTAGTTTAAAGCCGTGATGCGAGCAGGGGGCCAATAAATCTTGTAAGCCCGTCCAATGATTAGGTCCTCAGCTAACCCGCCCCACAGATGCGAGTCGCTACTGGCGTTGCGGTTGTCCCCCAGCACAAAATAATGGTGGGGAGGAACCAGGCTGGGTGCTAAGTCATAGCTGGGGGCAGCGGCAAGGTAGGACTCAGCTAAGGGCTGTTGATTCACAAAAACCTGGCCCTTACTCACCTCAACAGTCTGCCCCGGCAGGGCAATCACCCGTTTAACCATCAGCGTGTCCGGGGGAATTTCACTCAGTTCCTGAGCGCTAGCCGGTGCTTCAAACACCACCACATCGCCCAGCTTGGGCAAGTAGTGGGCTTGGTGACGCACAAACAGGCGATCGTTGATCTGCAAGGTGGGCACCATGGAGCGGCTTGGAACAATACATTGCTCAAAGCTGTGATTCACCCAGGCGGGAATCGCCCCTACGGTGAGCCGAAGCAGCAACATGCCCAGCACCACCATCCAAATCAGGGAATGCCGTTGCTGGTGACGGGGGAGGGCGACTCGGTAGCCGTGGTAGCACCCGAAGGCCCAAATCACGGCAGGTACAGGGAGTAGACTCGGGTGGGTTTGGGCGAGGAGCGCACTGCCAATGCCTAAGACCAGTAAGAGGCTACCGACGCCAACCCGCTGCAAGTAAAGATGGCCTAGCCCCGGCAAGACTTGAGAGAGAAATGCCGTATACCAAGGGTCGTAAGCTTGACCCGACAAGGTTTTGCTTGCCGATACTCTAACGGCAGATCGCCCCTGAATAGGAGGGGCGACTGCGCCTCCCAAGGCATCAACAATACTCCACCCATATAGAACCAGCAGGCTGGCGATCGCCCACAGCCCTTGCACCGTGTTCCCATCGGCTGAAAAAATTGACCATGTTAGAAAGCTGACCAGACTACCGGTGGCGATCGCCATGGCGCTCCCTTTGAGCACTTGCCCCCGGTAGAGCTGCCCCAACCCCGGAAACACCAAAGAACAGTTGGCCGCGAGCCAAGGATGGGGATGGCGAGACTGAACTGCGACGGTCATCTCAGATCGAATACCAACAGATCTAGGGCTACGCTCGGGTTGGCGGAGCTACCGTCACCCCAGCGTAGCCTCAGCATAGCCTCTTCAGCTCAGCACTATATGCGCTGCTTTTCGTTGGTGCGCTTTGCCCACCACAGCACGCTATAGATCACCACAAGGTAGCCGATGGCAAGGGACAGTATCCAGGCAGACATAGGGAGAGAAAAGACCATGGCAGAGAAGGACTGCGAATACGCATAGATAGAATGAGGCCACCCAATACCTCGCCCTTATCCAATACAGGCATATTAGCCTTGACCCAAGACCTCAAATGATCAGGCCCAGCGGCTGCATTACTATCCGGCGATGCACCGAATCGATGCTGAGACCTGATCAGAAGCGGTATCGCGTTGGCAACGACAACCACTGTCTGTCTTAAGCAAGGCGAACAAAACCTGGACGTTAGACGATGGTAAAGGCTTGAACCTCAGCATCGCCAACCCCAAAGGCTTGAAAGGAGCGTTATTTAGTTTTGGGAAATCTTACTGATTAGTCTAACACAGCCAGAGGGTGATGAATCCCTCTGGGGCGGGCACTTTCAGCATCAATTTGTGACGTTTCTATGAAGCTAAATCACAGCTTCGCCATGGCGTCAATGGACGGCGGCCATGGATGCGACTCCAGGCAGCAATCTGCCGTCTCCAGCCGTGGGTTGATTCCCCTTCCCATGGCATTAGCTTAGAATGAAGGCGGAACTGTAAAATTTCGTAACCAAACTGCTTGGGCCGTTTTGTTCATGGCTTCAGTCACTTCTTTACTTGCACCCGTTGAGGTAGACCTCAATCTCCTGACTCAAAACCTGAAGCAGTTGGTGGGGGCACGTCACCCTATCCTGTATGCTGCTGCAGAACATTTGTTTGGGGCGGGTGGCAAACGGATTCGTCCGGCGATTGTGTTGCTGCTGGCTCGGGCGGTCAACCCAGCGGCAGAGATTCTCCCCCAGCATCGCCGCTTAGCCGAAATCACCGAGATGATCCATACCGCGAGCCTGGTCCATGATGATGTCGTGGACGAGTCAGCGGTGCGGCGGGGGGTCCCCACTGTCCACAGCAGTTTCGGGAATCGGATTGCGGTTTTGGCTGGCGACTTTCTGTTTGCTCAATCTTCTTGGTATTTAGCAAATTTAGATAACTTGACGGTGGTAAAGCTGCTCTCTCAAGTGATCATGGATTTGGCGGAGGGGGAGATTCAACAGGGGCTCAACCGCTTTGATGTGGATTTGTCCATTGAGTCATATTTAGAAAAGAGCTACTACAAAACCGCTTCCTTAATTGCCAACAGTGCCCAATCGGTAGGGGTTTTGAGTGGTCTGCCAAAGGCCCAAACCGAAAGCTTCTACGGCTATGGGCGACATCTCGGGCTGGCGTTCCAAGTGGTAGACGACATTCTGGACTTTACCGGGTCAACCGAGGTATTGGGTAAACCGGCGGGTTCCGATCTCAAGAGCGGTAACTTAACGGCCCCGGTGCTCTATGCCCTGGAGGAGAAACCCTATCTGAGCCAGCTCATTGAGCGGGAATTTGCTGAAACCGGCGATTTTGAACAGGCGATTGATTTGATTCACGGCAGCGCTGGCATCAAGCGATCGCGGGAATTGGCCCTTTACCATGCCCAAGCGGCCAAAGCCTGTTTGCAAGGTCTGCCGGCTTCTGACGCCTATCAAGCCCTGTTGGATATGACCCACTATGTGACCCGGCGGATTCATTGATTTTGGAAGGCCCTTTAACCCTATGCCTGGGAGAGGCTCTGATTGATCGCGTGGCCAACCAGCCCAGTGATACCGTCACTGGGGTCACCGATTGGGCAGATCATATCGGGGGGCTCCCGCCAATGTGGCGGCAGCCTTGGTCAAGCTGGGCAGTCCGGCCACGTTTATTGGCGCGGTGGGGCAAGATCCGTTGGGCAAGCAAATTACCCAAACCTTGGCAGGGATTGGGGTGAACTGCTGGGGGGTGCAGTATTCAGGAGCCCCCACGCGAGTGGTGCAGGTGCTGCGGTCAGCGGCGGCGATCGCCAGTTTGGGGGCTTTACCTATGACGACCCTAGCCTGTTTGCCGACGCCCAACTCCAGGCTCAGGCCCTGCCCACAGAACTCTTTGCCCAGGCTGAGTGGTTAGTGATCGGCACCCTCGGCTTAGCCTATGCCCATACGGGGCAGGCCATCAAGCAAGCCGTCCGCCTCGCCCGTCATCACCAGCTCCGCATTGCTATTGACGTGAATTGGCGACCGATGTTCTGGCCTCAACCCGCTCAGGCCCCCGATCGGATTCGTCCCCTCCTAGCGACAGCCCAGTGGCTTAAATTTGCCCATGAGGAAGCCCAGTGGCTGTTTGGCACCACAGACTTACCCACATTGGCCCAGTGGCATCCCCGCGCCGTGGGGATTGTGGTCACTTACGGGGCGGAGGGCTGTCAGTATCGCGTCTGTGGGCAGCAGGGGTATCTTCCGGCCTTACCGTTGCCAGTCAAGACACCACGGGAGCAGGAGATGCCTTCTTGGCAGCGCTACTGCACCAGTTGCAGCAGCACGGTTCAGCGCCATTACAGGATCCGGCCTATATTCAGCGGATCATGCGATTTGCCAGCGCCGCTGGGGCCTTAACCACGCTACGAGCCGGGGCGATCGCCGCCCAACCCACCCAGGAACAAGTAAGGCTATTCCTCGAATCCTTCACCACGGACAATTAACCTGAAGTTAGTTATGGCAGCTACATAGCAGTCCTAACTAGGTCATAACATGAAGATCCTTACGATAGAACCCATTTGGTATCTATCGGTAGATCTGTAATGCTTGAACTGTATTGATTTCATGGTGATCAAGTTCATTTTGATTAAGGTTTGTTCGGCTCAAGTCTTCGTGTGCATTGACCGTTAAAAGCGATATACATAGATATACATAAAAGCCTTATTGTTCAAGATCAAGATCTCAAATAGGTTCTATACAGGACTTACGCAAAAATTTCGATTCTGTCCTGGGAACCATGGTATTTGGGGACAATCGTTCAAGCAAGTCCCCAAAATTGGGGGATTTAGGGGGCTTTTGCGTAAGTCCTACTATACTTTGGCTTTCAATGTACCCAATTGCCACAAGCTATTTAGGATTGCTATATCAAAAATCACAGCGATCGATAAGGATGTTTGACGGTAAATTACCCAACCTAAAAAACTATCCTCCGTTCATCATGGCCCCTTAGCTTAAAATGGAGTTCAATACGGTGTTTATATAAGTTTTTGTCATCATGGGTTTATCATCATCGGAATTTATCTCCCCCCCTGACCCTCAAGATTTACTTTGGCAATGGGAGCGATCGGGGGATCGGAGCTATTTAGTCTGTGGGTTATTAGAGCAGTTTACCCATGGATTTTTTACGAAGGAATGGGAAGGCCATAAACCGAAGGATCTCACCCAATTGTGGGGCCAAGCTCTTAAAACCTATAATTTGACCCAGATCCACGGTAAGTTAGTGTGGACGACAGCGGAAATCGATCGCGACCACATTGGGGAAGGGGATGGACTAATCAGCGATCGCGGCGGGGATTGTTTATGGGTTGCCTCTGCGGACTGTAATCCTATTTTAATTGGGGACATAACCACCGGCCGAGTTAGTGCAGTTCATGCGGGATGGCGGGGCACAGCCCAAAAATT
>JAAUQE010000223.1 GCA_012032425.1 Leptolyngbya sp. RL_3_1 | reverse complement strand
GATAGGGAAATGGTAACGGGGGCGATCGCACCAATCAACGCAGACCTGGCAGAGGAGGTCGAGAAACGGCGCAACTTTGCGATCATTTCCCACCCGGACGCCGGTAAAACCACGCTTACCGAGAAATTGCTGCTCTATGGCGGGGCCATCCACGAAGCCGGGGCGGTGAAAGCCCGCCGTGCCCAGCGCCATGCCACCTCTGACTGGATGGAAATGGAGCAACAGCGAGGGATTTCGATCACCTCGACGGTGCTGCAATTTGACTATCAGGACCGACGCATTAACCTGCTCGACACCCCTGGGCACCAAGACTTTAGTGAAGACACCTACCGCACCCTCGCCGCCGCCGACAATGCGGTGATGCTAGAGGATGCGGCTAAAGGGCTGGAACCCCAGACCCGCAAGCTGTTTGAAGTCTGCCGGATGCGGACCCTACCGATCTTTACCTTCTTTAATAAAATGGATCGCCCTGCTCGGGAACCCTTGGAACTGCTGGATGAAATTGAGCAGGAGCTGGGGCTCAAAACCTATGCGGTCAACTGGCCCATTGGCATGGGAGAAGAGTTTCGGGGCGTGTTCGATCGCCGTCAGCGCCAGTTCCACCTGTTTGAGCGTACCGCCCACGGCAGCCGTGAAGCGGGTGTCACCATCATTGACGAAGGGGATCCGCAGATTGAGGCGCTGATCAACCCCATTCTCTACGAACAGTTCAAAGAAGAGCTGGAGATGATTGAGGCGTTGGGGCCGGAGCTGGATCTGGAGGCGATCCATGGGGGCCAGATGACCCCAGTATTTTTTGGCAGCGCCATGACCAATTTTGGGGTGGAGCTATTTTTGGATGCCTTTTTGGCCTACGGGTTGCAGCCCGGAGCGCGCCACAGCACCCTGGGGGATATTGTCCCTACCCATGAGGCGTTTTCAGGGTTTGTGTTTAAGCTCCAGGCCAATATGGATCCCAAGCACCGGGACCGGATTGCGTTTATTCGGGTGTGCTCGGGCAAGTTTGAGAAGGATATGGTGGTCAACCATGCCCGCTCGGGTAAAAATGTGCGCCTCTCCCACCCCCAGAAGCTGTTTGCCCAGGGGCGCGAATCGTTGGACGAGGCGTTTCCAGGCGACGTGATTGGCTTGAATAATCCAGGGGTGTTTGCGATCGGCGACACCATTTACCAGGGCAAGCGGCTGGAATATGACGGCATTCCCTGTTTCTCCCCAGAGCTGTTTGCCTATCTCAAAAATCCCAACCCCTCGAAGTTCAAGCAGTTCCACAAGGGGGTGACGGAGCTGCGGGAAGAGGGGGCGGTGCAGATCATGTTCTCCGCTGACGAGGCCAAGCGCGACCCAATTTTGGCGGCGGTGGGGCAACTGCAATTTGAAGTGGTGCAGTTTCGTTTGCAAAACGAGTACAACGTCGAAACCAGGCTAGAGCCCTTGCCCTACAGCGTGGCCCGCTGGGTGGATGGCGGCTGGGAAGCCCTGGAAAAAGCCGGACGCCTCTTTAATACGGTGACGGTAAAAGATAGTTGGAACCGCCCGGTGCTGCTCTTCCGCAATGAGTGGAATTGTCAGCAGGTGGAAGGCGACCACCCGGAACTGAAGCTCAGCAAAACGGCTCCGGTGGTGTCAGGGCAACAACCGGAGGATCTGTAAGCGTTTTATTCCTGGCCGACGACGTAATCGCCTTGCCAAATCTGAGAGAGTCGTGTCAGGCCCGCTTCATCCAGCCAAACTTCCCCTGCTTGGAAGCTGAATTCTGTCTGGGGCGCACCCGCTGCCTCCATCAGGTCAAACAGCCAGGTATCGTCAGGCACGACCAGCTCTTCTTGGCGGAGCAACCATTCCAAGCGCACATGCCCCGCCATGCCGAGCTGCTCTACGACAAAAGGATAAAGATCAACGCCAGTGGCGGCAGTCACGCCGCCAAAAATGACTTGGATGTAGCCTGCCGCTTGGGGATCAGGCAACTCGGGTAATCGTAATGCCATGCGGGCGGCCAGTCGGTCGATGAAGGGGAGCCCTAGGGTCTTGTGCAGATCCTCTACCGCTGCTGAGTTGTCCGGTTCGGCATCGGCGAACACCTCATCCCACGCCATGTCGGGGTAGGCCGCTTGCAACAGGGTGAAACAACGCTCATTCAGGTGATAGCTTTGGCGGGCTAGATCCCAGGAAAAGTCTTCACCCGGCACCGCTCCTACTTCTGTAAACAGTCGAAACAGATCGATGGCGGCTGGGTTCATGGGCTTCTCCTTTCAGGTCAGGTGACCAAAAATTGAGGTTTGAATTGTTTAGCAGGGTATCGACCCCAGAAGTCACGGTTTGTAACGATCGGTACCGGGGGCGGAATTTCAGCAAAACTACGGAGATGGGGGAATGGGGAGCTGGCCCTATGTTGATGGTAACCGCAGATAGAAGAAGCTGTAGGCCACCAGGTAGAAGACGCCGTTGGCGATCAACAGTCCTCGGCCTAGGGGCGATCGCACCCGTAGAAATAACCAGACACTGGCCCCCAACACCAAGCCCATTTCAATCAAGGCAATCAGGGCTCCGAAGTGATCGGGATCCCAGTAGGAGACGGGGCTGATGATCCGTAGATTGCTGAGGGGAAAGAAGTGGCGGTGGGCGTCTTCGTTGTGGAGGGGCAGATCTTCGGCATGGTGGAGCAACATGCTGGCAAAGAGTACCGCCCAGGCAGGTCGCTTTTTCCACAGGGCGACCCCCAGACCCGCCAGCGCCAGCGGAATAGAGTTGCCTACCGCGAAAATATCTTGCCAAAACGGCTGGTAGTAGGCTTCGCTCCAGATCACCCGTTCGGGGAGTTGGGCGATCGCCCGCGCCCAGCCGTAAAACACAAATAGGGCCGCGTCGGGGAGCAAACTACCGATGATGATCGGCCAGGTAAGTTCGGGTCGCTGGGAGCGCCTTAGGATCGCTAGATTGAGAATGGTATGACTGGGGGTATTCATCGCAGGGGAGTTAAGGCGGTGCCGGTACAGCCGATTTATCTAGACTGTCATGCTACGACACCCGTCGATCCTCGGGTGTTGGCGGCAATGCTGCCCTTTTTTACGGAGCATTTTGGTAATCCGGCCAGCAGCACCCACGCTTACGGCTGGGCTGCTGAGGCGGCGGTGAAGCAGACCCGTGAAGCCCTGGCAGCGGCCATCCACGCCAGCCCTGAGGAAATTGTCTTCACCAGCGGCGCGACGGAGGCCAACAACCTGGCGATCAAGGGGGTGGCTGAGGCGTATTTCCCGAAGGGGCGTCACCTGATCACCGCTCAAACCGAACACAGTGCGGTCTTGGATCCCTGCGGTTATTTGGAAACCCTGGGATTTGAGGTGACCTCTCTGCCGGTTAACCGGGAGGGTTTAGTTGAGTTGGATGATCTGGAAAAAGCCATGCGCCCGGATACGGTGCTGGTGTCGATCATGGCGGCCAATAACGAGATTGGGGTGTTGCAACCTTTGGCGGCGATCGGTCAGCGCTGCCGCGATCGCGGCGTCCTCTTCCACACCGATGCCGCTCAAGCCCTAGGCAAAATCCCCCTGGATGTGGAGGCGATGCAGATTGACCTGATGTCGCTCACGGCCCACAAGCTCTACGGCCCCAAGGGGATTGGGGCCTTATACGTGCGTCGCAAAAATCCTCGGGTGCAGCTTGCGCCCAACTCCATGGGGGGGGGCACGAGCGAGGGATGCGATCGGGCACCCTCTACACGCCGCAAATTGTCGGATTTGGGACTGCTGTCGATCTGGCCCTGGCCGAGATGGAGACAGAACAGGACCGACTACGGGGGCTACGCGATCGCCTCTGGCAGCAACTCCAGGATTTACCCGGCCTTCAGCTCAACGGCCACCCCACCCAACGCTTGGCGGGCAACTTGAATATCAGCGTCGCAGGGGTAGATGGGCAAGCCCTGCTGCTGGGGCTGCGATCGCACGTCGCCATCTCCTCTGGGGCAGCCTGTAGTTCTGCCAGCACCGCCCCTTCCCATGTCCTTAAGGCTCTGGGCCACAACGATGCCCTGGCCTATGCTTCACTGCGGTTTGGCATCGGTCGGTTTAATACGGAGGCCGAAATCGACACCGTTGCTCAGGTGACGCGGGAGAGCATCATGGCGTTACGACAGACTGGGGCGGTGCTTGATGGGCGTTAACCCATGGGAACGACGACGGCCAGCACCCGTCCCCAAGACAACGGCCAGGGATGCTTTAAGGTAGATCCTTGGTATTTGTGATCCCGTTCTCCATCTGATTCCCGTTCTCCATCAACGCTGCCTGCCATGACCCTGTCAGCCCCCTCAGAATCCCCGATCGCCCCCAGCCCAGCCCAATCCCATCAACGGGAGATCTGGCTTGCCCTGCTCTGGGTGGCCGTGGTCAGCGGCATTGCCTTTTTTTGGGGCTTGGCCAGCACCGGCCTCGTGGACGAAACCGAGCCCCTATTTGCCGAAGCCGCCCGTCAGATGTACGAAACCGGTGATTGGGTCACCCCCTACTTCAACGCGGCCACGCGCTTCGATAAGCCCCCCCTGGTGTACTGGCTGATGGCGGTGGGGTTTCATCTGTTTGGGGTGAGTGAATGGACGGTGCGACTGCCCTCGGCCCTGTCAGCAGCGGGGTTAGTGGGGCTGGGGTTCTGGACCCTGCGGCGCTTTGGCTTTTCGCGTCCAGAACTGGCCCAAGCCTATACGGCACCGTCTCCCAGCAGCACCGCACCGCTCTCCCGCCTGAGCCAACGGAATGTGCGAATCACAGCGGTGATTGGCTCGGCCTTGATTGCCCTGAATCCTGAAACCCTGGTGTGGGCGCGCATCGGGGTGTCAGATATGTTGTTGACCAGTTGCATCGGCGGTGCTCTGTTCGCCTTCTTTCTGGGCTATGGCCAGCCGGACTTTCCTCAGCGACAGCGCAATTGGTACTTGGCGTCTTACGCCCTGATGGCCCTCGCGGTCTTAACTAAAGGCCCCGTCGGCATCGTGCTACCGGGGCTGATCATTGCCGGATTTTGGCTGTATTTAGGCGGCCTAGTCGGAGGGGTAAGGGCCGCGCTCAGCGAAATGCATGTGGTCAAGGGCAGCATTCTCTTTTTAGTGATGACGGTGCCGTGGTTTGTGCTGGTGACGGTCGCCAATGGCCGAGCCTACATCGACTCCTTTTTTGGCTATCACAACTTTGAGCGCTTCACGGATGTGGTGAATGGCCATGCTGCCCCCTGGTACTTCTATTTTTTGGTGGTGGCGGTGGGGTTTTTACCCTGGTCGCCACTGCTGCCCTGGGCGATCGCCCGCCTCCAACCGCTGCGGATCAAGTACTGGCGAGCCCAACCCCGGCAGGGACAATTGGGGCTGTTTGCCCTGATTTGGTTTGTGGTCATCTTTGGCTTCTTTACCGTAGCGGTGACCAAGCTGCCCAGCTATGTGCTGCCGCTGATGCCTGCTGGGGCGGTGCTGGTGAGCTTGGCTTGGGGCGATCGCCTCTGCCCTGCACCACGCCGCCCTCAAAGCAACTGGGGGTATGGCCTGGGCTTGGGGCTGAGCCTGATGTTTTTAGGCATTCTCGCCTTTGCCACCTCCTATAGCCCCAACTGGATGGGAGATGACCCTGCCATGCCCGATCTGCCCGAACAGGTGCGGGCCTCGGGGATCATGGCCTGGGCCGCCGTGATCTGGGCGATCGCCTTGGTTACGGGCTTGATCTTGGTTTTGCGCAAGCGGGGTCGCTGGCTCTGGAGCGTCAAGCTGATTGCCTTCGCCACCTTCGTGCTGGTGTCGCTGCTACCGGCCTATCAACTGGCCGATCAGATCCGTCAGCAGCCCCTGCGAGCGATCGCGGCCACCACGTTGGCGGTGCAGCAGCCCGGTGAACCGTTCTACATGGTGGGCTTTATGAAACCCAGTCTGGTGTTTTATACCCAGCGATTGGTGACCTACATTTATGAGCCGGAGGAGATGGCCGCAGCCCTGGCTGAAGAACCCTCAGACACCATCCTATTGGTGGGTACCCCAGCGGAAATTGACCAGGTGGGTTGGCCCGCCGATCAGCAGGCGTCGCTCCTGACTGAGGGCACTTACGAATTAGTGCGGCTCCAGGGGCCAGTTGGGGAGTAGGGAGTGTGGGGGGATGAGGGGATGAGGGTAAACGTGTTACTGCTTCACCCATCCACCCCCATTGGCCAGTAACTAGGGCTTGCTGAAAAAGTATAGATCCCATGTCTACCAAAGGCTTCAGCCCTTTTTGGGCTTGAAAAATGCGGTAGTGCCCCATAGGTAAGGATGGCTGAATCTTATATGCAGCAAGGGATATCAAGATTTACGTCTTCTCGAAGACGCCAAGTATATGTACTCATTGAGGGCTGGAGTAACGATTCCCCCGTGGATTGTGGGTTGAAATCCTGTGCAGAACCAAGGTACTTCGGCACTCAGAAGCTAGCTTCATTGGTCGA
>JAAUQE010000040.1 GCA_012032425.1 Leptolyngbya sp. RL_3_1 | reverse complement strand
GATGGCTCGATACCCCCATGAAGATACGAGCGCTATTAGGCCGTTTTTTGACTGATTTTGTTAAGTGGCTGTCACCTTTTCGGGCAGTAGCGACCGCGATCGCTGCTGTCACCATCCTGCTAACCGGGAGTCTGGCTTTACCCCAGCCTGCCGAAGCCTATCCATTTTGGGCACAAGAGAACTATGCGTCGCCTCGGGAAGCGACCGGTCGCATTGTCTGCGCCAACTGTCACTTGGCCTCCAAACCCACTGAGGTAGAAGTGCCTCAGTCCGTGTTGCCCGACACGGTCTTTAAAGCGGTGGTCAAGATTCCCTATGACCTCGATACCCAACAAGTGTTGGGCGATGGGAGTAAGGGTGGACTGAATGTGGGTGCCGTGTTGATGCTGCCTGACGGCTTTAAGCTGGCCCCTCCTGATCGCATCCCTGAAGACATCAAAGAAGAAGTGGGCAGCACCTACTTCACCACCTATTCCCCAGAGCAAGACAACATTTTGCTGGTGGGCCCCCTGCCGGGTGAGCAATATCAGGAAATTGTTTTCCCAATTCTGTCTCCTGATCCAGCCACAGATAAGTCCATTGCCTTTGGTAAATACTCCGTTCACGTTGGCGGTAACCGGGGTCGGGGTCAGGTGTATCCCACCGGTCAAAACAGTAATAACAATGCGGTCAAGTCCCCCGCTGCTGGCACCATCACCCAGGTTACGGCCCTGGATGCCGGTGGTTACGAGGTGACGGTGCAACCCGACAGTGGCGATGCTGTGGTCGCTATGGTACCGGCAGGTCCAGAGATGATTGTCTCTGAGGGCGATACGGTCGCCTCAGGAGCGGCTCTGACCACCAACCCCAACGTGGGCGGTTTTGGCCAGGTGGATGGCGAAATCGTGCTGCAAAGCTCGGGCCGCGTTAAGGGACTAATCGCCTTTGTCTTTGGCGTGATGATTACCCAAATCATGCTGGTACTTAAGAAGAAGCAGGTGGAGCGAGTCCAAGCTGCAGAGGGCCTCAGCCTTTAGGCTGCAAGCCAAGTCAGCATTCACTAACGCTTGAAGGGCGGGACCTCGGTCCCGCTTTTTTGATGGCGCTACCGGGGGCATCAGGCGTGCCTTACTACAGCGTAAATTAAGTTTTCGAGAATATGGATTCGTCCCTGCCGAGAAAGTGCTTACAAAACACTTTTCTCAAGTGATCACAGACACCCTCTCCGCAGCAGGGCATCACCCGAGTCAATCTGAGGAGTCACGCCACTGGATCCGTAGCATCACCGAGGGCATTTTCGCGAATCACCTTGGTATACCCCTGGGGTCACGGAAATCTGAGGGCGATCGCGAGATAGTAATAGCTATCAAGTTCCTTTGACCTGCCGACCATGACTATGACTGCAACGCTCCCCCGCCGCCAAGACGGCAACACCGACATTAAGCGGATTGGTGTGGCCTACTGGCAACTGCTGGTCAAAGCGGGCATCCCGACCCCGGATGCTCGCAAAATTGCCGCAGCGATCGCTAAATTTGACGTTGTCCAGCGCCCGCCCTCAGAGGAGCAAAAGCAACTGATCTCTGAATTCAGCCCGCTGATTTGTCGAGCCCGATTGTGGCGCACCCATCTGCTATAAATCATCGGTGACGAATCAGCAGGGCTGAGCCTCGGTAATAAGCATCATGAACGCAACGGTTGAATCCGGGTTCCCGATTGATCAGGGCGGCAATCCTCCCTGGTGGTGGCGAAAAGTCCGGTAGGCTAGAACCCAGTCCCCTTTCTATAATGGGTTTACTGGGGCAGAGGGTTTCATATGACAGCAGCGAATATGAGAACAGATACAACAGCATCTGAACAAAACCGGTTGGTAATTGCCTATTTTCTTTGGCTAGCTGGTTTCTTTGGGTTTTCAGGACTGCATCGACTCTACAACGGCAAGATTGTCTCAGGTCTGTTTTGGTTTTGCACCCTAGGTGTATTCGGGATCGGACAGTTTGTTGACGTATTCTTGGTGCCGGGGATGACCGAAGAGCATCAACTGAAGCTGCGCTTGAAACAGGGTTTTGGTCCTTATGGGGTGCCGTCTTCCCAAGCAACCGCCGCCGCAACCCTCACCGCCCCCTCTGCCGAAGAAAAACGCATCAGCTTGCTAACCGCCGCCAGTCAGCACCAGGGCCAGCTTTCAGTGACCCAAGCGGTGATGGCAACCGGGATGGGCTTTGAAGAGTCGGAAACGCTGCTCAAAGATATGGTCAAAAAAGGCTATGTCGCCGTAGATAACCACCCTGAAACTGGGGTCGTGGTTTATCGTTTTGATGAACTCATTAGCTAGTGGCGATATTTTTATTCGACTTTGACGGTACCCTAGCCGATAGCCTTAGGGTGATCGTCTCCATTACCAATGATTTAGCCCCTGCTTTTGGCTATGCGCCCACCGACCTGGAGCAATTGGAAGACCTGAAAGGATTAAATGCTCGCCAACTGATCCGACAGTCTGAAATTTCCGTATTCAAAATTCCGGCTCTGTTGCGACGACTCCAACAGGAATTGCACTGTCGGGTTGCGACCATTCCCCCTTTTGAAGGTATTCCGGAACTGCTGGCGGGTTTAAAGCCTGACCACACCCCTGGCCATTGCCACCTCGAATGCGCCTGCCAATGTGCGATCGTTCTTGGCATCCCATCAGCTAGAGGATTATTTCGTCGATATTGCCGGGGGCGGCACTTTATTTGGGAAGGGACGACTGCTGCGTCGGCTGATGCAGCGGCAAGGATGGCAACCCAGTCAGGCGGTTTACGTGGGCGACGAAGTGCGGGATATTGAAGCGGCACGATTTGCTGGGATGAGAGTAGCTGCGGTAACCTGGGGCTTCAATCATCAGGATTTATTAGCCGCCGCTCAGCCGGACTGGCTGATCGATGAACCGATGGCGCTATTGGCGATCGCCAATACAATCGTTCAAAATTAGTCCTGCTCCCCCGCCCTTGGGTTGCCAAGCGCTAAAGCGGTTCCTCCACCATGCCTCCCCGAAAATCCGCACACCATTCCGTTGTCTCGCCGCCATTATCGACAGAATCACCCTATGTCTTAGCCATTCTTAATGGCAAGGGTGGGGTGGGCAAAACCACTACGGCCATTAATTTGGCGGCTATTTTAGCTGAGACTCAACCCGTGCTGCTGGTGGATGCCGATCCTCAGGCATCAGCAACGTGGTGGGTTGAGCGCAGCAGTGAACCTATGACGTTTGATGTCACCCAAGAGACAGACGCTTCACTGCTAGGCAAACTGAGAACAGTGTCCAGCTACGGTTGGATCGTGGTAGATACGCCGCCCGCCCTTAACTCTCAAGCCCTAGCCGCAGTGCTTCCCATCGCCGACGGTCTACTCCTGCCGACCCCGCCCGCTCCCATGGATCTCTCGGCGCTGATTAACACCATCAAAACCGCAGTGATGCCTGCCCAAGTCGCGCATCGCGTTTTACTCACCCGAGTCGATTCCCGCCGCCTCAAAGAAGTTCGGGAAGCTCAAGCTACCCTCACTAGCCTGAATATTCCCACTTGCCAAACCGTTATCCGAAGTTACAAAGCCCATGAACAGGCCGCTTTAGCCGGAGTACCGATTATTCAATGGCGGGGGGCAAGTGCCCGTGAAGCTCAAGCCGACTACCGCAGCGTTGCTGATGAAATTCAAAAGACCTGGAGATTACCATGACCAAGAAAAACTTATCTGACTTACTCCGAGAGGAAACTCAATCCCCGGCGATAAAATCTCCAGAATCACCCCCTTCCCCAGCGGCATCTTCACCCGCCAAGGTAAAAGCTCCAGCGGCTCGTTCTGCCAGTCGTCGGGGTCCTACCAAGGCCGATTTAGAACAGCAGGTACAGACCCTGACTGCGGAACTGGCAACTTGTCAGGGTCAGGAAACCAAACTGCTTGACCAAATTAAAGGGTTACAAGGAGATTTAGACACCCAACAAGCCCGTTTGTTTGAGCTAAAAGACACCTTAGAAAAAGCTGAGCACACAGCCCAACAAAAGGAAGAGCAGTTGGTCAAGCTCACGGCTGAACTAGAAGCGGCCAAACAAGTTATTTTGAAGATGAGCCAACCCGCACCAGAACCGAAGCCAACGCCCAGCACTGAACGGGCTCCCTTAGCGATCAAAATGTCGCGTCGGGCTCCAGCCAAACATATCCCCGAATATGCCATTCAAAGGGGTGAGCAAAAAAGTATGGTGTCAGACATTGACATTGGCTGGTTCGACTAAGGAGGCCAACGGCAGACTACCGCATGGGTTAGCGTTTATCACCCTTCAGGTATAGGTCAATAACGGCAATTCTTTAAATAATGAGAAGTCTTGGGGCAAATCACCCTACAGAGAGGTCTCTTTGATCGCTTAATCTGCATTGGCAGGAGGTCACTTTTGTGAAGGTAAAGTCCTATAATGTTGGGTATATGCTTATTCTCTTTGATGGTTGCTATTATTCATTTCCTTAATTTTCTTAGGAATAAATAGCCTGCTTTTATAGTATTCATCAGTCTTGCTAGCGCTAGACTGAGCGTTACAGGGCTTCTGCGCTGAGCATCACAGGGGTCTCTATCCTGCTCAACAGGGTCAGCGCGACGTAAAAGCTGCGTGCAACTCAACAATAGAGATTGGAGCGCTTGAAACTGTTAGGGTTCCTTAGAGTTGACGTTTTTGACAATTTTGCAGAATAACGTTATTTGTTTTGGACCCCTAATCTGATACATTCTGCCTAACCACTGGGATAGTAATGTGATTGCTCAAGGGCATTGCCCGGTGATGTAACGGGAGTATCCCACTTTCGTGAGCCCTTCCCCTTTCTTGTATGCCGAAGGCTTTAAGCCCTCTCCCAAGGAGGGAGAGAGACTTTGAATCCGGCTCCCCCTTTTCCCCAAAAGGGAGAAGGGGCTGGGGGATGAGGGTCATGAATTTGCAAAAGATGGGATGCTCCCTGATGTAACCCTGTTGAGTCGATATCTGTGTTCCCTGTAGATTCTGAAGAAAACAAATTTCTATGTCTATTCCAATGAAACGGCTATCTATTTTTGTGGATGGCAATAACATGTTTTATGCACAACAAAAGAATGGCTGGTTTTTTGATCCCAAACGCGTTTTAGAATATTTTCTAGCTCAAGATGTTGGCCTATCTCTGGTGAATGCATTTTGGTATACAGGCTTAAAAGATCCCCAGGATCAGCGGGGTTTTCGAGATGCCTTAATTAGTTTGGGCTATACCGTACGTACGAAAATTCTGAAAGAATATTACGACGACAACTCAGGTCGATACTCACAAAAGGCAAATCTTGATATCGAAATTGTGGTGGATATGTTTAACACCGCCGAGCAATACGATCGCGTGGTGCTATTCAGTGGGGACGGTGATTTTGAGCGGGCTATCGAGTTGTTGCGTTCTAAAAACACCCACATCACGGTGGTGTCAACGGAGGGCATGATTGCCCGTGAACTCCGTAATGCCACCGATCGCTACATTGACCTCAATGAAATGCGCTCCCATATCGAAAAGCGAGACAACCATTAACCGCGCGACCCGGCAGGGGGATTGGGATCATTGCAGCCTGGTTTTAGAAACCATGCGGGTGCGCTTGCGATCGCCCTCTGATAAATCCTTGCCCGCCTGGAGGCGGGTGGCATTTTGCTGTAGCACCGTGGCTGCACCGGTATCGCCCATTTGCAATGCCGTCTTAGCGGCGGACTGGAGTAACGTGGCCGCCCCTTGGCGATCGCCTGCCCGCAGCTTTTGCTCGGCAATTTGGGTCTGACGGTATTTGGCGAGGGTTAACACTTGATGTTGCACCTGATCATTGGGGGCCGATTGATATTGGGCCTGGACTGTACCGTTAACAGTGAGCGGATCGGACCAGATCTCTGTCTGATCGGTGCCCGGTTCGTCGTAACAGACCTGTACCTTGGCAACAGGGAAAATGCCGTCTGCGGAGGGGGTGATATAGAGATTGGCCAGGACAATGCGAGGGCTATCCACCATTAAGTCTCCCAAGCGCACCACCACCGCATTTCCCTCTTGAATCACCGGCAGCTCCACGGTTTCTGGGGCCACTTGGGCGACGGGCTTGAGTTCTGCCAACCGCACCCCTGGCATCAGGGTGAGATGCAGATGGGCATTGGTGAGGGACACCGATTGAGCCCGATTGAGTAAACGGGAGAACTCGGTCGCGGCGGCCTCTGGCGCTTCGATATAGGCGAGGGCACCCCCGCCAGCATCGGCGATCGCTTCCAGCACATCCTGGTTCCAGTGATCGCCAAACCCGAGGGTATTGAGGGTGAGGTTGTACTCTGCGGCGACCTGGGCCAGCTTCAAGCAGCGATCATTGTCGCCATGTTCGTTTTCGCCGTCGGTGAGCAAAAAGATTTGGGAGACCTTACCCTGCTTGCCTTGGGCCACCTGCTCAATCCCCAACTTCATGCCCTCATCAATGGCCGTACCGCCGCTGGGCTTAAGGGTTTTGATCAGGCCTTTGATGCGATCGCCATCCGCGACGGGCTGCAACGGCACCAGCACCTTGGCATGGTGATCAAACACCACCACCGACAGGGTATCGGTCGGGGTGAGTTGATCGACCAGTTGCCCAGCCGCTTCCTTCACGGTGCGCAGCGGTGGGCCGTTCATTGAGCCGCTGTGGTCTAACACTAAGCCCAAATTCAGGGCAGCCCCCTGGCTGCCCCCCATCAGGGCCTGAATTGAGATCGATAATTGCCGTTGGCTGGTCCCCTGGCGGGAGTCGAGATTAGCATCACTGAGCGCGCACTGTAGGCCAACGGTCATCGGGGTCACTCCATCAACATCGGGCTTCAGTCAGGGTGGGGATATCCGGCCCCTAGGCCAGACTCCCCCTCACGTTACTATGTTAAAAACTAGGCGGCTCACGTCACCAAAAATTACCCCACAATAATTGCGCACTATTGTTTTATGAGTTCATCCATCCGTGCTGTGCAAGCCCCTTATTCTGGGGATGCTTACTATCGGACCCCCCCTCCCGATCTGCCCTCATTGCTTTTGAAGGAGCGGATCGTTTATTTGGGTCTGCCACTGTTTTCCCAGGATGAATTGAAACAGCAAGTTGGGTTAGATGTCACAGAATTGATTATCGCCCAGTTGCTCTACCTGCAATTTGATGATCCGGATAAGCCGGTCTACTTTTATATCAACTCTGGCGGCAACATTGAAGGCGGCACCTTTGAGACCGAAGCCTTTGCCATTTGTGACACGCTCAATTACATCAAGCCCCCGGTTCACACCATTTGTATTGGTCAAGCAGTGGGCAGCGCGGCGGTGATCCTCTCCTCTGGCACCAAGGGCTTTCGAGCCAGTCTCCCCCATGCCAGCATCGTGTTGAATCAGCCGAGCAGCGGGGCTCGCGGTCAGGCCACAGATATTGAACTACAGGTCAAAGAAGCGCTCCACAACAAGCATTCGATGATGGAGATCTTGGCCCGGAATACCGGTAAGTCTGTGGAGAGCATTGCTCAAGATGCCGATCGCATGTTCTATATGAGTGCCCACGAGGCCAAGGAATATGGTTTGATCGACCGAATCTTAGAGAATCCGAAGGAACTGCCTAAAATTCCGGCGGCGGTGGGTTGACGGCCTTACCCTGCCCTTTTGCGCCTGTTGTAGATGCCCTTAACAACTTAAAAGAAGAGAAGCACCATGCCTATCGGTACCCCAAAAGTTCCCTACCGTTTGCCGGGAAGCCAGTACACCCAGTGGATTGACCTCTATACCCGCCTCAACCAAGAGCGGATCATTTTCTTGGGTCAAGCCGTTACGGATACCCTGGCCAATTCGATTGTGGCGGCCATGTTGTACCTCGATTCTGATGACAACACTAAACCCATCTATCTTTACATCAACTCCCCTGGGGGTTCAGTCACCGCTGGCATGGCCATCTACGACACCATGCAGTACATCAAGTCTGATGTGGTCACCATCTGCCTGGGGCTAGCCGCTTCGATGGGATCTTTTTTGCTGGCAGCAGGGACTAAGGGCAAGCGTCTGGCCCTGCCCCATTCGCGGATTATGATTCACCAGCCCTCAGCCAGCACGGGGCGACAGCGGCTGCAAGCAACCGATATTGCCATTGAGGCCAAGCAAATCTTGCGCACTCGCCGGGAGCTGAATCAAATGCTGGCGGATTGCACAGGGCAAACCCCTGAGAAAATCCAAGAAGATACCGATCGCGACAACTTTATGTCGGCCCAGGAAGCGGTGGAATATGGCTTAATCGATCGCGTCATTGAAGAGCGCGTTCCTGAGGCGATCGCGGCAGCAACCGTCTAAGCAAAACGGAGCGGGTATCGATCCTGGGATCAGCGGACGGGGTGCAGGGACGGGACTGATGCAGATCGGGCGATCGCCTCTCAGCCAGTGCTTATTTGTACTCGCATCTTCTTAGGATTTCCTCAGGTTGTTGTCAAACTGCCCTCAACGAAACATTCGATGATGGCATCATGACGATTCAACTAAAGGATTTAACCGATGCGTTTTGCAATTACCACTGCGGTCCTGGCCACCTTGGGGTTAGGGGTCGTTGCCAGTGCTAACGATGCCTCTCCCTGGGCGATCGCGCCGAGCTTTTCCACCCTGAGTCCTGCGATTACATCACCTCCGTTATCTGCGGTTTCAGAGTCGGATGTCCCCACTGTGGGGTTAATACCAGAGGCCGTCACACCGCTGCAACTCGCCCAGGCAACGGGTGATTTTGTCGCGGTAGACCATGCTGCTAGCGGTCGGGCTTACGTCGAAACGGTCGGATCTGATACCTACTTGGTTTTTGATCAGGCGTTTAGCACTGACGCCGGTCCTGATCTAAAAGTAATTCTCTATGACGGCGAGGCCACTGCGGCGGGGGCGATTCCCCTACAGATTGCCGAAGGGAGCTATGTGGAACTCGCGCCGATTCAAAGCTTTTCAGGAGAACAGCGCTATCTGATTCCTGCCGATATTGATGTTGACGATTACTGGGCGGTGTCCATCTGGTGTCGGGCGTTTAACGTCACCTTTAGCTATGCGGCGCTCTAGGAGCGGATGGCGTAGCTTCCAAACGATTGGGGGATAGAAGGAGCTAGGGAGCTAGGGAGCTAGGGAGCTAGACATCGGAAGAGTCCAGTGATGTACGCCCTTAAATGCTGGGGATGGATACCTAATATGCAGTCCGGCTGAGCACCCACGAAAAAAATCAGGAGAACGTAGGGGCGCAGGGGCCTGCGCCCGGTGCAGAATGCAGAGCAATTAACCGGACTTGATATAATGGGGGATTTAGGCGGAGTTGCGTTGAACGGTTGCCTCGGCTTTAATCTGGTCTGCTTTCTCCAACAGGCTAGCCTGGGAGAGTTCGAGCTGTTCCCCGGTGGTCAGCCACTTGAGCTGGGCTGTGCCCTGCTCGGCTTCACTATCGCCCAAAATCACACAGGCCACTGCGCCACTGCGATCGGCCCGCTTAAACTGCTTACCAAAGGCCGAGCCACTCAGGTCCATTTCAACTGCTAAGCCGGTTTGGCGGAGCCCTTGGGCGATCCGGAGGGCGGCTCGTTCTGCGGCCTCCCCTCGGGAGACGACATAGACATCCATCGAGTGAGCGGCTTGGGTTTGCAACTGCTTCAGCAGCAGGGTCAACCGCTCTAGGCCGATCGCCCAGCCAATCGCCGGGGTATCCGGTCCCCCTAGTTGAGCCACGAGTCCGTCATAGCGACCGCCACCACAGACCGTAGCCTGAGCCCCTAAATCCGTTGATTGAATCTCGAAGGCCGTGTGGGTGTAATAGTCGAGTCCCCTCACCAGCCGGGGATTGAGTTGATAGGGAATGGCTAAGTCGGTCAAACACTGTTGGACCTGCTCAAAGTGCCGTTGGGAGTCTTTGCCCAGATAATCCAGTAGGCTAGGCGCAGCTTGGACGATCTCCTGGGTTTTGGCATCTTTACTGTCCAAAATCCGCAGCGGGTTGCGTTCTAGGCGATCTTGAGAATCCGCGTCTAGGTCAGCTTTGTGGGGGCTCAAATAGGCAATCAGCGCCTCTCGATAGCGTTGGCGATCGTCACCACTCCCCACCGAATTGATATCCAACGTCAGGGATTTTAAGCCCAGGCGAGTGAGTAATGTACTGGCCAGGGCGATGACCTCTGCATCCGCCCGAGGGGCCTCGCTACCCATCAGCTCTACATCCAGTTGATGAAACTGCCGCTGCCGACCGGCTTGGGGGCGCTCATAGCGAAACGCTGGCCCGATATGCCAGAGCCGTTGGACACCACCCTGGGCAATCAGCTTATGCTCAATCACCGATCGCACCAGCCCAGCGGTAATTTCCGGTCGCAGAGTGATAGAACGCTGGCCGCGATCGGTAAAGGTGTACATCTCTTTACCCACCACGTCCGTCGCCTCACCAATGCCTCGGGCAAACAGCTCGGTTTGCTCAATCATCGGGGGCCGGATTTCGCGGTAGGCAGCCCGTTGCAAAATATCGCGGGCGGTGGTTTCGACCTGCTGCCATAAGGGGGTTTCCTCGGGCAGGATGTCACGGGTGCCCCGCAAGGCTTGAATGCTGGTCATCTTGAATGCTGGTTATCTTGAGTGCTGGGAGTGCTGATCATACTTTTGCCGAAAGGGTCTCCCACGGGCCATAGCGATCGCCATAGTAGGCTAAAACCGCTTCAATTTGAGGCTGACAAATCGCCGCCGCCGTAGCGGCATAGCGGATCCATAGACCCCCCACCTGACTTTGTAGATAGTCAAACTCCTTTGCAGTTTGAGGCAGTAGCCCGGTGTCTACCCCATCAATTTGCCGCCAGATGGGCGGCAACTTCGCGATAAACCGCTAGCGGTAGCCGCAGGCTGCACAATCGATACTCCACCTTTTCGACTTTCTTCTCGACTTTGGCGGCAGGGGTGGTTAGGGTTTCGGCAGCGCCACCAGCGGCGGCATTGGGTTCTGGAGGCGTGGGCGAATCCGGCATCTCAGCAACCATTAGGAAACGACCTCCCCATCCAGGCTGGGCAAGGGGCAGCAGTTGACATCATTCAAGCAAACCTTGCCCCACTGCAAAGCCCAGCGGACTAAGGCGACCCGGTTACCGGTGGCCGTTTTGGTCAGAATGTTGCTGATATGGTTATCAACAGTGCGTTTACTAATCTCCAACTGTTCAGAAATTTCTTGATTGGTGAGACCCGCAGCAACCAACTCGACAATCTGTAACTCCCGCTCTGAAAGAGAACCATTCACCTGGGGGGGAGTCTCGTTGCTGGCCATAGAAATGCTGTCTTTGAGCTGAACTTGTGTATATATGCTTATGTTACTGCGCTTATGCTATTGCTTAATGTCCTGGGGGCAGTGATTCGACAATTCCCGATCCGCTGGCTTGCAATCCTAGGCAGTGGTGGGCAGCCAGGTAGCTCCCCTCGCCAACCCCGCTCATCTTCCGGTTTCTGCATTCCTAAGCGGAGCCCGGTAACGCCCTGGAACCCGGTAACACGCTTAGGTCCACTGATAGTGCTGGTGCTTTGGTTCTGGATGGTCCCGCTAGCTTGGGCTGACAATACATCTTCCTTGCCGCAAGGGATGCGTTGGCTCCCCTGCCGACCCCAGTGGATGCTGCCGACATTCCTTCAGACCAAGTCAATCAGTTTGTGGAGGCTTACCTAGAAGTGGTGGCCTTGATCGATGCCCGGAGTGAAGCGCTGAAGCGGGCGGCAACGGAGGCAGAATCCTTGCAGCTACAGCAAACGATTCAAGCCGATGCCTATGGTCTGATTGAGGCGACTGGATTAACCCTGCCGACCTATTGGCAGCTTTTGGGGCTCGCGAATAGCGACTTCGAATTTCGCGATCGCGTCCTAGCCCAACTCGAAGAGCGCGATCGCTGACCGCCTCACTATTCATCCATTGGTCTAACCCATGTGGGGCTATTGCCTGATTCTGCTATCCTCTGCCTTCTTTTGTATTCAAAATGTCTTGGTACGGGTGTTATTTAGCCCGCAACCAGTGATGGGACTGGGCCTGATTGGGGGATACGTATCCCCCACCCTCAGTAATTCCTTTTTGCTGCTGTTTCTGCGAATGCTCCTAGCTGTCCCCTTGATGGCAGTTTTCTCAATCGGCGTTTATCCCAAAATCTGGGCTGATTTACGACAGTTGACCCACCCGAGCCAGCGTCGTAGCCTCCTTCATGCCCTTGGGGGCGGGGGGCTGATGTTTACTTACCTGGCCCTGCTTTACCTCTCGATTGGGCTGGTGACCACCGGGGTGGCCATGACCCTATTTTTCACCTTCCCAATTTTCACCGCCCTGTTTGCTTGGCGATTATTTGGCCATCGTCCCAGTCAATTTCAATGGGGAATTATCGCCCTGGTGATTATGGGCAGTGCCTTAACCGTGCCCCTAACCAGCCCGACCCTGGCGTTTTCGCTCAGCAGCGGTCGCTTTCTGGGCATCCTCTTTGGGGTGCTGGCTGGCGTTGCCTATGCCCTCTACACCATCAACGCCCAGAAAAGCTTTGAGCACATTCACCCCGTCCCCTTCACTTGGATCAGCTTTGCCACCGCCTTACTGCTATCGGGCGGGTGCCTCATTTTTGGGAGAGCGCCCCAGCCGGATCTGGCTTGGACACCCCTCTGGATTGGCAGTCTGCTCTCTGGACTGGTCACCTTTGCGGGCCATGTCCTTTATAACTCGGGTATTCGTCTGGTGGGGGCAACCACCGCTGCGATGGTGGGGACGATTAACCCCGCCCTGACCGTGATCTTGGCTTGGGTCGCCATTCAAGAGAGCCTCACGCCGTTGCAAACGACTGGGGTGGGAATCGTGACCCTCAGCGTGGCTGCCCTCAGCCAACATAAGCCCCATCCAACTTGAAACCTGGAGCTTTTACTGTGGGGCAAACGACAGGTTTGAAGGTAGCTAGGGTTTAAGACCCGAAATCCATCGCGCCCCTAGCGCCCGCGTCGCGCTTCATGGGACCATTGATAGGAGTTTATGCTTACCAGATAGAAAATTATATCTGCCTGGGGCTTGGAGTGCCCATGGGGTAGTGCTGATCGTCGGCCCAGCCGACGGGCTGCCTTCAAGCGATGGGGCAAAACGTGGATATTGAACCCAGGAGTTGAGGGCAAGAGCGCATTGGCCTCAAATCTACTCAACCCTGGTGCAGTCGTCATCGGAGATAAAGCGTTGATCCAGGCAGTGTTGAAACGAGAGGCATGGCTATCCAACCCCCGCCAAGATTTATTGGCGGGGGCTGTGGTGGCACTGGCGTTGATTCCAGAAGCGATCGCCTTTTCCCTGATTGCCGGGGTTGATCCCAAAGTTGGCCTGTACGCCTCTTTTTGCATCGCCATCACCACTGCCTTCCTGGGGGGGCGTCCCGCCATGATTTCCGCCGCCACCGGAGCCATGGCCCTACTCATGATCGGCCTAGTCAAAGACTATGGGCTGAACTATCTGCTGGCCACAACAATCCTGACCGGCATCCTCCAAATCCTTTGGGGATGGGTCAAACTCGGCAACCAGATGCGATTTGTCCCTCGGGCCGTGATGGTGGGCTTCGTCAATGCTCTAGCGATTCTGATCTTCCATGCCCAAATGCCCCAGCTAGAAGAAGGCAATTGGGTGGTTTATGGGCTGGTGGCAGCCGGTTTAGGAATCATTTATGGCTTGCCAAAATTAACCAAAGCGGTGCCGTCTCCCCTGGTAGCGATTGTGATCCTGACCCTAGCCACGGTTCGAGGGGGCATCCACGTTCCCACCGTCGGCGAGATGGGTAGCTTGCCCGACACCTTGCCCATCTTGGCCCTGCCCCAGGTGCCCTTTACCTTTGAAACCCTGCGAATTATCCTGCCCTATGCATTGGCACTCTCCTTGGTGGGGCTGCTGGAATCCTTCTTGACCGCCAATGTCCTAGACGACCTGACGGATACCAATAGCAACAAAAACCAAGAGGCCCTGGGGCAGGGCGTAGCCAATATTGTGTCAGGCTGCTTTGGGGGGATGGCAGGTTGCGCCATGATTGGCCAATCGGTGATCAACGTTACGTCTGGGGGACGGACCCGTCTCTCGACCCTCAGTGCTGGCGTCTTTCTATTCGTTTTGATCTTGGCCCTCGGGGATTGGGTCGCGCAAATTCCCATGGCCGCCTTAGTTGCGGTGATGGTGATGGTGTCCATTAGTACCTTTAGCTGGGCCTCATTGCGCAACATTCGCAACGTTCCCAAGAGCGAAACAGCGGTCATGATCACCACCGTGGTTATTACCCTCTTAACCGACAACCTCGCGATCGGCGTGATCATCGGTGTGGCCCTGAGCACTATTTTCTTCAGCCGCAAAATTGCCAGACTGGTCGAGGTTAAATCGGACTGGGATGCCAAGGGTGGTGCCCACCGCTATATCGTCAGCGGCCAGATCTTCTTTGTTGCGGTGGAAACCTTTATCAACGGGTTTGATTTTCACGATCAGGGGGATCACGTTGTGATTGATTTGTCAGCGGCGCATTTGTGGGATCAGTCGGCAGTTGATGCGGTTGACAAAGTGATGCTGCGCTTTCGTAAACGAGGCGTTACCGTTGAGCTAATTGGTCTGAATGAGGCTAGCGCTACGCTGCTCGATCGCCTCGCAATCCATCACAAACCCGATAGCGCCTTAGAGGGAATGGCTCTGCATTAAGGGGGGCACCCAGGCGATGGCAGGAGCGATTAACAGCTTGGCCCAATTGGGAAAGTATTCGAACTTACGGAAGTTCATTGACACTTTCCTAAAGGACTCGGTACCATAGGAGCTTGTGAAAACACTAAGGCACTCGCCAAAAAGCTAGACCTTTGACCTTCAAATGCCCACCATTCAACAGTTAGTCCGGACCGAACGCCAGAAGTTGCAGGAAAAAACGAAATCGCCTGCTCTCAAGAGCTGTCCCCAGCGCCGAGGCGTTTGTACCCGCGTTTACACCACCACCCCCAAGAAGCCGAACTCTGCCCTGCGTAAAGTTGCACGGGTTCGCCTCACGTCTGGCTTTGAGGTGACGGCGTACATCCCCGGTATCGGGCATAACCTGCAAGAGCATTCTGTGGTGATGATCCGGGGGGGACGTGTGAAAGATCTGCCCGGCGTCCGCTACCACATTATTCGCGGCACCTTAGACACCTCTGGGGTGAAGGATCGCAAACAAGGGCGCTCTAAGTACGGTGCCAAGCGTCCGAAAGCATAGGCGTCGTAGCGGCTTGCCGTAACTCGATTGAGTTTTTCGAAGCGCGCTGTCAGTGGATTGCTTAAGGCGCTTTTGAACCAGCCCCATGCTTGGTCTTTGTTTATTCCCCCACCTATTAGAGAACATTTAGAGGGTTTCCATGTCTCGTCGTACCGCTGCGCAAAAGCGTCCTGTCCCTTCTGATTCGGTCTATAACAGTCGCCTAGTTAGCATGATCATTCGTCGCATCATGCTGGATGGCAAGAAATCTGTGGCGACTCATATCGTCTATGACGCGTTCAAGATTGTTGAGGAACGCACCAGCAGCGATCCTCTTGAACTCTTTGAGCAAGCGGTCCGCAATGTTACGCCTTTAGTGGAAGTGAAGGCGCGCCGCGTGGGTGGGGCGACTTACCAGGTCCCCATGGAAGTGCGCCAAGATCGCGGTACCGCCCTTGCCCTCCGGTGGATTACTCAGTACTCCCGCAGTCGTGGCGGCAAAACCATGGCGATGAAGCTTGCCAATGAACTCATGGATGCCGCCAACGAAACCGGTAGCGCCGTCCGTAAACGCGAAGAAACCCACCGCATGGCTGAGGCGAATAAAGCTTTTGCCCATTATCGGTATTAAGGTCTTAAGTCTTTCCCTAAGTCGTATTGCCAGCCTGACCCACAGGTCAATTTTGGGGCGATACACTGTGAGAATATCTGGCTGACGGCAGTCTTGAGGAGGTCGCTGTGGCACGTTCCATCCCGTTAGAGCGCGTCAGAAATATTGGCATCGCTGCTCATATTGACGCTGGAAAAACCACCACCACTGAACGTATTTTATTTTATTCAGGGGTGATCCATAAAATTGGCGAGGTCCATGAGGGGACTGCGGTAACCGATTGGATGGACCAAGAGCGGGAGCGGGGTATTACTATCACGGCTGCGGCGATCAGCACGAGCTGGCGCGATCACCAGATTAATATTATTGATACGCCCGGTCACGTGGATTTCACCATTGAGGTGGAGCGTTCTATGCGGGTGCTGGATGGCGTCATCGCTGTCTTTTGTTCGGTGGGTGGGGTGCAGCCCCAATCCGAAACCGTCTGGCGTCAGGCAAATCGCTACAAGATTCCTCGGTTTGCGTTCGTCAATAAGATGGACCGCACGGGGGCAAATTTCTTTAAGGTCTATGAGCAGATCCGCGATCGCCTACGGGCCAATGCCGTCCCCATTCAAATTCCGATTGGGGCTGAAGCGGATTTCCGGGGCGTGGTTGACCTGATCAAGATGCGCGCCCATATCTATAACGATGATCTCGGCATCGACATTCAAGAGACTGAAATCCCCGCAGAGGTGAACGATCTAGCTGAAACCTATCGGGCCAAACTTTTAGAGGCGATCGCTGAAACCGATGATGTCCTTATGGAAAAGTATCTGGAGGGAGAAGCCTTTACCGATGCTGAAGTAGCTGGGGCCGTTCGCCAAGGGGTGATCGCTGGCACCATGGTGCCCATGCTGTGCGGCTCTGCCTTCAAAAACAAAGGGGTACAACTGCTCCTAGATGCCGTCGTCGATTACTTGCCCGCCCCCATTGATGTTCCCCCCATCCAAGGGCACTTGCCCGATGGTGGCGAGGCTCAGCGGCAGGCCAGTGATGACGAACCCTTCTCAGCCTTGGCCTTTAAGATCATGGCCGATCCCTATGGTCGCCTCACTTTTGTGCGGGTCTACTCTGGGGTTTTGACCAAGGGCAGCTATATCTACAACGCCACCAAAGACAAAAAAGAACGGGCCTCGCGCCTGATCATCCTCAAAGCCGATGACCGCATTGAGGTGGAAGAAATGCGCGCGGGCGATTTGGGTGCCGTCTTAGGCTTGAAAGACACGTTCACTGGCGACACCATCTGTGCCCCAGAAGCCCCAATCATCCTGGAATCGCTCTACGTTCCTGAACCTGTGATTTCAGTCGCGGTAGAGCCGCGAACCACTCAGGACATGGAGAAACTCTCTAAGGCATTACAGTCCCTTTCAGAAGAGGATCCGACCTTCCGGGTCAGCATTGATCCGGAAACGAACCAGACCGTGATTGCGGGCATGGGAGAGCTGCATCTAGATATCCTAGTAGACCGGATGCTGCGAGAATTTAAGGTGGAGGCCAATATTGGCACGCCGCAGGTGGCCTATCGAGAAACCATTCGCAGCACTACTCGAGTAGAAGGTAAGTTTGTGCGCCAGAGCGGTGGCAAAGGCCAGTACGGTCACGTTGTGATTGATGTGGAACCCGGTGAACCTGGCTCTGGGTTTGAGTTTGTCTCGAAGATCGTCGGTGGTACCATTCCCAAGGAGTATATTGCTCCCGCCGAGCTGGGCATGAAAGAAGCCTGTGAATCTGGTATCCTAGCTGGGTATCCCGTAATCGATCTCAAGGTCACATTGGTAGACGGTTCCTACCATGATGTTGACTCCTCGGAAATGGCCTTTAAGATCGCTGGGTCAATGGCCATGAAGGAGGGCGTTATGAAAGCTTCTCCTGTGCTGCTTGAGCCCATGATGAAGGTTGAAGTCGATGCTCCTGAGGACTTCTTGGGAGACGTTATGGGTGACCTCAACTCTCGCCGTGGTCATATTGAGGGCATGGGTACTGAAGACGGCCTCACCAAGGTGACCTCACAAGTCCCGTTGGCTGAGATGTTTGGCTATGCTACTGACATCCGTTCAAAAACGCAGGGTCGGGGCATTTTTTCGATGGAGTTTAGCCGCTATGATGAGGTACCTCGCAATGTGGCTGAAACCATCATCGCTAAAAGCAAAGGGAACGCATAGGTTAGTTAGGGACACGTAACATAAATGGCACGAGAGAAGTTTGAAAGAAACAAACCTCACGTCAACATCGGTACTATTGGCCACGTTGACCACGGTAAGACGACGTTGACGGCTGCTATCACCATGACCCTGGCTGCGGCTGGGGGAGCTAAGGCTCGTAAATATGAGGATATCGATGCAGCACCTGAGGAAAAGGCCCGTGGTATTACCATTAATACCGCCCACGTAGAGTATGAAACGGCAGAGCGCCACTATGCTCACGTGGATTGCCCTGGTCACGCTGACTATGTGAAGAACATGATTACTGGGGCAGCCCAGATGGACGGTGCCATTCTGGTAGTGTCATCGGCTGATGGCCCCATGCCCCAAACTCGGGAGCATATTCTGCTTGCCAAGCAGGTTGGGGTGCCCAATATCGTCGTCTTCATGAACAAGCAGGACCAAGTCGATGACGAGGAACTGCTGGAATTGGTCGAACTGGAAATCCGTGAATTGCTGAGTTCTTACGATTTTCCCGGTGACGATATTCCTGTGGTAACCGGTTCTGCACTCAAAGCGGTAGAAGCACTGGCCAAAACGCCTGCTACGAATCGCGGCGACAATGAGTGGGTTGATAAGATCCTGATGCTGATGGATGAGGTGGATGCTTACATCCCCACCCCTGAGCGGGATGTCGACAAGCCCTTCTTGATGGCCGTTGAGGACGTGTTCTCAATTACCGGGCGCGGCACCGTTGCCACGGGTCGAATCGAGCGCGGCCTGGTCAAGGTTGGCGAAACCGTTGAGGTAATTGGGATTCGCGAAACCCGCTCCACTACCGTTACCGGTGTGGAAATGTTCCAAAAGACTCTTGATCAGGGTCAAGCTGGAGACAACGTGGGCGTGTTGATGCGGGGTATCCAAAAAGCTGACATTGAGCGCGGCATGGTGCTGGCAAAGCCCGGTTCCATTACGCCCCACACTAAGTTCCAAGCTGAGGTCTACATCCTCAAGAAGGAAGAAGGGGGCCGTCATACGCCGTTCTTTAGCGGCTACAAGCCTCAGTTCTACGTGCGAACCACCGATGTGACCGGTACGATCGCTAGCTTTACCGCTGATGATGGTACTGAGGCAGAGATGGTGATGCCTGGAGACCGGATCAAGATGAACGTTGATCTGATCAACCCAGTTGCCATTGAACAGGGGATGCGCTTTGCTATCCGTGAAGGGGGTCGTACGGTCGGAGCTGGGGTGGTTGCTAAAATCATCGAGTAATAACTCCGGTCTTTTTCCTTAGCAAGCTGCCGCTCTTTAAGGGCGGCAGTTTTATCTGGAGCCTCTCTAAAGCGTCAAGCTAGGGACAGTGAACCTTGACAATTCAAACTTTTAACCTTTTAGGAGATCACCGTGGCTACGATTCAGCAGCAGAAAATTCGCATTCGCCTCAAGGCTTTTGACCGTCGCATCCTAGACACTTCTTGCGAAAAAATTGTGGAGACAGCGAATCGGACGAATGCAACGGCCATCGGCCCGATTCCTTTGCCCACGAAGCGTAAAATCTATTGCGTTTTGCGCTCCCCCCACGTCAATAAAGATTCTCGTGAGCATTTTGAGACCCGTACTCACCGCCGGATTATCGATATTTATCAGCCTTCCTCAAAAACCATTGATGCGCTAATGAAGTTGGATTTGCCGGCTGGGGTTGATATTGAAGTGAAGCTTTAGGCACCCAGAATAGCACCGGTTTATCAGAGTCATAGGCTAGAATAATGGAGGTTTATACAACCCCCAAGTCCTTTGCTACAAGCTTTTGATGGCTTGCGGGGAAGCGGCATAATTCACGTTCACTGGTAATAATGGCACCTTCATCTTCACTCGCCGTTAGAGAAATTCCGCTCTTTCCTTTACCTGAACTGGTGCTCTTTCCCGGTGCTCATTTGCCGCTCCACATTTTTGAGTTTCGTTATCGGATCATGATGAATACCGTGCTTCAGGGCGATCGCCGCTTTGGGGTACTGATGTTTGATCCGACCACTGGCAAACCGGCTCGCATCGGCTGTTGCGCTGAAATTCTGCATTGTCAGCGCCTCAAGGACGATCGCATGAAGCTGTTAACCATCGGTCAACAGCGATTTCGGGTCTTGGACTATGTGCGGGAGAAACCCTACCGGGTGGGTCTGATTGAATGGATTGAGGATCAGCCGACGGAGCAGGACTTATCTCCCTTGGTCACTGAGGTGGATCAACTACTCAAGGATGTGGTGCGGCTGTCGGCTAAATTGACCAGCCGTGACGTAGAGCTGCCGAGCAATATCCCTAATTTACCCACAGAGCTGTCCTACTGGATTGCCAGCAATTTATACGATGCTGCCGATGAGCAGCAGGCCTTATTGGAGGTTCAGGATACGAGTGCGCGTTTGGAGCGAGAGGTCGATATCCTGACCACGACACGTAATCATCTGGCTGCTCGTACCGCCCTCAAAGATGTGCTGGAGTAGCGTAGACGGTTTAAGCAGCTAGATTTTAAACCAAGCTGCGGCCCCTCGGCGCACCTAACCTTCCACCACCACCACCGGCAGAGGGCTAGCCGCGATCACCGCTTGGGACACCGATCCAATGCCCGCCTCGGCCCTGGGACGATTGCCCCGTTTCCCCATCACAATTTCAGCCACGCCATGCTCCTGGGCCACCCGTAAAATCTCCGCCGCTACCCCCCCAGCCGTCGTGACCCACTGATGACGAATGTCTGCCAAACGCTGCTGGACCTGCCCGCGTAGCCCTGCGACCTGGGCCGGGTCCTCCGTTTGGATCACATGCAGCACCACCACCGATCCATCACAGCGTCTGGCCAACTCCGCCGCCTTGGTGAGAACAGCGCCTGCTAACGGTGACGTATCCACCGCCGCCAACAGCACAATATTGTGGGCGATCGCCACTTTCGTCGGGTCCACCTCCCCCCGCTCCAGCAGTTTCGGGGCAAAGGTCGGGATTGCCCAGGCTCCCAGCGGTGCCGTCACCAGAATCGACAGCGCGGCCAGGGCCAGAATCTTGTCGCCCCCCGCCACCCCCTCAGCCAAAGGAATTGCCCCGATCGCCGCCTGCACCGTCGCCTTGGCGGAATTCCCTGGCAGTAAAAACAGTCGCTCTCGCCAAGTCCAGTTGCTGCCCAGAGTCGAGAGATACCACCCCAGCGATCGCCCCACTAGGGTGCCAATCGCCAAGATCAGCAGCCCCACCAGCAGGGTATCTCCCAACACCTGGAGCTGAATGCTGGCCCCCAACAACACAAAGAGAACGATTTCGGCCACGGTCCAGAGGCCGTTAAACCCGCCCCGCAACCGCCGCGCCAAGGGGGCATCTAGCGCAATCAGAAAGAACCCCGTACGCCATCACCGCCAAATAGCGGAGAACACCGGC
>JAAUQE010000222.1 GCA_012032425.1 Leptolyngbya sp. RL_3_1 | reverse complement strand
GAGGTTTATCAAGGCTTCCGGTTCCTCTCCTTAATAAGGAGAGGTTAGGTGAGGTTCTTCAGACCCTCAATAACGTTTCACTTGACCGACGTCTAGACAACACACATTGATTCGAGGGGGAGGGTGACCACTACGCGGGTGCCCTGCCCCTCTTTACTGTCTAGGTGCCAGTGGCCCCGATGCAGCTCGACACAGACCTTGACGATCGCCAAGCCCAAACCGGTGCCGCCAATGTCGCCCACATTGCTGCCGCGCTGAAAAGCTTCCCCCAGGCGCGTCTGATCGGCGGCAGGAATGCCGATGCCGCGATCGCTGACCTGCACCGTCGCCGTGTGGTCATTGCTGCTCAAATTGACGTGAATCGGCTGGTCTGCCGGTGAATATTTGGCGGCATTGGTTAACAGGTTGCTCAGGAGTGAGGCCATCATTTTCTTATCCCAAAAGGCGTTTAACGGGAGTGCCGCCATCGGCAAATTCAATAGTTTGAGGAACGCCCGCCTGCACTTCCGTAATCACCTGCCGACAAAAAGCTCTGCCATCGAGTAGTTCTGGACTGAAATCCAGCTTGCCCCCTTCTGCTCGCGTCAGGGTGAGCAGATCGGCAATCTGCTGGCTCATCTGCTGTGCGGTCAGATGAATCCGCGCTAAAGTTTGCTGCTTTTGGGTTTCAGAAAACTGAGCAGAGTTGATTTGCAGGGATTCCGTCGAGAGCAAAATGGTGCTCAGGGGGGTGCGTAGCTCATGGGAGGCCATGGAAAAGAACCGCAGCTTTAAGTCCTCACTTGCTGACTGCGGATCAGTTCGTTTTGCAGATGATGCAAGAGCAACACCAGGCTGCTGGTCAGCAACAGCCCCGTCAACAGCGTTGCCGCCGTGCTGTAGAGGGGGACAGCGGGATAGGTCTCGGCAGGCATAAAGTTGACGACCCATTCCTGCTGTCCCAGGCTGAGCGCGGCAGCAGTTGGGAGGTGCACACGAGCGCTGCGATCGCCGATGCTGAGCCAATTGGGATCACGGGTTAATGCCGTCACCGTGCGGCTATCGGCGTCATAGCGACCGAGGAACTGCTCTGCCGCTACCGCCCCTTGATCGTGTAATTCAAAATCGATGGCATAGCTTAGACCTTGCAGGGCTTCTTCCACCACATCGGCCACGCGAAACACTCCGAGCAAAATCCCGTCAAACTGCGATCGCCGTAACCCCTGAGAAGCAGGGACGGAGCCCGCTTGATACAGGGGCAGCACCACCAAAAACCCATACTGATCGCGCCGCTCTTGGACGAGCCGCACCCGACCGGTGACGTGAATCTCGCCGCTGTCGCGGGCCGGTTCAATGGCCGCCACTCGGGTCGGGCTGGAGTTGAGGTCAAACCCCAATGCCGCCTCGTTACCGGCTAAGGGCGCTAGATAGGTGACCGGAATGTAGTAGGGCCGCTCCCGCGATCGCTGTAAATCCCCATTCCCATCCAGTTCCGTAATCTGAAAGTTGCTATAGCCCTGATCCTGCATTGCCGCTTCATAGGCCGCCCGCTCCTCTTGCCCCACCAGCGGAGCCCACTCCAACGCTTGAATGCCGGGATATTCGGCCAGCGATCGCGCCACGAAAGCGGCAAATTCTGAGGGCTGAACCGGCTCCTGGCTTACCCCATAGTGATCCCCCAGAAAGGTGAGCACCGTCTTGTACCGATTCAGGCTGCGCTGGAGGGCAATGGCCAAATTCTCAATCTGTTGCTGAAATTGACTCTGCTGCTGCGACACTTCCCAGCGATAGACAAATCGGGTGGCGATCGCCGACAGACTGAAGCCGACAGTCGCCGTAATCCCTAGTATCCAGAGTTGACGCGAGATTTTGGCAGTCATGGGCAAGGGGCAAACCTTGATGGGTGCTGCAAGTCGTCTTCACACCAGAACAGACCAAGGGGTTCGTTTTACTCAAGCAGCGCTGGGTAGTGGAGAGAACCTTGGGCTGGTTAGGCTGGTGTCGCCGATTAAATCGCTTGAGTATCTGCTTGAGTATTTGCCAGAGACTGAGGAGACGTTCATCTATCTGGCGATGGTACGACTCATGGTGCGACGGTTAGCGTAGTAAACAAGGTTTAAAACTTTCTTGAAGCGATAATTACCAATGTTCAACCCGATCTCGTGAACGTCATTGAAAAAGCTAACACAGTCCTGAGCCAATGCCATTCGAGGCAAACCAATCCCCTACAGATCGACCTATATCCGTCCCTAAACGGCTGAGACTGAACATCGCGGGCCTCATCCAAGGGGTCGGCTTTCGTCCCTTCGTCTATACATTGGCCCGATCGCTAGACCTAGCTGGCTGGGTACAAAACACCCCCCAGGGGGTGGTGATTGAAATTGAAGGGCAGGCTGAATCCCTCCAGACCTTTCAACAGCGCCTCACCGCTGAGAAGCCGCCCCATGCTTGGCTACAGCAGATCGCAGTCACGACCGTAACCTGTCAGGGGGATAGCGCCTTTGAGATTCGCGCCTCCGATCGCACCGCCACCAAAACCGCCCTAATCCTGCCCGACCTCGCCACCTGCCCCGCCTGCCTCGCCGAGCTGTGGGAGCCCCAAAACCGCCGCCACCGCTACCCCTTCATCAACTGCACCCACTGTGGCCCCCGCTTCAGCATCGTGCGATCGCTCCCCTACGATCGCCCCCATACCACCATGGCGCAATTCCCCCTCTGCCCCGACTGCCAGCGAGAATATGGGGATCCGGGCGATCGCCGCTTCCATGCCCAACCCAACGCCTGTCCCGCCTGCGGCCCCCATCTGGAACTGTGGGATCGCCAAGGCCAGGTTTTGGCAACTGGAGAGCAGGCCCTACAACAATCGGCGGCAGCGGTTTTGCAAGGGCAAGTGTTGGCGTTGAAAGGACTGGGGGGATTCCATCTAATTGTGGATGCCACGAACGAAACCGCTGTCCAGACCCTGCGTCAGCGCAAACACCGCCCCACCAAACCCTTGGCGGTAATGTTCCCCAGTTTGGACAGTGTGCAAGTCCATTGCCAGGTTTCCCCAGAAGCAATCACCCTGTTGCGATCTGCCGCCGCGCCGATTGTGTTGCTGCCGCGCGGCCCTCATCCCCTAGCCCCTTACCCCCAATCCTGGGGGAAGGGGGATCAAAAGACCCCGCTTCAAGTCTTGCCCCCCTCTCCCAACTTTGGGAGAGGGGCTGGGGGTGAGGGCAACTCTGCCATTGCCCCCAATGTTGCCCCCGGCAATCCTTTTCTAGGGGCAATGCTGCCCTACACCCCCCTCCATCATCTGCTGCTAACCGCTGTGAATCGCCCGATTGTGGCCACCAGCGGCAACCGCTCCGGCGAACCGATTTGCATTGATGAGCAAGAAGCCCTGGAGCGGTTGGGGGAGATCAGCGATCGCTTCCTGGTCCACAACCGTCCCATCGCCCGCCCCGTTGATGACTCGATCGTGCAGTTGGTGCGCGGCAAACCCGTCCTGCTGCGCCGCGCCCGAGGCTATGCACCGATGCCGATTCAATACCCTGCTCCTGTTGAGCGGTCATTGGGACAGGTTTCTGGCAGTTGTAACACTGAAGGATCCCCCGCTGTCGCCGCCCCCTTAAGCAAAGGGGCTATTCACGTTCTGGATAGGACCCTCCTGAGCACATACGGAAGTCGTGATCAGAACCCCTCTCCCGCTGGGAGAGGGGCTGGGGTGAGGGCCAGCCCCTCCCTCCTCGCGGTGGGGGGGGCACCTCAAAAACACCGTCGCCCTGCACCACCAAGGGCAGACCCTGCTCAGTCCCCATTTGGGGGACCTCGATACGGTGCCGGGGCGCGATCGCTTTCAAGAAATGATCCACCATCTCTGTGGCCTCTACGACTTGCAGCTGGACCAGGTGGATGCGATCGCCTGCGATGCCCACCCCGACTACGCCTCCACCCAATTCGCCCAAACCCTGACCGCTAGCCCTACGGGTCCTCAATTAATTATCGTGCAGCATCACTATGCCCACGTGCTGGCAGGGATGGCCGACAACCAATGGCAGCCCCCGGTGCTGGGGATCGCTTGGGACGGCACCGGCTATGGCTTAGACGGCACCACCTGGGGGGGGGAGGTGCTGTGGATCCCGAGGGCAGGGGCTCCCCCCAGCAGGCTTCAAGCGGTTGGCTCATATCAAGCCCTTTCCGTTGCCGGGGGGCGATCGCGCCGCCAAAGAGCCGCGCCGCTCGGCCATGGGGCTGCGCTACGGCTGTTGGGGTAATGCCGCCTTTGCCGATATGCCCGTTTCCATTCGCCAAGCCTTTACTCCGCAAGAATTTCAGCTGATCCAGCAGATGCTGGCGCAGGGCGTCAATGCCCCCCTCACCTCCAGCATGGGGCGACTGTTTGACGGAGTGGCCTCGCTGTTGGGGCTCTGTCAGCGGGCCAGCTTTGAGGGGGAAGCGGCGATGGCCTTGGAATATGCGATCGCGGGCCTGGAAACCGATGCCATTTACCCCTACCGGATTCTGGAGCGACCTGATCAGCCCCTACAGTTCGATCCCGGCCCGATGCTGCGGGCCATTGCAATAGATGTAGAAAACAAAGCGATCGCCACCATTGCCGCCCAATTTCACAATACTTTAATTGCAGGATTGCTTAAGGTAATTCATCATTGCGCAAGCAGTATCCCGAGATACAAAAATAGTTTTAACAGGGGGGTGCTTTCAGAATCGCTACCTGCTAGAGCGGGCAATTCAACAACTCGAAATGTCGGACTTATTTGTGGGTTACCATCAACAGGTCCCTAGCAATGATGGTGGGATCGCTTTAGGGCAAACTTGGGCCGGTTTAAACCGTTTGGCACAGCCATAAATTGCTCAATCATTACAGTCACGAGGTCAACGCATCATGTGTCTTTCAGTCCCTGGAAAAGTGATCAGCATTACCGATGCTAAGCCCGGTCAGTCTACCTCCGCTGAAGACGAAACCCTTTGGAAAATGGGCAAGGTCAGCTTTGGCGGGGTGCTCAAGCAGGTGAGCTTAGCCTATGTGCCTGAGGTCCAGATTGGGGACTATGTGCTGGTGCATGTGGGCTTTGCCCTGAGCATTATTGACGAAGATGAGGCGGCCCAGACATTAAGTTACTTGGATCAACTCGAAGCGGTTTAAATACGCACGATATAGTGGCTTTGGACGTGATGATTGCAGCGATTTATTTTGATCCATTAATGCTGGCACTTCACAATCCAAAAGAATAAAAAAACCCTTCAAAATAGAATTTAAACCCATTATTTTCCAAGAACGCCTTAAGGGTATTTAAGGTTATCAGAGGACTTGACCATGGGAACCCAAACCCTTGCCCCGACCTTTGCTACGTTGGACGGAAATGAAGCTGTTGCCCGCGTAGCCTATCGACTCAGTGAAGTCGTCGCCATCTATCCGATCACCCCCTCTTCGCCGATGGGAGAATGGGCTGATGCTTGGGCCGCGTCGGCCCAGCCGAATATTTGGGGTACGGTGCCCTCAGTGGTTGAGATGCAGAGTGAAGGGGGGGCGGCAGGGGCCGTTCACGGTGCCCTCCAGGCGGGGTCGTTAACCACCACCTTCACCGCCTCCCAAGGGTTGATGCTGATGCTCCCCAATCTCTACAAAATTGCTGGGGAGCTGACTCCAGCGGTGCTGCATGTGGCGGCGCGATCGCTGGCAGCCCAAGCCCTATCTATTTTTGGGGATCACAGTGATGTGATGGCGGCACGAATGACCGGCTGTGCGCTACTCTGTTCCGCCTCAGTGCAAGAGGCTCAGGATATGGCGGCGATCGCACCCGCGCCACCCTCGAATCCCGCATCCCCTTCCTACACTTCTTTGACGGCTTCCGCACCTCCCATGAAGTCCAAAAAGTGGAGTTGATCCCCGATCAGGTGCTGGAAGATCTGGTGCCGCTGGATCTAGTCTTGCAGCATCGAGCCCGCTCCCTCACCCCCGATCGCCCGGTGATTCGCGGCACCGCCCAAAATCCCGACGTGTATTTCCAAGCACGGGAGACCGCGAACCCGTTCTACGACGACTGCACCGCTGCGGTCGAACAGGCGATGACCGAATTTGCCGCCCTCACCGGACGCCAGTACCAGCTCTATGAGTATCACGGCGCGCCTGATGCTGAGCAGGTGATTGTGCTGATGGGATCCGGCTGTGAAACGGCCCATGAAACGGTGGATTACCTCACCGCCCAGGACGAAAAGGTCGGCATCCTGAAGGTGCGGCTGTATCGCCCCTTTAACGCCCAGAAGCTGATCGCAGCGCTGCCCGAAACCGTGCAGGCGATCGCGGTGCTGGATCGCACCAAAGAGCCCGGTGCCCCCGGTGAGCCCCTCTATCTGGATGTGGTCCATGCGGTCCATGAGACGGCGGCTCCGTTCACCGTTGTGGGTGGTCGCTATGGCCTGTCCTCCAAGGAATTCACCCCGGCCATGGCGCAGAGTATTTCGATCACCGATTCGTGC
>JAAUQE010000039.1 GCA_012032425.1 Leptolyngbya sp. RL_3_1 | reverse complement strand
GTCGCTTCACAAAGCGTGTAACCCTTGCTGTCCAAGGATTCTGCGTTGGAAGCCATCTTATATTTAATCCAGCCCACCTACTTACTTGCGAATAGAAATTAAGGTTCAAAGCAAATCTTCCTCAAGTTGAATGTCCCGCAGAGAATATTTCTTGTCCACAGGTCTATCAGAGCGTTCTAAGACTTCCACAACAACTCGACGATCCACCATAGGTCCAATTACATCATCAATTTCTTTAGCCTCATAAATCGTCTCGGTTTTACCATCGATATTCACTTCAATCCAGTCCTTATCCAATTGCAAGCCACGAAGTGTTCCTCTCAATTGCCTGATTTTATGTTCAGGAACTTCCTGAGAAATCATCTCTGGTTTCTTCAAAACGTTTTTGATCGCTTCGCGAGTATCGGGACGGAGAACAACAGGTTGGGAATCAATATCATTAGCGGACTTGATCTCCATCTGGTCAAAAGATTTACCTGAAACCGGAGGCGCAAGCTCACGAGTTAATTTCAAAAATGTTTCTCTATAATCTTCCTGAGGAACAACTTCGATTAACTCTCCTTCGGGATCTTGCGTAGTTGCTCTGACAATCTCAAGAAATTTTTTAGTGATTTGTTCAACACGCAACTCAGGATCTACTATGCCATCTAAAATCAATTGTTCAAAATTTCGCGGTCTACGAACTCGAACTTCAAATTGATAGCTTCCAGCAGGAGCTTGGAATAACCAAGGATCACATTGATCTTTTACATCTTGACTTGGCAATCCGCGAGTTCGATGAGGTTTTTCTAGAAGAAACTCTGTTGTTCGATAAAAGATGCTTCTAATTCGTTCAACCTTATGCAATATAAGTTCCAGTGGAGCTGCGCCATATAAAATTTCTCCTCCGCTCACTGAAACCAAAACTTCACCTTCTATAAATTGAATCCCTGATTTGGCACGAGATTCTTCATAACGAATAACTTGTAAAAGATCTTCCAATTCATCGATTGCAAAAGGTGGCAGGAATTCAGTAGCTAGCCATTTATGAGCAATACGTTTTGCTAGTGCAAATTCCTTAGCTCTGTAATAAAGAGATGCCGCACTAACGGCTGTTATACCAATAGTTCGCGTTTTGCTTATATCAAGATTATCTAGAGCATGGGTTTCTGCTTCCGCAGCCAAACGATACAGTTCGGCAGCGCGATTAATTTCTCGCTGCCTGAAAAATTGCTCTGCTTGGCTCACATACTCTTCACTACGAGTATGATGCAGTAACCAACTCATGATGGTTCATCAACCGTATGAAGTAAAATTAACTGTATCTTAAAACCGACTATGGCTGCTAGAGCCGGTAGATTACTATTTCCCCTCCGTGTTTGCTCAATCTTTATACGAAGTCGCTTGGTAACTTCTGGTTTATCAGAGTGCGTCCCTGAAACCTCCAATCGAAAACAATTCTCCAAATCCTCTAGATCCTGGCTCTTTAGGGCAAGATAGTAATCCGCACCCATCCCTTTTGGCATACGTCGAATAGCAAATAAGCTTCTTGTGAGTTCTATGGCTGCAATTGCAACGGCGCAGGCTCCAGCCTCTGTAGCATCGTCCTTATCCCACGCTCCCTTGGCTCTATCATCTGTTGCTTCCCATTCCACCCTTGCTATAGACTCGACTTTATCATCTTCCAAGATAAATTCTTTGGGTGATATATGATGCCGATCAAAGCAGACTCTTGCAGCTTGAAGTAAATACTCGGCAACTGGAGGAGGAAGAGCGTGATGCCGTTCGGCTAGACTTTGTAGAGGTAATAGAGGTGGAATGCTGTCAGTCAAGATTGACCTCTCAAGTAAAAACAGATTTCTTTCCTCTCACCAATCTAACGGGGTGATGTGGTGAATGTCCAAGATCAAATACGCGATATGAAATTCTGGGATTTTATAGGCGAGCCTGAAGTACCCTATCAAAACCCTCATTTCAAACTGCCGTCCTACTGATAACTTTGAGGCGGCTTGACCTTAGGTCTAACAAACAGCTTTTCAATACTGCCTCCTCCAAGAACTTAAGCAGCCCAACTCTTTTGTAGAGGGAAAGTTTCCGCCTAAGATCCTGGTTTGGGTAAATAGGTAGAACATCGCCTACCTAAGATCCTCATACGGGTAAATAGGTGGAATGATTCAGTATAATCACCTCTCTGACTCCAGGCTGAACCTGTTTGGATTTTATTCACCATCTCTTTTTGGGTGTAACCGTCCCTTGAGCGAAATCTAAGGGACGGTTACCTGATAAACCGCGATAGATGCCCGACATTCTTTGTTGCAATCACCACATTGAATCTGGTTTAACTGCGAATTTCGTTCCAGAGCTGGACCCACTCATCATAGTTTTTGACACTTTGCCACATGTTGATCTGACTGTGCAGCGACAGGTCATCCATAAACAATTCCTTAGCCCGCTCCGGCCCGATCGCCGCCGTTCCCAGGGTCGTCGCCCCCGAATAACCCGTCGCTTCAATCACCCCTTTTTGCCCAGCACCGCTGAGGATGTAGTCGATCCACTGGTAGGCCACCTCAGCATTGGGCGATCGCTTAGCAATCATCCAAGAGTCCGTCCAGCCGGTGAGTTTGCCCGCCGGGCTCACAGAACCCACCGGAAATCCCGCCTCCTCTAGCTGCTGATAGGTGAGGGGCCAGGCATGGGCGATCGCCACCTCCCCCGACTGAAACAGATTGGCCAACTCCCCGGCGGTGGCCCAAAACTTGCGGATGCTGGGGCGCAGTTCCAGCAGCTTGGCCTTCACCTCGGCCAGATCCGCACTGGTGAGGTCATAGGGGTCACTTTTGCCCAGCCACAGGGCCACATCGGCAATGGTCATGGGGTTGTCGGGCAGGGTGATTTGACCGGCATATTGCGGGTCAAACAGCACGTCCCAACTGGTGGGGGCGGGATTGACCGACTCGGTGTCGTAAATCAGCACATTCGGCCCCCAGGCGAAGGTGACCCCATAGGGCTGGCCGTCAAAGGTGTTCCACGAGCCCCCTTGGAAGGACTCGAAAACAGCGTCGTAGTTTTTGAGCTGGCTAGTATCAATGGGGCGGACCACCCCAGCTTTGTAGAGGCGTTCGGTAATATCGCCGGAGGCGGAGATCAAGTCATAGTTGCGACCGCCCCCGGCCCGGAATTTAGCAAACATTTCGTCGCTCGACCCGGCGTAGGTGGCCTTGACCGTACAGCCGGTCTCCGCTTCAAAGGCTTGGGTAAAGCTGGGATCGGTGTACCCCTCCCACACCAGGGCGGTCAAGGTACAGTTGGCCGCCGCCGCCGGTAGCGCCGGCAGGGACCAGACCAGCCAACTGAAACAGCCCATCAAAATTGCAGACCTGACCCGATGCCACATCGCTTACTGCTCCGCATTGCTACTGTTACCGAGGAACCGTCCCGATCCATTCCGGCGATCGCCCCCCAAAACCAAGGGCCAGGGGGCGATCGCCCCATGCATTCAAGCGCACAACTATTCAGGTAACCGTCCCAGAGACTATGCTGGCTGAGCGAAGTCGTTCGCAAAGCGTCTCCCAAAGGGAGAAAGCCAAAACCCAGCCAGAATGTCCCCTTCGACTCCGCTCAGGGGACGGTTACCTATTCAATGGGTCACTATAGTTCAGACTATCGAGTTTGAACTGTTTTTGAAAGCACCAGGGGCCAACCGTAGCCCCATTGTCCACCGCGCTCAGGAGCGTTACTGTAGCCTCAAGGATTGCGTGCAGCAAAGGTTTGCCCATCCTGAAGGAACGCTATGGCTGAGGCCGCCATCTCGACAGTATCCCTGAGCGAGGCTCAATCTCTCGACGCATTTTGGATGCCGTTTACGGCGAACCAGCAGTTTAAAGCTAACCCCCGGATGCTGGTGGCGGCGGCGGGCATGTATTACACCGCCAGCGACGGGCGCAAAATTTTAGATGGCACGGCGGGATTGTGGTGCGTCAATGTCGGTCATGGTCGGCGGGAGATTGCTGAGGCGGTACACCAGCAGTTGCTCCAGCTCGATTATGCCTCCTCCTTTCAGATGGGCCATGGGGGCGCGTTTCAATTCGCCGAGCGGCTGGTGAAATTGCTCCCCGGTGACTTGAACCATGTCTTTTTCACCAACTCTGGGTCCGAGGCGGTGGATACGGCCTTGAAGTTGGCGATCGCTTACCATGCCCTAGGCGATGAACCCAGTCGCCAGCGGTTTGTGGGTCGCGAACGGGCCTACCACGGGGTGAATCTGGGGGGAATTGCAGTCGGCGGCATCGCTACCAATCGCCGGTTTTTTAGCGAATTGACGCCGGGGGTCGATCACCTCGGTCACACCCACAACCTGGAGCACAACGCCTTTAGCCGGGGACAACCCCTGTGGGGGGAGGCCTTGGCCGACGAACTCGAAACCGTGGTGGAAAACGCGGTGCTGAAACCATCGCAGCGGTGATTGTGGAGCCGGTCTACGGGGCCACCGGTGTGCTGATCCCGCCGGTGGGGTATCTTCAGCGATTGCGGGAGATTTGCGATCGCCACGGCATCCTGCTGATTTTTGACGAGGTGATTACCGGCTTTGGGCGACTGGGGGTGCCCTTTGCCGCCGAATACTTTGGGGTAATGCCGGACATGATCACCGCCGCCAAAGGCATTACCAACGGCAACATCCCATGGGGGCGGTGTTTGTGCGTCAAGCCATCTATGACCGGTTTATGCAGGCCAGCGGTATCGAATTCTTCCATGGCTATACTTACTCGGGCCATCCGGTGGCCTGTGCTGCGGGCCTCGCTACCCTTGACATCTACGAGTCGGAGGGGCTGCTTAACCGGGTGCAAACCCTGGCGGCCCCCTGGGAAGCCTCTGCCCACAGCTTGAAATCAGCTCGCCACGTTACTGATGTGCGTAACCTGGGGCTATTAGCGGGGATTGAGCTGGAGCCTGCCGAGAAGCCTGGTGCCCGAGGGTTTGAGGTGTTTTTGCGTTGTTTTGAGCAGGGGGTGTTGGTGCGGGCGGCGGGGGACAACATTGCCCTGTCGCCACCGCTGATTATTGAGCCGTCGCAAATTGACCAGCTCTTTAGCACCCTGGCCGATGTCCTGAACCAGCTCTAAGGCCAGCCGTGATGGACTGACTGCTGTTTCGGTATCGCTACTCGACATCACGTATATAGCCAATGCCACAAAGCTCGCGGTATTGGCGACGCCAGCAAGCCTATGGATAAAGACCTTGGACCTTGAAACGTGCCGAAGGCTTTCTGGCCCCAGCTATACCAGTAATACGTTCAGCTCATGCGTCAGAATTGGGGGCGGTGCCTTGTGTTTGCCCTCAAGCCATTTACAGTCCTGCCGTCAAGATCTGTTCTGCCGTTAGCGCCAGTGCTGCCAAGCTCGGGGAAACGAGCCGGTCTGCGCCGACAAACTTGTGATCCTGATAGGCGTCACCCACCCGAGTAAGCACCCACACCGCTGCGGCGATCGGGTCAATGATCCAATATTCGGGAATGCCGCGTTGGGCGTATTCTCGGCGCTTTTCGATGTAGTCGCGATCGCGCGACACCTTGTCCGTATCGCTGCTGGACACCACCTCCACCACTAACTGAGGCGCAGGCTGATCCAGCCGCAGTAACTTGCCGTCCTTGAGAATGGCTGCCGCCGATGCCTCCGTATGCAGGATCAAATCGGGCTCCCGTGCGGTTACCTGGTCAGAATGCACCTGAATCTGATGGTGGGTTGCCAAACGATAATAGGGAATGCCTAAGCTCAAAAAGGTGCTGATTAGCAAGAGGGCGATCGTATTGTTGAGCGGACTTTCTGTGGGCATCTCAACTAAAATCCCATCCACCAGTTCATAACGAGAATCGGTGCCATCGTCATAGTCCAGATACGCCGCTAGGGTCATCGGCTGGTTGAGGGGCTTAGATTGGGCGATGGTCATAATGGCCTACTTGCCTTGCCAGGGTGCCGTTTCTACGGTGCTCATAGGGCTATGATAACGGCCCCCACGCTCCCCGAAAGGGATGCGGGTTGGGTTGTGAATGCAAACGGTAAGACGTATGGGCTGAACAGGAGGTTCAGGTTGCCTTGCTGATGGTGTATGTACCGCCCCAAACCATATGTTCAGGATGCTCAGCGATCGCTTGCTCGTAACGACCCGAGCACCGCAGCCAGCCTGTCGGTCATGAAGTCATGCTGAGGGCCGTCGCCACGGCGGCGAGGCTGCGGCGATCGCGCAGCATCAGCGGATGGGCCAGGGCCGGAATTTGTCCCATTTGCCCCACCGGCAGTCGCGAACTGTAGGCGGGCAAGATCATCAGATCGTAGGGCGTCCATAACGAGGTGAACTGCACCTGGGCCAGCTCATGTACCGTGCTGTTCAGGCCTTGCAGAAAGTCACTGCCCGGTCGCATTTGCTTCACGCCCGGTCGATTGCGGGCATAGGCGGTGATTGTGCCGTTATGGGGAGAGGACAGGGTGATAAACCGCTGTACCTGCTGTAGCCCCCCCAATCGCTGTAGGTAATAGCGGCTGACGATGCCCCCCATGCTGAACCCCAGTAGGTCGAAAGGCTGTTCGGTCAGATGCATCGCGACGTAATCGCGCACTTGCAGGGCCAACTGATCCAGCCCCACCTCGCCTAGATTGGGCACTAGATCGAGTGTGTGAATGGGCCAGCCGCGATCGCCCAAATAGGTTGCCATCGTTTGGAACACCCGGTGGGTATCGCCAATCCCGTGGATCAGCAGCACTGGATTTTTGCTTACGGTCATGGTCCCAGCCCATTGCGATCGGTACTTGCAGTGTAAAGAGCCCTGCCTCCCGTCAATCCATCGCGAGGTCAGTTGCTGGAATGGCTGACCCTGCCCCAAACTGGAGGTGACGGCGCGATCGCGCCCTATTGCTCAAGGGTGGAATTAACCCAACCATTCCAGTTGCTAGCTCCCTTGCTCCTTAAGCACCGCGCTCAGCAATCGTCCTAGGACTTGAGCCACCCAGGACGAGCAGCAGGCCCTAGCCACTGCTATACAATTTCAGTCTTAGCCTTAATTGCTCAGTTGCCATGCTCGATACCACCGATCTCAAACGGGAACTCGCCACGCTGTCTGAACGCCTGGGTAAAGCCCGGGCCTGTCTTTGACATTCCTGCCATCACCGCCAATATCCAAGATCTAGAGCAGCAGGCCGCCCAGCCTGAGCTGTGGGACGATCCGGCCCAAGCCCAGCAAACCCTGCAAACCCTGAACGACAGCAAGGCCCAGCTCAGCCAAATCGACCAGTGGCAGGCGCGCTTTGAGGATGCCGAGGCCATTTTAGAACTCTTGGTTGAGGAGCCCGACGAAGCCCTGTTTGCCGAAGCCCAAACCAGTGTCACCGCGCTCAACCAAGCCCTAGACCAATGGGAGTTGCAGCAACTCCTCTCTGGCCCCTACGACAAAAGCGGGGCCGTCCTCACCATTAACGCCGGGGCCGGGGGCACCGATGCCCAAGACTGGGCCGAGATGCTGCTACGCATGTACACCCGCTGGGGCGAACGCCAGGGCTACACCCTCAAGCTGGTGGAACTCTCAGAAGGAGAAGAGGCCGGCGTCAAATCCGCCACCCTCGAAATGGTCGGTCGCTATGCCTATGGCTATCTCAAAAACGAAAAGGGCACCCATCGCCTGGTGCGCATCTCACCCTTTAATGCCAACGGCAAGCGCCAAACCAGCTTTGCTGGGGTGGAGGTGATGCCGATCCTCGATCAAACCCTGGAGCTAGATATTCCAGAAAAAGATCTGGAGATCAAAACCTCCCGCTCTGGGGGCGCTGGCGGCCAAAACGTCAACAAGGTGGAAACCGCTGTTCGCATTACCCACCTGCCGACGGGCCTATCGGTGCGTTGTACCCAGGAGCGATCGCAGCTCCAAAACCGCGAGAAGGCGATGGCCCTGTTGATGGCGCGGCTGATGATCATTGCCCAAGAGCAGCAGGCTAAGGCGATCGCCGAAATCCGTGGCGACATGGTTGAGGCGGCCTGGGGCAACCAGATCCGCAACTATGTGTTCCACCCCTACCAAATGGTGAAGGATCTGCGCACCAACGAAGAAACCACTGCCATTGAGGATGTGATGGGGGGCGAATTGGATCGCTTTATCCAGGCGTCGCTGCGCCAAGGCACCCAGATGGAAGCCATGGAGGCGGTCTAGAGGCCAGCTTCTGGAGAGAAGGGAGCCGCTTAAAAACATCCCAGACCGACCGGCAACAGAGGTAGGGGCGAAAGGCTTTCGCCCTTTCCATAGGGGTATGTTATTAGCCCGCAATCCCCTAAAGACCTTGAGCGTTCCAGTTTGCCGGAGGCGTTCTGGCCCCAATAGCAGCACGCAATCGCTTCCGCTTTGCTTCACAATGAAAACTATTGCTGCCTAACCTTCGTTACCCCCATGTCTGAACCCCCAATCACTGAATCGAGTCCAGTCGCGGCAGTACCGGCTGCGGAAACCCCGGTTTTGGAAACACCAACCGAACCCCCACCCAGCTATGTAAAGCTGGCCATGCGCAACATGGTACGCAAAGGGGGCAAGTCACTGTTTCATTTCACCCTGACAGCGATCGGGTTAATGGGGGTATTTGTCGGACTGGCTTACCTGACCCATTAATAAACCACATCCATCTGGAAACCTTGAGTTTTTACCGCAGGGCGAACTAAGGGTTTGGATGGGGCCAGGATTTAGACGGTCGAAAAAAAATTAGGATGCCTGCTGTACCAACCAGTTCCCAAAAACTGAAATCGCCTGATGAACTTGGTCAAACACCATCGGAACTTGCTGGGCCAGGTCCAGCACCCGCCCGCCATCGAGGTTGACGCTATAGAGGTGACGAGCGCGGTGCCGAAACCGACGATAGGTTTCCAGTTCCTTCAGTAAGGTGCTGTTCCACAGCGGTGGACGCTGTTGGCTACCGGTTTGGCCACCGGGCGCAGCCATCTGTTGCAGCAGTTGCTCATGCCAATTTCGACCCTGGGGTAAACCGCCATCTAAGGCGATCGCCACCCGTTCTGCTAAGCGTTCACAGCCGGAGTAAAAGTCTTCGATATAACCAGCCGCCGCCGGAATTAAGGCAATCTCGGGAATGGTGTCGGCTTGAGCAACCAGAGTGGCTAAGGTTTGGATGGTTTGCGCCATGGCACTCAGTTCATCTTCCAGGTGGATTTTGAGGGCCAGCAAGGGGTTTTGGGGCATGGGCGGGTTTTGGAGAATGCGGTCCCGAATGCGATCGCCCGCTTGCTCAAGGGCAACGAGATCAAAGGGCAACCAACTGGGAACGAGGGTTTCGAGTTGCTGATAAGCCTTTAAGAGGGTTTCTGGCGGCAGGCCCCGAACCGCTAGGTCGAGGTCAGAGTCGTTGTGCCAGGGGGTATCACCGCGCAGAGAGCCAAACACAATCACCTCAGTCGCCCCAAACCCTTGCTGGAGCAGTTGGGTGCATTGCTCAGCGATCGCCCAAGCCGCTTGACGGCGCTGTTCAGGGGAGGTGGGGATGGTGGTTGGCGTGGCAGATGGCAGGCTCATGATTTCCCTTGGCAGAGCATGATGACGATGGACTGCTTCGATTCGGAGGCCATGGGTCTCATCTTACTCAGCAGGTATGTGACTCGGCAGAGATGCTCCCCGTTGTTCGCATCCGGTTGGCGCAATCCAGAGCTAAGGGGAACGGGATCGGACATCTGTCGGTAGCATAGGGCAGATCAACCTACGATCGAGGCGCAACTGGTGGCAAGGGTCCGGCTTGATAACATCACCCAGCAATTCGGCAAAACCATTGCCGTTCAAGACATTAGCTTCGAGGTGCCCGACGGGGAATTTTGGGTGCTGGTCGGCCCTTCTGGCTGCGGCAAGTCCACCCTGCTGCGCACGATCGCTGGCCTAGAGCCCGTCACCGCTGGGGATCTATACATTGGCGATCGCCGCGTTAATGATCTCACTGCTCGCCAACGGGATGTGGCGATGGTGTTCCAAAACTACGCCCTGTATCCCCACATGACCGTCGCCCAAAACCTGGCCTTTGGGTTGAAAATGCGTCAGGTCTCCAAGGATGAGCAGCAGCAGCAAATCCAGCAGGTGGCCCGCTCCCTCGATATTGAGCATTTACTGGACCGTAAACCGGGGCAACTCTCTGGGGGGCAGCAGCAACGGGTGGCCTTGGGACGGCGATCGCCCGTCAGCCCCAGCTTTTCTCCTCGATGAACCCCTCTCCAACCTCGATGCCCAACTGCGGGACGGTACCCGCGCTGAGCTGAAGCAGCTTCATCAGCGCTTCGGCATTACCACGCTGTACGTCACCCATGACCAAGTGGAAGCCATGACCCTGGGCGATCGCATCGTCATGCTCGATCACGGTCGCATCCAGCAAATCGGCACCCCTCAGGATCTTTACCACCAACCAGCTAATCAGCGGGTGGCTACCTTCATTGGCAATCCTCCTATGAACGTCCTGGCGGCTACCTATACGGAGGCTGGGTTGCAAGTGGGTGATCAGGTCCTGCCTGTCCCGCCAGAGATCCAGCAGCAGCTCGATCTTTACCCCAATCAAATGGTCAACCTTGGTATCCGCCCCGAGAAAATCACCCCCGCCCCTCAGGCAACGGGCAGTCTCTCCCTCAAGGTGACCCTCGTCGAACCCTTGGGTCGAGAAACCCTGGTCAGAGGTACCTTAGCCGCAGCGGCCTCTGGCCCGGAACAGTCCCTCACCTGCCTGGTGGAAGCCGCTCCCGATTTGGGAGAGACTTTGTGGTTGCAGCTTGATCCGCGCCATTGGTTTATTTTTGACCCAGGTTCCGGGGCTCGGCGCTATCCTCAAACTGCCTGAAAATGACCGCTTATTCTGGCTCCCCAGGGGATCCCTCAAGGCCAGACTGATGCTCACATTGGAAACCTTGCGATCGCCATGCTGCCATATCCACCGCTGCCAAAGGGGTCAATTTAGGGCAAGGAGGGGCATAGACTTGGCTGAGGACGGCCCAGCCCAATCCTCGGGCCACATCCAGAAGGGTTTTGAGCCGGGATTCTTGATTCCCAGGGATGCCTTTTTCCTCGACTAAATCCATCTCTACCCAAATCCCATGGCTACCCAGCATGGTTTGGGCCAGCCACCTTGCCCGAGGGACATGGGTGGGTGAGGTGACCACCCGCACCCGTCGCACCCCCCACTGTCGTAGCACCGGTAAGCTATGGCGAAAATTATCAAAAAGTGGACTCAGCACAACCCTCCAGCCAAGTATTGTCTAAGCCCACCTGAGCCTGCTGAAACAGCAGATAGATGCAGGGATCCGCCGATCCCCGTGAGATCAAAATTGGCCCGGTAAAGCCTTGAGCCCGCTGCTCCGCAATGTAGATCTCGCGCCGGATGCTGCCCCCCAGCATGACGATCGCGTCCGGAGAGCGGTTGGCCCCCTGCGCCAAGTGAGTCGCGGTGATAGTTCCCCACATCACCAGCAGGGCCAGCAGAAGCCCACCGATGATTTGCTTAAGCTGTCGTCGCCGCGTCTGCATCCCCATGGTGATCGGGTTATCGGTAATGGGTTGTGGATTAGAGGGCTGACTCAACAGGGCCATTGCTCTAGGTTGCCCAGTTATGGATATGGCGTTGGGCTTGCTAAACCACATCCAACTTGAGAACTGGAGTTTTTACCGTAGGACAAACTACGGGTTTGGGTGTGGCCAGGGTTTAGTACTCAATGGCGGAATTAACGTGGCTATTCCAGTTTCTAGCCCCCTTGCCCCCTCCTGCTCCTCTGCCATCCCCAATTGGGTTGGACCGTACGAGGGGCTTTTGGGTTCTGAGTCCGGTTCAGAGAGACGACCCAGATCATCACCCCAGGGGAAGCACGGGCCGGTTACAAAACTGGCTTTGGCGGTAGGCGGTGGCGGTGATCTTGGCTAAACTGAGGGCAGGTTTTTAGCCTAGGGTAACGGCAGATCGCTTCCCGCTTCATCCCTGGGTTGCGCCTGCATTTTGCTCCATTAATGCCCCATTCATCCCGATACCCGGTTGTCCATGGCCCATTCTTTTTTCCGCCTGCATCGGTCCCCAGTAGCGCTGATTGGTAGCGCGATCGCCACCGCCTTGGTGACAACGCTACTCCCCATAACACCGGCCCATGGGGAATTTGAAGACAGTCCCAAGGTGGTTTTGGATGAAGCTTGGCAGATTGTCAATCGTGAATATGTGGATGACACCTTCAACCAGGTGGATTGGGATGCGGCCCGACAGCGGTTGCTGGGTCAAGAGTACAGCTCCCGCGAGGCCGCCTACCGTGCCCTAGAGCAGGAGCTACGGCGGCTGAATGACCCCTACACCCGCTTCCTCGATCCCCAGCAATATTTAGAACTCACCGACCAAACCGCTGGAGAGGTGTCGGGGGGTAGGGCTACAACTGCATCGGGATCCGACAGTCGCGACATTATCGTTACCGAGGTGATTGGTGACTCTCCCGCCGCCCGCAGTGGTCTACGGGCGGGCGATCGCATCGTTTTGGTCGATGGCCAGTCCACCGCCCGACTCAGCGTTAGCGGGGTGGCTCAATTACTGAAGGGTGCGGAAAACAGCCAGGTCACCCTCACCTTTGCCCGTGGCGATGGCCAGCCCCGTACCGTGATTTTGACTCGGGCTCGCATCGATCTCCCCACCGTTGACTTTGCGCTGCGGGAAACCAGTAATCATCGGATCGGTTACATCCGCCTAGTGGAATTTAATGCCCACGCCACCGAGGAAATGACGGCGGCGATCAACAGCCTTACGGAGGCTGGGGTGGATGGCTTCGTGCTCGATTTGCGGGGTAATCCGGGAGGGCTGCTCTCCGCCAGTATCGAAATTAGCCGGCTGTGGCTACGGCGGGGGCCGATCGTGCTCACCCAAAACCGCAGCGGTGAATCGGAGCAAATCAGCGCCAACCGCACCAGCCTGACGGACTTGCCGCTGGCGGTATTGGTCAATAACCGTTCCGCTAGTTCCAGCGAATTGTCACTGGTGCCCTGCAAGACAATGACCGCGCGCTGGTGGTGGGCACCACCACCTACGGCAAAGCCTTAGTGCAGTCGCTCTATGGGCTAACAGATGGCTCTGGCCTAGCGGTCACCATCGCCCACTATTACACCCCTGATGGCACCGATATCAGCCAACGGGGGATCACCCCCGACGTCAACGTGCCGATTAGTAGCCGCGATCTGCAAACCCTCACCAATGATCCGCGTTTGCTGGCGACGACCTCCGATGCCCAGTGGTTACAAGCCGTGACGGCTCTGGAGCCCGTGATTATTGCCCATCAGCACCCGCCGAATACGCCGTCTCAACTGGGTCGCTCTCCCGAAGAAGAGGGCTTGAATTGACGTTATCTTAGGCTTGATGAAGCAGTAGTGATAATAGGCAATGACTGACCGGATTGATGTGCAAGTAAATGGTGAGTCAAAAGGCTGTTTACCCCAGACCGATCTGCCCACTTTTTTGGAAACCCTAGGCCTCAACCCCCGCTTAGTGGCGGTGGAGTACAACGGCGAGATTTTGCACCGTCAGTTTTGGTCAGAGACCGTTATGGAGAGCGCGATCGCCTCGAAATCGTCACCATCGTTGGTGGTGGTTAATCCCCAGGACAGTCAGACCGTAGCGCGTCACCCGCTGAACCAACTGCCAGAGCCCATGCAGCCCTGCGATCAATCCATCCTCTAACCACCGTACAACGCGATCCAGCGCTGCCCAAATCATCCTGAGGGGCGGTTCTACATAGCCCAAGACGGTTGCTTTAACGTCGATTAGGGTCGTTGTTGGCTCAAAATCCATGCGGCGTAAGTCGTCCCAATGGGGGCCATCGGTTTGTAGCAGCGGCCCCGCTACGGGGCTGAATAAGGAGTCTGCAACGCGCTCAAACTGCTGGGATGGCGCTAAGGGTACGGGTGGGGGTAAGTCTACAGGAGGCAACGGCACGGCAGCGCGATCGCCCCAAACCCAGGGGGCAATGGCCTGGATGCCTCGCCGGATCACCCGTAGGACGGCGCGAACAAGATTCTCTACCCCCGGCAGCAGCACCATGGAGAGGGAAGTGGCTGGCAAGCCCAGCGTAACCGACTCGGGCTCAGGGAAAATTCGTCCAGAGAACGGGAATAATGCCTTCAAGCTTTGGCCGCAATCATCTTGCCCAAAGAAGTAGACCATGGCAGCTTTGATCCAGCTCCAGATCGCTTGGGGGAATGGGGCTATCTGCGTAGAAACCAACGCCCGACTGTCGGCGATGGGGTTGGCTAATGCCCTGCTGGGTTGATTTGCTTTGCGAGGTTGGTCAGAGCGCCGCAAAACCAATGGAGTCGAAAATTTCTGGAAGGGAGACCCTAAGTGACCAAGCCATGCAGTCGTGCGGCGAACTAGGGTGATAGCGACCTGTCGCCCTTTAAACAATCGCCTCACCCTTAAGCTAAAGGCTAAACTGGGCGATCGCTGTGCTGCCGCGCCGAAGGCTTGATCCCGGTGCTTCGCTACCCTCTGCGTTAAAGCTTGGGTGAGTTGCGTGAACGGATATAGCAGAGCCTCAATGCCCCAAGTCGCGCGTAGTTGGGCCTGTCGCCACAGATGTCCCACCCGATCTTGCCAGTGCCGAACCTGACGGATCGTGGCGTTAAATAAGCGGCTTTGGAAGGGCATTGACGGCGGCCCTTGAGGCGATCAATATCCTATTATCGCCTGCTGCCGCCACCAACAGCCGGATTAAAGCGATTGGGGATGTGCCTGAGAATAAAATACCGGTGGAAAGCGTTTCGATTCTGCTCAACTCTCGGGATGCATAGGTTGAGCGAAGTCGAAACCGGATTGACCGGTACGCTACTTAGGTGCAGAGTCCCTACCACTTGAGCAGATTGAACTGCTCCATATCAACGGTGTCGCGGTTGCGGTAAATCGACAGGACGATCGCCAAGCCCACCGCCGCTTCTGCCGCCGCAATGGTGATCACAAATACTGCAAACACTTGGCCTCTGGCCGTAGCTGGGTCTAAATAGTTGGAAAAGGCCATTAAGTTTAAGTTGACTGCATTCAGCATCAACTCAATGGACATCAATACCCGGATCACGTTGCGACTGGTGACCAAGCCGTAGATGCCGATACAAAACAGCGCCGCAGCGAGTAGCAGAAAACATTCCAGTGGGATCATGGTTGTATCGTGGGGGTGGAATACCGAGGAATAGCCTTAATCAAGGTCCGACCGACCCGCCGAGACGAGATCACGGGGCCGTTCTGGCAACGTAAGTGCATCCGAGACCGATGCCTCGACCGGTTCGTCAGGAATATACTCCCGACGCGCCAGGATAATTGCTCCCACTAACGCCATCAGCAACAGGACTGAGGCCAGCTCAAAGGGCAGCAGGAAATCACTAAATAGGTGCATGCCAATCAAAACGGTGGCCCCATCGCCTACAGGCGTTTCCGCAGACAGTGCCCAAGGGGTCCCGAAAACCATGGTGGTCAACAGGGCAAATAAACCAACGCATACCGCACCCGTAGCGGCTTTACCGAGCCAAGCTCGGGCAACAGGCTTAAAGTCTTCTTGCTTATTAACCAACATGATCCCAAACAGGATCAGAACGTTAACTGCGCCCACATAGACTAAGACTTGGGCTGCGGCCACAAAGCCAGCATTCAGCAATAGATATAGACCAGCAATGCTCATGAACACGCCCCCCAGCAAGAAGGCGGAATAGACAATGTTGGCCAGTAAAACCACCCCTAGGGCAGTGCCAATCATCATCGCCGCCAATAGGCCAAAGGCAACCAGTTGAACCCCTTCTGCAAGCGTCACGCGGTGCTTCCTCGTTTACAGCAGTCTCCAGGCAACACTATAGAATGCCTGGGTTGAAAAACAGCGTTTAAAAAACAGCTTAATTTTGATCCGCATCCCCTGAGGTTGGCTGGGTTTCAGCCAAGATCTCTTGGGGCAGTTTGCCAGCCCGACGAGACCCGGCGGGCAAATCATGGGGATCCATCACCCCTTTGGGCAGATAGGCAAATTCCCGCAAAGGGGTCACCATCGGATCTTGGGTGACCTTATAGGGCAGGCGTCCTAGGGCCACGTTGTCATAGTTGAGTTCATGGCGATCGTAGGCCGCCAATTCATACTCTTCGGTCATCGACAAGCAGTTAGTGGGGCAATATTCCACGCAATTACCGCAGAAAATGCAGACCCCAAAGTCGATGCTGTAATGCTTCAGGGTCTTTTTTTTTCGTGCTGCGATCAAACTCCCAATCCACCACCGGCAGGTCAATGGGACACACCCGCACACACACCTCACAGGAAATGCACTTATCAAATTCAAAGTGAATTCGCCCCCGGTACCGTTCTGAAGGAATCAGCTTCTCGTAGGGATACTGGACGGTGATGGGCCGACGACTCATGTGGTCAAAGGTAACCGACAAGCCTTGGCCAATATACTTAGCCGCCTGTACGCTTTCGCGGGCGTAGTCACCCACTTGCTTCAAAAAGTTCAGCATGATTAATCTCCGCAGCACATCACAATAGAGAGGGCTAAGGCTGAGCCAGTCCTCGGTCTAAAGACGGGTTTAGCCCCCAAATGCAAATGGGAAAGCAATTTTCAGACCAGCGGTCACCAGTAAGTTAACTAAGGAGACCGGCAGCAAAAATTTCCACCCCAGGTCGAGCAGTTGGTCGATGCGGACCCGAGGTACGGTCCATCTCAGCAGCACGGCTAAGAACACCAGCAGGTAAGCCTTGCTCACGGTCGTGACAATGCCTAGGCCAGCGGTGACCACCTGTAGCCAAGGGGTTGTGTCACTGATGCCAATCAGACTGGCGAGCCAATCTATCGAGATCGGAAATTCCCAGCCCCCCAAATACAAAATCGAAAAAATCAGCGCGGAAAGCACCAAGTTGACGTAGGAGCCGACATAAAACAGGCCAAACTTCATGCCGGTATATTCGGTTTGATACCCGGCGACCAGCTCTTCTTCGGCCTCAGGGAGGTCAAAGGGGAGGCGCTCACATTCTGCTAGGGCGGCGATCCAGAAGATTAAGAAGCCCACTGGCTGCCGCCAAATATTCCAGCCTAGGATGCCATACCCTGACTGCTGTTGAACAATGTCAACAGTGCTCAGGCTATTAGACATCATCACGACGGCTAACACCGCCAACGCGAGGGGAATCTCGTAGCTGATGGACTGGGCGGCAGCGCGTAATCCGCCTAAGAGGGAGTACTTGTTATTGGAGGAGTACCCCGACATCAGCAAGCCAATCGGGACAACGCTGGCCATGGCGATCCATAAGAAGATGCCGATGCCCAGATCCGTAATCACCATGTGCTGCCCAAAGGGGACGATCAGCAGGGAGAAAAAGACCGGAATCACGACGATCGCCGGACCCAAGGTAAATAGAACGTTATCGGCTTGAGCGGGGACAATATCTTCTTTAAACAAGAGCTTGACACCATCGGCAGCGGCCTGCAAAGTCCCGAGGGGACCAGCATACTCGGGGCCAATGCGCTGTTGAGCCGCCGCAGAAATCTTGCGCTCTAACCAGACCGTCACAAAAATACTGACGGTCGCCGAAATCAAAATGAGCGTCATGGGCAGGGGTAACCACAGGGCTTTTGCGACCCCATTGGGTAGGCCCAACTGCACCAATAGCTGGATAAAACTGTTCTGGAGGTCAATACCTTGACTCATGCAAAAGCCCCTATCTATCTGGCTAACGACGCTGCATTCGGCGATCAACAATCAGTATATCGTCGGGATGGTAAGGGACTGGGGAATTCTCTTAGGGAATTGTAATTCCTGGCATAGACAGAGGTTAACTCTCTAGCAAGCTGGAGACTGGTCGATCACCGCTGATTGCCAATATGGCAACGCTAGTGATGATGGGGATTGGTCGTCAGGGAGATGCGCCTATGCCCAGGTGATCCATCCCAGCGTTACCCAGAGCTTCTAGCATGGGAGGTAATGACAGAATTCTGGACCCCGCTATGGCGACCAAACAACAGTTTTCCAGCTTTGCCGATTTGCTTGCAGGGAGTGAGCAGCCTGTCTTGGTGGATTTTTATGCCACTTGGTGCGGCCCTTGCCAAATGATGGCCCCGATTTTGGAGCAGGTGAATGGCCAACTGAAGGGCCGTTTAAAGGTGGTCAAAATCGATAGCGATCGCTACCCCCAACTCGCCTCCCAGTACCAGATCCACGCGCTACCCACCCTGGTGCTATTCAAGCAAGGGCAACCGGTGGATCGGATCGAAGGGGTGCTGACTGCTGATCAACTGGTGCAGCGACTACAGGCGCAGCTATAGGCGGGCCACTAGGCGGATGGGGACCTCGACTGCTTATAGGTTTCTCATGGCCAGCCCCCTTGTAGCTCGGTTAGGCTCTGCCGATGGCAAAGGAACCAGAGCCTACAGGGGGAGAAGCCTCCGCTTAGATCGCCACTGGGGCAGCTAAGAACCACCACAGCGCGACGGCGATCGCTAAGGCCATGAGCTTCACCAGAATATAAACGTTGGGATTTGAAAGTACGCTGTGAAACATCGCTTCCCTCCTTATGGGCAAGGCTTTTCCCCTGATGGGTCAGCCTAAGGGTGACATGAGAGAGGAGACGCTGAGTCTTTGTGGCGTTACCGGCCCGCGATTACATGAGAAGGGAGGGGGACGGTCCTCTCCCTTCTATTATCTAAAATTGGCGCTGCGATCGGGCCTAAATTTGACGATTCGTTGTCAACCGAGAGACCCGTCTTCTCAATCGCTTTGCTTCTTAAGCCATTTTCCCAATTCTTCCAAGGTAGGGGCGAGGATATCTTTTTTGGGCGGGTCCTTGGGTTTCTCGGGCCAGACTAAAGCGGCGAAAAGACTGGCGGCGAACAAAATAACTAAAGCTTCCATAGAACATCTCATCGTGACGATGTCTCTAGGATGGCAATACTCTTAAGGAACAGCCATAGCAGAAAGTTCAGGTCAATGTTCAGGACATGCCGCGCTCAACGCCCAACGCCCAGCCCTCAGCACTGACCCGTCCTAATCAAACAGATCGAAAGGGAAAGGGCCGTAGGTGCCGTTGAGGTCTTCAACCTCTGGATCAGCGCCGTGGTAAGACACCAATACCCCTCGTGAGACCTCAGAATAGTCGTCCAGATACCAGGCCCCTTTCAATGTATTGAACTTGAGGTAAACGGCTCCCGATCGCTCCCCTAAATCCAGCTTGATCGGGGGGCAGCCCAGGGCGGCGGCATAGGTTTCTAAAGCGGTTTTGGCTGTCGTTAAATCATCGGCACAAATCCCAAGGGTTTGATACTCCGACAGCTCATTGAAAAGCAGTAAGGTCTGACGAATCTCATCTTGCTCCTCGGGAGACAAGGTGGGGGCAACCCTGAGGCAACTGAAGCGGTTCAGGGCTTTGCGGCGGGCAGCGATATCAGCAGCGTCAGGAACGGGGGAAACCATGATAAAACGGGGCGTTATGGGGGCGATCGCGCTGGGATAAATAAGACCAAGATGGACTCCCATCACCATACCGGTCAGCGTGCATGATGACGACATATCAGGTCCGGGTTACGGACATGCCCTCCAGTGAGCGCCCCCGAGAACGGCTGCTAGAGCATGGCGCTAAGAGCCTAGCCACAGCAGAGCTACTGGCGATTTTGCTAGGAACTGGCCAGGGACCGGGCAAGTTATCGGCGGTGGGTTTAGGACAGTACATTTTGCAATCCCTGAGCCAGGATCAACCCGATGCGTTGGGGGTGCTGCGGCAGATCTCAGCCCAAGAGCTGATGCAGATTTCGGGAGTGGGTCCGGCCAAGGCCACATCGATTTTGGCGGCTCTGGAGTTGGGCAAGCGCGTGCTGCAATCGCGTCCCCCAGAGCGCACAGTGGTGGATGATCCCAGCGTGGCGGCAGCGGCCCTCAGCCACGAGCTGATGTGGCAGGAGCAGGAACGGTTTGCGGTGCTGTTGCTGGATGTAAAGCACCGCATTCTGGGCAGCAAAGTGATTACCATCGGCACCGCTACAGAGACCCTGGCCCACCCCCGCGACATTTTTCGAGAAGTAATTCGCCAAGGGGCAACACGGGTGATTATTGCCCACAATCACCCCAGTGGTGTGCTAGAGCCCAGCCCGGAAGACATATCGCTGACTGAGCAATTGTTGTCGGCGTCTAAGGTGTTGGCCATTCCCCTATTAGATCATTTGATTTTGGGGAATGGCGACTATTGCAGCCTGCGGCAGCGCACCAACCTGTGGCAGGAAAATGCTGCTGACACAGCGTAAAGGCCGTTTCAGTCTGCGCTTATTAAGTCAAGTCCTGCTGAACTTGCCCATCCTGCCCTGCAATGGATACCTTGATGGTGGAAAAAGCATCCATTGCAAGTCGTACTCATAACGAGTATGATTTAAGAGGGTTAATCCAGGCGAAGTCATGACACGGTCTTGGGCCAACGTTGGTACTTTGGGTATGGGGCTGTGGCCAATGCAGCGGCGGTCCTAGTCGGCGCTAAAGGCTGGCTGTGATTTCCTGACTGTTTTTCTGTCAATTTTTTTGTTTTCTACTGAATTAGGAGGGTGACCCATGGTTGCAACAGTGACAAAAGCGACAGCCCGTTTTTATTCCACCCGGATTGATCTGCCCCAGGCGGTGCGATCGCAGGTGGTAGCCATTTTGAATCAAACCCTGGCGGCCAGCTTAGATCTTAAGACCCAGCTCAAGCAGGCACACTGGAATGTCAAGGGTAAAGACTTTTTCCAGCTCCATGAGCTGTTTGATGAAATGGCAGGCGAGATCGAGGAGTACGTCGATATGGTGGCCGAGCGGGTCACGGCCCTGGGGAGCACCGCTCTAGGGACCGCTCGGATTGCGGCTGAGTCCTCGATTCTGCCGGAATATCCCCTGGATGCCGTTGAGGGAGATGAGCATATCACGGCCTTAGCCGAGCGCTATGCCGCCTATGGCAAGCACTTGCGCGATAGCATCGATCAGACCGATGCAGCGGGTGATGCCGATACTGCCGACCTATATACCGAAATCTCTCGCACCATCGACAAGCGCCTTTGGTTCTTAGAAGCTCACCTCGTGACGAAGGCAGACTTGGTGTAACGGGTTCCTTGCAAAAGCCTTTTAGCCCCTATTGCAGCGTCAAACTGCAACTTGTAGGCTGGGTCAAACAAAGTGAGACCCAGCCTACATCAGTCGCAAATTAAGGGCTGACAGACCACTAGGGGGCTGCTGATACACAAATTTGCCACAATGGGGAATATAGCAAGGCAAGTGGAGACGCCTAACTTTTGCCCACTTTAAGTGGGTGCCAACCCCAGGAGGCACGATGTCATTACTTAAATCCTTTGCTGGGCTGGGCTTGGGAGCAGCGCTGGTTTTGGGGGGTGTCGCTGCCAATCGGAGTTCGGCAGTGCAGCTTGCGGATGGAACCGTTGCCTTTGAGGTGCCGCCCCAGTTGGCTAGTTTTTATGCGAC
>JAAUQE010000038.1 GCA_012032425.1 Leptolyngbya sp. RL_3_1 | reverse complement strand
GGGGTGCTCTACCTGGGGTGTGGGAGGATGACGGCACCATTACCGGAACCCATCCCCCAGCGGGCAAAGCCCCGCCGCCTTGTCTGCCCTCATCGCCAACCGCACCAATCCCCCCATCAGCGTCCGCATCAACATCTTGCAAGAAGAGGGGCATACCGTTGCCACCATTGAGGTGCCCAAATCGCCGCGATTGGTCGCCACCTCAGACGGGCTGCTACAGCGTCGCCGCCTGCAAGCCGATGGCACGCCTCAATGCGTCCCCTTCTACCCCCATGAGTTCATCAGCCGTCAATCTTCCCTCGGTCTGCTCGACCATTCCGCTAATCCCGTTGTCGGTGCCACCCTTGACGACTTCGATCCCTTAGAACGGCAGCGCCTACGGCAACTAATTGAACGCTTCAGCGGCGATGCCAACCTGATTGGCCTGACTGACGATGAACTGGATGGGGCATTAGGCTTAGTCCGTACCGTAGATGGGCAACGAGTGCCCACTATTGCCGGGTTGCTGCTCATCGGCAAAGAAAGCGCCCTGCGAGATCATCTGCCCACCCATGAAATCAACTTTCAAGTGCTGGATGGCACTGATGTGCGGGTTAACGATGCCTACCGGACGCCCCTGCTCAAAACCTTTGAGCGCATCATGGAGCAGTTTGAAGTCCGCATCGAAGAAGAAGAGATGCAATGGGGGCTGTTTCGGGTGGCGATTCCCACCTACGATCGCCGCGCCTTCCGGGAAGCGCTGGTGAATGCCATTGTTCACCGCGATTACTCGGTTCTGGGGCAAGTGTATGTGCGACTGCAAGGCGATACCCTCTCCATCAGCAATCCGGGCGGTTTTGTGGAAGGCGTCACCCTGGATAACCTGCTCGTGGTTGAACCCAAGCCCCGCAACCCTGCCCTCGCCGATGCCATCAAACGGGTTGGCCTTGCGGAACGTACCGGACGCGGGGTAGACCTGATTTTTCAAGGCTTGCTGCGCTACGGCAGGCCCGAACCCGACTATTCCGGCAGCGATGCGACCACCGTCAAAGTCGTCCTGAGTTCGACAGAAGCCGATCTCCCCTTCATCAAAATGATTATTGAAGAGGAAAATCGCACTCAATCCCCTATTTCCCTCGATGCTCTGATCGTCCTTTCTCGACTTCGCAACACCCGACGCATTGATATTGCAACCGTCACCCAAGCTATCCAGAAACCAGAAGCCCAAGCCCGTGCCATCCTTGAGCGGCTAGTCGAAATCGGGTTAATCGAACCCCACGGCATCAAAAAAGGCCGTACCTACACCCTTAGTGCTGGGACTTACCGCGATTTAGGTCAAAGTGCAGGCTACGTCCGCCTCGCGGGTTTCGACAGCATCCAGCAAGAGCAAATGGTGCTGCAATACGTTCAAAATAATGACAAAATTACCCGCAAGGAAGTGATGGAACTCTGTCGCCTGAGCCCAGACCAAGCCAGCCATCTTTTACATCGGCTAGCCGCAGAAGGCAAACTCAACCTCCACGGCAAAAACAAAGGAGCCTACTATACAGCCCCATAAGCTCATTTATATGGGCAATGCTCATATATAAATGAGCAAGCGTATTTATATATGCATAAAGCCCTGAAAGTCTTGAGGTGAAAAGCTTTTGAAATTTAAGCGATCGCGCCTTTTTCCCGCGTTGGCCATGCACCCCGGCTGTGGGCCAGCCCCAAATTGTACCTAAGTTGAATTTCTACCAAACGAACCCATAGGATCCTTGGCTTGCCGTGCCTGCTGCAATGCCTGAAGCTGGGCGATCGCTGCCCTCAACGGCTTGGCAATGTGCGCCCCATAGGGGCAGAACATCCATCGCTGAGGGAGTCGGTGTTGCGTTTTGGCGCTAACCGACCAGGACTTTCGATGGGCGATACTGGGTTCGAACCAGTGACCTCTTCCGTGTGAAGGAAGCGCGCTACCACTGTGCTAATCGCCCGAATAGATGACTACCCTAGCACGGGTATGCCCTCCGCTCAATCCTGTATGAAATCAACCTCAACCTATTGGCATCCGCTGGCTGCTACAGCCTGTGACCGGTGACACGTAATTGAAGGCTCAGCGGGCAATATTGCCCAACTGACGATTGTCGAGGGTCCAGAGACCAGGGACTATATTTTAACGGGTGACAACCTGCTAGGATGCTCTCTGCATCAGGGACAGAGCCTGAAATCCTGGCTGCAAGCAGCGTTGTTTATGGGGTTTGAGCGCAACGAGCAAGGCCCCAACCCATCCCCCTTGTTGCATAGGGAGTTGGCCAACCATCAAGCCTGAACTTTGACGATTTGGAGAACCTTGTCAAAGGCGATATGCACCGCGTTGGTAGTGGGTCAGGTTCTTTGGGAGGGCAATATTCGGGGCCAGTTTGGTATCAGGGATGGGTGTGCCTGTCGTGAGTTTGAGGGGCAATTGTCCGGCCCAGACCGGGAGCGCGTAATCATCGGCATTGTCATTGGGGTCACCGCTGCGAATTTTGGCGGATCCCGCTGCGATCGGGAAGGCGAGCACCGTGGTGCCTTTGACTTCTTGGGGGTGGGGGTGCGGGCATAGTCCCATTGGCCTGGGGTGATGTGCTCGGAGAGCACCTTCAGGGCATGCATCTTTTCGGCTTCATCCTGAACGAGGGTGGCCTGCCCGAACAACACTACGGAGCGATAGTTCATGGCGTGGTGAAACAGCGATCGCGCGATCACAATCCCATCCAATAAGGTTGCAGAAACGCAGATGTCGATGCCCTGGGCCAGGTTTTTCATCATGCGGCTAGCGTTGGCCCCATGGAGATAGAGCACATCGTCCTCGCGCCCAAACCCCATGGGGATCACAAAGGGCTGATTCTCGACCACAAACCCCACCTGCACCACCAGGGCTTCATCCAAAATTGCATTGATGATGGCGCGATCGTGGTGGGCGAGGCGAGCCCCCCGCCGTACCCGACTGCGATCGGTCACGGGTAGCGATTCGGTATGGCTCATGGGGGTTTCTCCTAGTTGGAATGTTGACTATGGGGTTAAGGTAAAGGCTAAATTGGCCTGGTTCAAGAGCCAATTTTGCTTTTTTAAACCAGTCCAATTAGACCAGTCCTATTGCCGGATGGATTTAGTCCTCACCCTGGACCGCACCGCGCCCCTGCCGCTGTATCAACAGTTGGCCGCCGCCCTACGGGAGGCGGTCTTGCAAGGCCGACTGCAACCCCACCAGCCATTGCCGTCGTCCCGCCGCTTGGCCCAGTCTTTGCAGGTGTCGCGATCGACGGTGACCCAAAGCTATGACCAACTGCTGAGTGAGGGCTATTTTGAGGCGCGGGGCGGCTCGGGCACCTTTGTCTGTGCGCAATTGCCTGATGAGTACTTGCACTCCGCAGAAATGGAACCGCAGCGATCGCGGCCCGCTGAGTTGACCCAACTGTCCCGCTTGGGCCAGACCCTGTTGGCTGATGTCCCTTTACAGGTGGCGGACCCGAAGGGTGGGATTAGCTTTCGGTTGAGCAGCCCGGATACGAGCCAGTTTCCAATCCAGCTTTGGCGACGGCTGCTGTCTCGCCACTGCCAACAGACCTCAGCCCGGTTGAATTATGGCCCGGATGCCCTGGGATATGGGCCGCTGAGGGCGGCGATCGCCGATTATTTGCGCCGCTCTCGGGCGGTGCAGTGCAGTGCGGAGCAGGTAATCATCGTCAGTGGCTCCCAGCAAGGGCTGGATTTAATGGCCCGTCTCACCATCGATCCAGGGGATCAGGTGGCGCTGGAAGATCCGGGCTACTTGGGGGCGCGCCGCTGCTTTGCCAGTTATGGGGCACAACTCCAGGGCATCCCGGTGGATGCTGCCGGACTCGACATCGAAGCGCTACGTCACCATCACCAGCCGTTCAAGTGGCTCTATGTCACCCCCTCCCACCAATTCCCCACCGGGGCGACCCTATCGTTATCGCGCCGTTTAGCCCTGCTGCAATGGGCGCAGCAAACCGGCACGCTGATCCTCGAAGATGACTACGACAGTGAATATCGCTATGGCGATCGCCCCATTCCCGCCTTGCAGGGGCTCGATCAGCGCAGCGTGATTTACACCGGCACCTTTTCTAAAATCCTGTTTCCCGCCTTACGCATCGGCTATTTGGTGGTGCCAGAACCCTGGATTCCCCTCGTGAATCGGGCTAAGTGGCTGTGCGATCGCCAAGCCCCACCCCTGACCCAATCTGCCCTGACCGATTTCATCACCGAGGGGCACTTCGAGCGCCACATTCGCCGCATGCGCCACCGGTATGACCAACGCCGCCAAGTCTTGGTCAATGCTTTGAAGGATCATCTGGGCGATCGGGTCACTATCCTGGGGGAGAAGGCTGGGATTCACCTGATGGCGAAAATTGAGACGGGCTTATCGGATCAGGCGGTGATTCAGCGGGCGGCTGATGTGGGGGTGGGGGTGATTAGCGCCCAGGGCTATTACTTGAATGCACCCAACAGGGGGGAGTTTATTTTTGGCTATGCCCAACTGGATGCGGCACAGATTGAGCAGGGCATTCAGCAATTGGCACAGGTGTTGAAGGGAGAGATTACCTGGTGGTCCAGAGACGTTGAATGGCATTGGAGCATCTGACAAACGGTCTAGCATGATTACTCAAATGCAGGTTGACTTGAATCGAGAAACCTAGCCAGAATTGGGTGCCAGCCCCCAAACCCTCGTGATGTGGGGGCCTAACTCCCCCACGCCCCCCCGAAAGGGAAGTTTTCTTCTGGGCCACGGGTTGTGGTAATTCAGGCTTTAGCAGACACCATGTCCAAAGACATCCATGATCGCTTCCTCACCATTGCCCAGAATCTGAGTCCTGAGTTGGCGGGGCGATCGCCCGCACGGGTCCCGTTGAGTTGATTCCCCGTCAAGATTTGCCGTTGCCGGAGCGGCTCTGTCGCGCCGTGGCGGGGCAGCAGCTATCAGTGAAAGCGGCGGCGAGTATTTGGAATCGGGTGGTGGAGAACGCTGAGGGCACACCTCTGATCGATCATTTCGCTATTGTCGATCCCCAAGTCTTGCGCGGCTGTGGGTTATCGGGGGCGAAGGCGAAAGCGATGGGGGCGATAGCGGCGGCAGCGCTGGCTGGGGATCTCAATGCCGAGATGTTGGGGCGTATGAAAACAGAGGCGCGAACTCAGCAACTCACTCAGATTTTGGGGGTGGGGCATTGGACTGCCAACATGCTCAACATTTTCTACTTTGGCGACCCGGACATTTGGCCGGAGGAGATACGACGGCACGAAAGACTCTGGAACGGTTGACCAGTGCTCGCCGCAAGCCGGTGCTTACTGCGGCGAGGTTCGCGCCCTATCGGTCTTATTTGGCGTTGTACATGTGGCGACAGGCGGATGCAAAGCCGGTTTGAACGGGTACCCACCTAGAATTAGGGTCGTAGAAACGGGCTGAGACTGAACAGATGGGCATAGCTGATCATGATGGAATCTTGCCGGTTGCCGAAGCTGGTTTTGCAGCCTTTTCCCAGGGGCTCGCCACAGGCGAATGGGCCGATTTTTGGCCTTGCTCAGGAGCGTTAATCATGACCAAAAACCCTGACTCCATGGAAGGGGGTGAGGCACCTTACCATGGCAATGCGTCACGATTGCTCTAACTTCAGGCCCGCCCGTGAACTTACCCACTTGGATTACCCTGTCCCGCCTGCTGGGGGCTCCCCTAGTCTTGGTGTTACTGGCTGCCCCCAGTCCCGCCCAGCAGTGGTGGGCTGTGCTCGTGTTTTTGCTGGCGGCCAGTACCGACTGGGTGGATGGCTATCTGGCCCGCAGGCTAGATCAGGTGACAGAGCTGGGCAAGTTTCTGGACCCCCTGGTGGATAAGTTGCTGGTGCTGGCCCCGCTGTTGGCCCTAGTGGAAATGGGACGGGTGCCCGCTTGGGGGGTGTTTTTGATCGTGGCGCGGGAGCTGACCATTGCCGGGTGGCGGGTGAATCCCACCTTTCAAGGCAAGCAGGTGCCGGGGGCGAGTCAGTGGGGCAAGGTGAAGACAGTGGTGCAGATTGCAGCGATCGCCCTCCTCCTCATGCCCCTCCCTGCCCCTTGGCCCGCGATCGCCCTAGGGCTGTTTTGGATGGCGGTGGCCCTTACCTGGTGGTCGGGGTGGATGTATCTGCGCCCCCGCAAAACCTGAACAAGGCAGCATTAGAAATGCACACCCATAAAATTAACGATGTGTGGATTGGCTATGGTGCCAAGCTAATGCTCAACATTTTACCCACAGCTTTGGGTTGAACGCGGCGTTTAAAAATGTACTTGGGCTAATGTACTTGGGCTACAGTTGCACTTCGACCGAAAGGGGGCCATCTAAGCCCCGTCGCGCCACGACATTGGGGACAAACAGTATCTACGCTCTAGCTTTACTCAGCGGCGAAGACTTCGGCAACGGTGAGGGCGAGCTCAGGAAAAATGAGGGATGGGATGGGAGCGCTGCCGGTAAACTGCCGCGCTTCGTAGAGGTCCTCGACAGGTTGCATGAGAGTGATGCAATGCTTGATGGGATCGACCACCCAGTATTCGGGGATATTGAGGACGTTGTATTCGACGCGCTTGGTGCGGTAGTCGGTGGTGACGGTGGAGTCGCTGACGACTTCGACCACGAGGAAGGGGGGCGGGGTCGTTGAGACGAATGATGGCTTCTTGGTCGCGGAGGATACGCCACTGCTCTAGGGAGAGCACCATCACATCGGGGATGCGGGCGGTGTCCCAGCGGCCCCCACGGGGCGACTGAATCGCGATCGCCATTTGCTTAGCGGTCCACTCGCGGCCCAAGCGCTTAATTTCGTCGCGGAAGGTATCGTTGAGAAACTCGGCTATGGCTCCGTGGCGACCTTTGGGTTGGGCCATGGCAACTCGCTCCCCATTGACCAGTTCGTAGCGGGTGTCGGTGTTGTCGTCATGGGTGAGGTAGTCATCCAGGGTGAAGCGCTGGGTGGTGACGGTCATGGGGAGGGCTCCGCAGGGTGGAGGCACGGTATTGTCATCGTAACGCCGATGTTTTCGTATCGGTGATTTCCGAGAGTTTGAGGCACAGCACCTGGACGGTTTCGGCAAGGGCGGTGGGAGCGAGCCAGTCGTCGCGATCGACAATGGCGACGAATTCGCCTTGGGTAAAGCTAAAAGCGGAGTCGAGGGCGTAGCCCCGGCCTTGGTGTTTGGCAGCGATGCTACGGATGCGGTTGTCTTGTTGGGCGTAGGTTTGGGCGAGGTCGGCGGAGCCGTCGGTGGAGCCATCGTCCCAGAGGATGAGTTCGAAATGGGGATAGGTTTGAGCGAGGATGCTCTTGACGGTTTGGGCTAGGAATTGTTGGCGGCTGTAAATGGTGCTTTTTAGGGAAATGAGGGGGAATCACGCATCCAATTGACTAATTCTTAATGGTCAACCTCTGGAATAGAGGGGCGTGAAAGTTTTAACTCGAATCTGATCAATAGTTTGGTCTAATGGAACCATAGAACTTATTAGTTGCGAAAAGCCTCTTGCCATCCCATCCCCAAGACAGAATCCCCTCAAAAAATCGAAAAAATTTTGGCCAAGATCATACAGATTTAGATCATAGTTAAAGGCATAAATTTTACAGCCTGGATCTTGTTCCTCAGAGTTTTCTTGTGAAAACAGGAACAATGTTTGATTTCCAAATCCGAAGATCCAGCTTCTCTCAAGCAGAGAAATTAGAGCTGATTTTTCAGAATCTTCAGCATCCAGATCGTCTTCAATACCCATTTTATAAGCGTCAATTATTTCATGATTACTTCTCAAATGTTTTTCTAAACTTCCCCTTTTAGGAACGTCAATGCAAATCCAATCTTTTCCAAAATATCCGCTCCCAAAAAACCGACAAAATTCCTTGTATCCTTCTGGAAACCTTAAATTCAGCCTTGATTCTAATTCGAAAATATCTTCCTCAGTAGAGATTTCAGAGTGCAAAATTTCTCTGGTAATTTTCACTTTGGAGAAAATCTCATTCAATTTTTTCAAAGCTTTCTCAGACATGAAATTCCTTTAAAAACAAGTGTCGACCAAACCCCGTCCAGCTCGAAACCCGGAATTTCCCCAGATCTGATCAAAGGCTTGTTAGGAAGTGCGATCGCCCCTCGCCGTAGGTTGGGTTGAGCAAGCGAAACCCAACATCCCCAACATGAAACCTTCATTATTCCCATGCTTTGATTAATTCAATCTCTTCACCTTTACCCCAATCGTGAGAATAGAAACCCTGCTTAACAAAGCAGTGAAAACTTGAATATGGCCACTCAGCAGGAGCGTTAACTAATCCATGACTGACCGGATTGTAATGGATGTAATCAGCATGACGAACAAAGTCTGCCTCATCGCGGATCTGATGCTCCCAAAAGCGTCGCTGCCAAACCGCTTGCTCTTGCTTATGGCGACGGGACAACGACCGGGCTCGCTTGTACTGCCCAGGGCAATGACGAGTAAAGTGCGATTTGATTAATCGCCAACGGGTGGAAAAGTTGGCATCCCCAGCGGGTAATGTCCAAAGGCAGTGCAAGTGGTCAGGCAAAACAACGATCGCTTCAATATCAAACGAGTGTTGCTGCTTGACCGTATGGAAGGACTGCCGAAGCAGTTGTATGGTTTCAGGATGTTTGAATAGGTGCTGACGATTGTAGGTGACGACGGTGAAAAAGTAGGTTGCTCCGGGCGTTTTGGCGCGGCGGTAGTGCATGTTGATGGCCGCTTGATTCGTACCTTTAGGATTGACAGATGGTGTCGTGATTGAACATTTGGGTGTTGGGTTTTCTGACGGCAACCCAACCTACAGCGGAGGGTGCGATCGCACTAAGATGAATTTTGAACTTTAAATTTTGAACTTTGACCTGTGCCCCCGGTAATCCGCTCGTGAGTCCACCATGCTAACCCTGACCCAGGTTTGGGGTGCCGTCCTCATTTTTGTCTGCTGCCCCCTGATCGGCGCGGCCCCCCTCACCCTAGGGTTGGTGCGCCTCCTCTCAGGCAAGAATCTGGCCCACCTGGGCACCGGCAACGTCGGGGTTTCCGCCGCCTTCTACCACGGCGGCACCGTCGCCGGGGTAGCCTCGGTGCTGGCTGAAGCCGGGAAAGGGATCGCGGCGGTCTTACTGGCCCAACATTACTTTCCCCTCGATCCTACCTGGCAGGTGGTGGCCTTGATTGCTCTGGTGATGGGGCGCTACTGGGTCGCCAAAGGGGCCGGGACCACCAACGTGATTTGGGGCTTTGTGGTCTATGACCCAATTACCGTCGCCTTGGGCCTCGGGCTGAGTTTCTTGGGCTTTACCCTGGTGCGGCAAAAGCGCCAGGGGCGAACTTTAGCGCTGATCTTGGCAGCAGTGATCACCGCCCTGCGCCATAGTCAAGAGGGCACCCGCATCCTGGCGGTGGTGTGCCTCTGCACCTTACTGGGTTGGATCTATCAAAAAATGCCGGACGATTTAGACATGCCTGCCACCGAAGCTCGGGTCGAATCCCAGCGGCTGTTTGGCTTTTTTCAGGGCGATCGCGCCCTGCTCTCCCTCGAAAAACCGCTGCCCGAGACCAAAGCGGGGGGCAAAGCCGCCGCCCTCTCCCAACTCAAGGCTTGGGGTTATCCGGTGCCTCGGGGTTACGTGCTTGCTGCTGGTGATGACCCCACTGCCCTGATTGCCATTACCCAGCCCTCCCCCCAGCAACCGGTGATCGTGCGCTCCTCTGCCATTGGCGAAGATGGGGTCGAGGCGTCCGCTGCTGGTCAGTATCTCTCCCTCGGCAACCTCACTAGCCAAGAAGAGCTGGCCGCCGCCATTACCCGCTGCCTCAACTCCTACAATGCCCCTGCCGCCGTGCAGTACCGCCGCGACCGCAACCTGCCCGAAGGCACTATGGCAGTGCTGGTGCAGCAGCAAATTCCAGGGGTCTATTCCGGGGTGGCTTTTAGCCGCGACCCCATCGCCCGCACTGGCGACGCCGTGGTGATCGAAGCCTTGCCGGGAGGAGCCGATCAGGTGGTGTCGGGGCAGCGCACCCCCGAGAGTTATCAGGTGATCATCCAACCCGATGACTTACCCGATGACCTCACCGATCCCGACAGTTGGCTACAGCCCCAAGCCCTAGACCTGGCGGTGGAAGGCCAGGGCAGCGCCCCCGCCCGCCTGATTCAGCAGGTTGCCTTTTTGGCCCGCCATCTCGAAGCTCGCTGTCGGCTGCCCCAAGATGTGGAATGGACCTTTGACGGTCAGCAGCTCTGGCTGTTGCAAAGTCGGCCAATCACGACGCTGTATCCCCTCTGGACCCGCAAGATTGCGGCGGAGGTGATTCCGGGGGTGATTCGGCCCCTGACCTGGTCGATCAATCGGCCCCTCACCTGTGGCGTCTGGGGGGAGATTTTTACCCTGGTGCTGGGGCGTCGGGCCAAGGGGCTGGATTTTGAAACCACTGCCACCCTGCACCATGGCCGCGCCTACTTCAACGCCTCGCTGCTGGGGGATATTTTTCTGCGCATGGGCTTACCCCCCGAAAGCCTGGAGTTTTTGACCCGAGGGGCCAAGTTCAGCAAGCCCCCCTGGCAAACCACGGTGCGTAATTTGCCGGGACTGTGGCGGCTAGCCCAGCGGGAATTTCGTTTGGTGAAAATTTTGCGGCGATCGCCAACGTTATTTCACCCCACTCTTGAACGCACTGGAAGCGCAACCTGCCGCTAACCTCAACCCTCCTGAGCTGCTCAGCCGCATCGAGCAGATTCTGGGGGGGCTACGCAGGGCCACCTACTACAGCATTCTCGCCCCCCTCAGCTTGGCCCTGCGCCAGGGAATCTTACAGGTGCCCGATACCGATCTGGATGCCAGCGAAAACCCCGAAGTGGCTTCCCTGAGAGCGCTCCAGAGCCTAGCCCAGCAGACCCGGCTGCTCTTGCCCCAACCCGCCCTCGACCACATCGACAATGCCGCCTCCCTGTTTGCCGAACTGGCCGAAAATCCCGACGGTGCCTCCGTGCTGAAGCAGTTGAATCAGTTCCAAACCCGCTATGGCTACCTCAGCGATGTAGCCACCGATATCTCCATCCCCACCTGGCGCGAAAATCCCCACCCGGTACGGGAACTGTTTGCCCAACTCGTGCTTTCAACGCCTCCAGCAGCATCGTCTTCCGATTCAACTTCCGATTCAACAGGAACACCGGCTGCACCCGCGTCCCCCCCTTGGCAACAAAAACAAGTCCAGGCCCGCCTCACCCTCAAGGGTCAGGTGAACGAAACCTACAGCCGCCTGCTGGCGGAGTTGCGGTGGACGATGGTGGCGTTGGAGCAACGGGCGATAGCCGAGGGCTGGCTACAGGCACCGGGGGATATTTTTTTCCTGTCCTATGGGGAATTGCAAGACCTGATTCAAGGGAATGCGGGGCAGCTTGCGGGGGGGCTCAGCGACGCGATCGCCGCCCGTCGCTATCGATTTGAGCAGGATAAAGCCCTGAAGGGAGTGCCCTATTTGGTCTACGGCAACGACCCGCCGAACCTCGCCCAATATGTCCCAGCGACTTCCACCAGCGGCCAGATCTGGCAGGGCATTGCCGCCAGCCCCGGTCAACGGGAAGGCACGGTAAAGGTGCTCACCCAGGGACAGTCGGTGGCGGCAATTACGGCGGAGACCATCTTAGTGGTGCCCTATACCGACGCCGGTTGGGCACCGGTGCTGGCCCGCGCTGGGGGGCTGATCGCCGAAGTAGGGGGGCGGCTTTCCCATGGGGCGATCGTGGCACGGGAATATGGCATCCCGGCGGTAATGGATGTGGCCGACGCCACCCAGCGCTTTCAGGACGGGCAGCGGGTGCGGGTGGATGGGGAACGGGGCACTGTAGAACTGCTGTGATCCAAGCAATTTTCAAGAGGCCTACAAGCTACTAGCGCACCTCAGCAGCATGGCACTGGACTGTTAACGGGTGGTAGCTGTGAAAGGCTATCTGGGCAAGGACTTCAGGAATTGCCTCCAAGACACCTGAAACCTTTGTCTGGAGAGGGTTTGAGCCAAAAACCCTGAATTTATCACCCGTTAGGAAGCCAGTGCCCTGCATAACAATCCTGTTGCACACCGACCATATCAAGTTGTTTGGTGAGTCCAATGAAGGAGAAGCAAGGCTCAAGCGGCAGCCAGCATTAACTCCTGCTCCACTACCGATAGGTTGTGGTAAAGATTTTCGAGGATGGGTTTGCCCTCAGGGGCGACTTCTAGGTAGCGAATGCCGTGGTGTACATATTGGGACACCGTCAGCCAATAAAACTTAGGGTAGCCCGCTCGTAGATCACCTGGTTTTTCGTAGCCCAGGGCTTTATTGCCCCCGGTTTCTTCAAATTCGTCAAATAGGGCCGGGATCTTAGCCAAATAATGGGGATCACTCAACTGTCCCAGTAAGTCAGCCGCCCTGGCCAGACCAGGATAGTCGAGGGTGAGGCGATGGTCTTCGTCGGCAGGGACCGGGAAACGGGTGCGCTCAATGCTGCGTTGCAGCGCTTGGATGTCAATAAACGGATGGTCGCTAAACGCTTCGGCCACAAATTGTTGACCCCGGTCTACGTGAAAAGGGGTGAGGCTAGCGCCGGTTGCTGTGGCTGGCAGGGTAACGTAGCCATCCGCTATGCCCGTCACAAAGCGATTTTGCTCCGGCTGGTCCCCTTTACAAATGCCTTTGATATAGCCAATGTCATGGCACAGGAGGGAAATCATGAAATGCAACCAATTTAGCTGGGAGATACCTTTTTCGGAGCGATGCTTGCCCTGCAAGATTTCTTGGCCGACTAGGGCGACCTGAAGGGTGTGCTCTAGGTTGTGGTAAGCGGCATCACTGCGGGCGATCGCTTCTAAAACCTGAGTCGCGATTTCCCCCAGGAGATTGGCATACTCACATCGACCGCGATAGGCGAATTGGTAGGCCGTTTGCAGGTATCGAACACTCTGGCGAATCATTCTCGCTGTCGCATCAGATACTGACATCAGTATTAAGGAAGCTAGAGGACTTAAGGGCTCACTCTCAATTTCTATTCTGTTTAACCGTATCAGGATAGAAATCGATCTGCTTCTACCATACTGAGTTATTTCTTAGAAAGCATGTTGTCTACGATACTACCCCTTGCTAAGCAGAGGGTTCAGCGAATCATTCTGATTCCTAGCGCCGCCAAGGGGCTCGCAGTCTTGTCCTAACCGGACTGGCGACTGCTATGGCTTTAAAATATGAGTTGTGTAGTCCCCATGGGGGATGGTGGTCAAGCTGAGCAGAGCGCTGGCGCTGATTTTTCGTCCAACGAGGCTGCAATGAAACTGCCCCGATTGGTATTGGCAACGTTGTTTGTGTGGATAGTCCTGCAAGCAGAAACCCCCCTGCTCGTCTGGCGATTACGCATCACCAAAAGCTGCCCTGGTTGCCAATTGCTCGGGGTGGATATCAAAGGGGCTGACCTCAGCGGTGCAGATCTCAGAAATACCGATTTGCGCTGGACCCGTTTTGATTCGGTAAATCTAACGGGTGCGGATCTCAGCGGCGCGAATCTAGAGGATGCCCAGATGAATAATGTGACGACCCTCAACACGGAATTTTGTGGGGCGACGATGATGAATTCGGTCAAAGGCTACTGCCGTTAACCTTCAAATCTTTTTACCCATCAGATCGGACCGGCCTCATGGGTTTTGGGAAAACTGGAACCTAGGCATCAACCTGAGGCTCTTGTATGAAACCGGTTCTATGCAAAGGAAAACTAACCACCTGGAAAGACGATCGGGGCTTTGGTTTCATCAAACCAGAGGGCGGGGGTAAAGATGTTTTCTTGCATATCAGTGCTCTGAAGACAGCGGCTCGTCGTCCCAAGGTTGGGGATACCATTTTCTATGAACAAGCCACGGCGTCGGATGGCAAGATCCGTGCTGCTAGCGCTTCGATTCAAGGGGTTGCTAATCGACCTGTGATAGCTCAGAAGCAACCTCGGAGACAATCTCGCCAAGGTTCTCTAGCTGCTTCTGTGATTGGTGCTGTACTTCTCGCTGGAGTTGTATTGTTTGAGATGCAATCTACTCCCAGTCGCTCTCCTTCGCCAATCACAGCGGTGACAAAACCCGGATGCACCATCAAAGGCAATATCTCGTACAACAACGACCAAAGACTTTATCATCTGCCAGGGATGGAAGATTACGGCTCAACTGTGATTAGTCCAGATCAGGGAGAACAGTGGTTCTGTACCGAGGCAGAGGCGATCGCCGCAGGGTGGCGTAAAGCCCCTAAATAGCCGTATCGACCGCCGTTGAATTGGGCTTGGTGTCAACGGAGAAATGGATTGTGAAAATCAGACAGTCTCAAGACGCTGACCGCCTTGCTATTAGTGCCATCCACACAAGTGCGTTTGGGCCAGAGCAAGGTCCAGAAATTGTCGGACTCGTCCATGACCTGTTTGAGGACGAGACGGCCAAGCCATTGCTATCCCTGGTGGCTGAAACAGAGGCAAGATTGGTCGGCCATATCCTATTCACTGTTGTAAAACTCCAGCCCGAGCTTAAGGAGATCTCGGCACGGATTCTCGCGCCCCTGGCCGTTGCAAGTGATGTTCAAGGCCAAGGCATCGGCGGCGAATTGATTAAAGCGGGTCTGCAACAGTTGGCAGACTCAGGGGTGGACTTAGTGTTTGTGCTCGGCCATCCTGACTACTACCCGAGGTTTGGGTTTCAAACCGCTGGTGTGCTGGGTTTTGCAGCGCCCCATCCAATTCCCACGGAGCATACAGACGCATGGATGGTGCAGGCGCTGACGGCGGATGTTCTGGGTCGTGCTAGTGGGACTGTGCAATGTTCAGAGGTGCTGAACCAGCCTCAGCATTGGCAGGCTTAACGCCTGCTAGCCTGCTGAAAATAGGGCGGTGTGGGCGATCGCCAACATTCCCACAACGGCCTGGGCAACAAGCTGGATAGCCATGCGTCGGTTCAAGCGGCGACGGAGAACGCCGGCAGCGGGCAAGATAGGGGCATTTCTGGTAAGGGGCAGGAAGTGATCGGAGTCGGCACGGTTTGCACCACCGTTCTCACCGTCGGCGCTTCATAAAAGTCACAGCCAGCACAAGGGCCGCAGGGGTTAAAGGCGCAGCGTAGATAGGGCGATCGCGCGTTCATCTGACAACTGGCATCCCCCACGATGTAGCCCAGCCCCTCCACATAGTTGAGGTCGCGAGAGCGCTCTAGCATCGCCCTAAAGCCGCCCCCTGAAGCGGCTTCCCGAGCTAACCCCAATCCCTCCGAAAGGCGCTTGGCCCGCAGGCTAAACCACACCGCCACTAAAGCCGGGAGCAAGCTAAGGCCAAAAATGAGTAGAACGATCGCCATAGGGAAAAGTTAGCGTAGGGGACAAAAACACTTTTAAAGTGATTGCTATCCTACCCTGGGGTCGCGAGTGTCTGGTCGCAGTTGTGTGTATTTGTAGTAATCCTTATGGATGTCTGTGGTGTTTCGTAATATTCTTCAACGCACCGATTCAGCGCACCGACCTAATCGCCCTCAGATTTGGGTTTGGGTTTAAAGGTTGAGGCCACCTGCAACTCCTTGAGCTGCTTGGCATCCACTCCTGCTGGGGCATTGGTGAGTAGGCAGCGGGCTTGCTGGGTTTTGGGGAAGGCGATCGCATCGCGGATCGACTCCTCGCCGGTCATCAACATCACCAGCCGGTCGAGGCCGTAGGCGATACCGCCATGGGGCGGGGTGCCATATTCAAAGGCTTCCAGCAAAAAGCCAAACTTATCGTTGGCTTCCGCTTCGGTGAGGCCAATGGTTTCAAAGACTTTGGCCTGGACATCGGGCTGATAAATCCGCAAACTGCCGCCACCAATTTCATAACCGTTAAAGACCAGGTCATAGGCCACGGCTCTTGCCGTCGTCAGGTCGGCAATGTCGTCTGGGTGGGGGGCGGTGAAGGGGTGGTGCAGGGCTTCGTAGCGCTTTTCGTCGGCGTTCCACTCAAACATGGGGAATTCCGTCACCCACAGCAGATTCAGGGCATCGGCGGGGATGAGATCCATTTCTTTGGCGATCGCCTGCCGCACCCGGTCTAGGGTGGCGTTTACAATCGCGGCATCTCCCGCCCCAAACAGCAGCAGATGGCCCTCCTGGGCACCGGTGCGCGCTAGGATTTCTTGCTTTTGGGCCTCACTGAGGTTGTCTTTCGATCCGCCCGATCGTGTCATGGTGCCCCCCTCCCGCACGCGGATGTAAGCGAGACCCCTGGCCCCCGCATCGGTGGCAATTTTAAACAGGTCGCCACCAGGCTTGATGCGCACATTCGAGATCACCTCGTTGCCGCCAGGGATGGGCAGGATTTTGACCATGCCCCCCGACTTGACCGCCCCTGAGAACACCTTAAAGCCCGAGTCGGCCACCAGATCAGACACCTCCACCAGCTCTAAACCGTAGCGGGTATCGGGCTTGTCGCAGCCGTAGCGATCCATCGCCTCGGCGTAGGTCAGGCGCGGGAAGGGTAGGGGCAGGTCAATCCCTTTGACGGCTTTAAAGATATGGGCCACCAGTTGCTCATTCAACGCCAGAATTTCGGCCTGGGAGAGGAAGCTCATCTCCATGTCGAGCTGGGTGAACTCCGGCTGGCGATCGGCTCGCAGATCTTCGTCCCGGAAGCAGCGGGCAATTTGGTAGTAGCGATCCACGCCGGACACCATCAGCAGTTGCTTAAAGAGCTGTGGCGACTGGGGCAGGGCAAACCATTCGCTGGGATTCACGCGGGACGGCACCAGATAGTCTCGTGCCCCTTCGGGAGTGGAGCGGGTCAAAATCGGGGTCTCAACTTCCATAAAGTCGGCCTCGTCTTCGAGGAAGCGGCGCATGGCTTTAACGATGCCGTGGCGCATTTGCAGATTGCGGGCCATGCGCTCCCGCCGCAGATCCAGATAGCGATACCGCAGCCGCAGCTCTTCCCGCACGGTGCTGGTCTCCGGCTCGCCCATGGAAACCTGGAAGGGCAGTTGCTTACGCACCGCATTCAGCACCTCAATCGCGTCGGCGTACACCTCCACTTCTCCGGTGGAGAGTTTGGGGTTCAAAGATCCCTCAAGGCGTTGGCTCACCCGCCCGGTGATCTTCACCACATATTCATTGCGCAGCCCATCGGCCACCCCGTAGGAGACGGGGGTGCGTTCGGGGTCACTAACGATTTGGATGAGGCCGGTGCGATCGCGCAGATCTACAAAAATCACGCCCCCATGGTCGCGGCGACGATCGACCCAACCATAGAGGGTAACCGTAGCTCCGATATCGTCTGACCGCAGTTGGCCGCAGTAATGGGTACGCATGGATCCTGTGATGTGCTGTTGGAGAGGAAGGAATGCTATTCGCAAAACCGTTCCATTATCTAGGATCATGCCTCCAGAATCACATAACGGATTGGGCGCGTTTGGAAAATCCCTGGGAACGTCCTTTTCCGCTATCTCCAAATCTTGGCTAGGAAAGCAGTCCTTATAATTCGAGCAGAGGTCGTTGCTTGGGAGGTGATCATGTCTTACCGGGATTTCACGTTAGAAACCGTCAGAAAGCAGTTTGGCTTGACCCTGGAGAGCGATCGCGATCTGTTTCCCAATCCCCCTGGTCAGGTGCCGTTAGCCGAGGCGTTTACCGCCTATCTCAACTACAGCGTGCCCCTGGCCCTGGCGATCAATACCGAGAAAGCTCGCTCTGAGATGATCATTGCGCCAATACTGGTGGAGCTGAAACGCTGCCTGAAAGACCAGGTGAGCCTGTTCTCTGGTATCGAATTCAACGTCGATTCAGATCAAAACCTCAATGGATTTTGTGACTTTATTATCAGCCTGTCCCGCCAACAGCTTTACCTCAGCGCCCCTGCTTTCATTGTGGTGGAGGCAAAGAACGAAAATATTAAGGGTGGACTGGGTCAATGTCTGGCGGCAATGCTAGCGGCCCGCCTATTTGACGAGCGCGAAGGGCAGAGTCTTGAGCAGATTTATGGGGCTGTGACCACCGGTAACCAGTGGAAGTTCTTGAGTCTCAAGGGCAACATCGCCTACATCGACCACAAAGACTATTACATTGACCGCATCGATCAAATCATGAGCATCTTGGTAGGTATAGTCCGATCTGCTTCCCCAATGGAGATGGCGTCAACCGTTGAACAATCTGACCCTGCATCGCTATCAGCGCACCAACAAACGCTACACCGAAGATCTGGGTGATGGGGTGAAATTGCCGCTGATGTTGATCCCAGCGGGGCAGTTTTGGATGGGGCAGACCGAGGCGGAGACGGCAGAACTGAAGCGCCAGGTAAGTGAGGAAGATTATCAGCGCTACTACGCCCGTGAACTGCCCCGCCATCAGGTGACGGTGCCCTCCTTTTTTATGTGCAAGACCCCGGTCACCCAGGCCCAGTACGTCGCGGTGATGGGCACCAATCCAGCGGAGCAATACGATTCAGACCGCTTTGTGGCCCCCGAGAAACCGGTGGTTGGCGTGAGCTGGGACGATGCGGTGGCCTTTTGCAAGCGGCTAGCAGAGCGTACCGACAAAGACTATCGCCTGCCCACCGAAGCCGAATGGGAATATGCTTGCCGAGCCGAGACCCAAACCCCGTTCTATTTCGGCAAAACGCTGACCACTGAAGTGGCCAATTACGACGGCAACGATACTTATGCCGATGGCCCCAAGGGCGAATTCCGCAACGGCACCATTCCGGTCGATCTCATTGGCCTTGCCAACCGTTTTGGGCTCTCCGACATGCACGGCAACGTGTGGGAGTGGTGCGAAGACGACTATCACGACAGCTATGAGGGAGCCCCTGAGGACGGTAGCGCCTGGGTAGACGCAGAGCGATCAAAGACCTCGCGCATCCTCCGTGGCGACTCCTGGGACCTCGATCCGAGGGATTGCCGGTCCGCGTTTCGCATCGACGTCGATGCCGTGCTCCGCGTCAACCATATCGGTTTTCGCTTGTGTTGTGCGGCCCCCAGGCTCTCTCAGTAGCACACCGTAGGGTGGGTCAAGTCCGCCGACCCACCGAGCCCCTGAATCATGACCGATATCCCCGCTGGGTCTTCGCTGGCTCGACCCAGCCGACAACGCCAATTGGTAGTGAATCAGGGAAGTGCGGTAACTGTCACAGCCCCTTTAGGCCCTCGCTGCTTTGCCGAAGATCTCAACTTATCAAGCTTTTCGGCTGTCCCATCCCACTAACTTTTAATCAATAGTTTAGTGGGATGAAAGTGGAGCCGTTTGCGACGGGCGTCATGCTGCCGTCGTTCGCCTGGGTAGATGTGAGCCATTTTGTGGTTTCTGCCCCCATCTGTGACCCCGCTCACGCCGATTCAGTCCCCCCATTGCCTCTCCTCAGCTTTCTCAGGGAGCGATTAAGGTCAGCTTATTTAGCGGTCAGAAGCCCCTCAGAGACCACCGCGATAGTAGTACTCAAGATGATTGAACAAACGCACCACATCTAAGGAGTCCAAGACTATGAAACGCTTCGCCATCGCCCTCACCGCTCTGACCATCGCTTCCGTCGCCATTGCCCCTGCCAGCTACGCTGCGCCTAACTTTGACGAACTGCGTCAAGAGAACCTCGATAAAGACGCCGTTGATTTCGACCAGCTCCGTCGTGAAAACCTGGACAAAGACGCCGTGGTTGAGATCCAGGTGAAAGGTATTGACTTCGACCAACTGCGTCGCGAGAACTTGGACAAGGATGCCGTTGATTTCGACCAGCTCCGCCGCGAGAACTTGGATAAGGACGCGGTTGATTTTGACCAACTGCGCCGTGAGAACTTAGACAAAGACGCTGTCGTCGAGCTGCAAGTTAAGGGTGTGGATTTCGACCAGCTTCGCCGCGAAAACCTAGACAAGGATGCGGTTAACTTCGACCAGCTCCGCCGCGAAAACCTGGACAAAGACGCGATCGCATCCCACTAGCCCCGGACCTCATCGACATCACCTTCCCTGCCCCGCGTCCTACTGTCCATAACCCAATCCAGCTAGAGTTGTTTCGCCTGTTCCCCAACCAACTTCTCCCGCCAAACTCATTTCCCCAGACTCCGCTACTGGCAGAGTTTGCACCGATGAGCCCGAAAAGCCTGCCCATGGACGCCTATGGACAGGTTTTTCAATGTAGATAAATCCCAGCAATGCGGCTGCTAGACCTGGAGCATCGGCGTCTTCTCCCGTTCACGGGGCTTATGGAGGATGTCGGTGAGCAGCGAGCTGGGCTGGCGATCGTGGGGCCAAGCAAAAGCATGGCGGAAGGCCGCTTCCTGGCAGGATCGCAGCTCATCAAAGCCAATCACATCCTGAGTGAGTAGGCTTTCGTACTCAAAGGGCAACCGGACATTGTGCAGCCCAGCGTTATCGGTACAAATGGCGATGTCTACCCCCGCTTCAAAGCAGCGATCGAACACGATTTTGAGCTGGCTGATATCTTGCAGGGTTCCAGTTTTGAAATAAGTGGTCGGGCAAATTTCCAGACACTGACCCCTAGCCGCCACCTCGGGCAATAGTTCCGGGTGCTTTAGGGGAATCTGGATACCGTGACCAATTCGCATCAGGTAGGGCAAAAGGTCTGGATAGCAACCGGCCTCGGTCTCAAACACATGACCGGTAGTTTTGAGCCCAGCATTGCGGGCGTGCTCATACAAACCCGTAAACTCAGCCAACCGTTCCCCATATTGGGCATCACCCCCGGCAATATCGATCGCACAGACATAGGCGGGATATTGAATCGCCAGATCGACAATGGCGCGGTTGACTTCGTAGGGCAACCGCGAGTGCATACAAAGGATTTGCCGGGTCACCACCGGGTATTCGGTCTGCTGACTGGCCCGCCCGACGATCTCGACGATCTTCGCCATGGCGTCGATCCGCTGCCGCTGGGAAAGATGCTCAGGGGTGCGGAGATAGGGGGTGTAGCGCAGCTCTAAATAAGCCAGATTCTCGAAGATATAAGCGCCGCGAATCAAGCGATAAATAAAGTAGGGCAGGGCTGCTTCGGTTTGCACACTTTCGACCAAAGTATGCAGCTCCAGGTACTCCGCCAGGGTGTTGCGAGGACGGGTATAGAAGTCTTCGAAAGCGGCGTAATCTGCAAAGGGAGCGGCAATATCAGGGCAATTGTGCTGGAAATAACGCCAGAGAATCCGGGGGACAACGGAGCCACCTAAATGACGGTGCAGTTCAGCATAAAGACTCATAGGGACTCCTTAGATCAGCGGAGGACGACATATCGATACGGGGCTATAGGGATTGAACAATGACTAGAGCTTAAAAAAACTTAAAGCTAGATGTTATTTACCTGTTGTACCGCAATCTGGAGGGCTTTGTGGGGAAGGATACAGGTCCCTTTGGGGTTTCTTAAGGGGGCGATCGCCTGCCCCCACCCTAGACAGATTGACCCGAAACGATGTGAGTCTTGGCGTTGGTCGCCTTGACATAGAGAAGAATGCCTATAGATAATGATCATTTGTGTGAAAGCTAGGCTCAGAATCTCTTGGCAAACGTCGTTGTGATTGGTGCCCAATGGGGCGACGAAGGTAAAGGAAAAATTACGGATCTGCTGAGCAGATCGGCCCATGTAGTCGTTCGCTACCAAGGGGGTGTCAATGGCGGGCCATACCGTTGTTGTCAAAGGCCAAACCTTCAAGCTGACATC
>JAAUQE010000221.1 GCA_012032425.1 Leptolyngbya sp. RL_3_1 | reverse complement strand
CCCTCCCCCCCCAACCTCGACCCCACCCGTCTCCCCCGCCATGTCGCCTGCATTATGGATGGCAATGGTCGCTGGGCGCAGCACCGGGGCCTGCCCCGCATCGCCGGTCATCGCCAGGGGGCTCGCACCCTCAAGGATTTGGTGCGCTGCTGCAAAGACTGGGGCATCCCCACCCTGACGGTGTATGCCTTTTCCACCGAGAACTGGCAGCGGCCCCTAGAGGAAGTCAGCTTTTTGATGCGGTTATTTGAGCGCTTACTGCGCCAGGAACTGGCGGAACTACACCAAGAAGAGGTACGGCTACAGTTTTGGGGCGATCTGACCCCACTGCCGGCCCTACTGCGATCGCAAATGCACCGGGCCACCACCGCAACCGCCCAGAATCGAGCCGTGACCTTCAACGTGGCCGTGAACTACGGCAGTCGTCTCGAAATCGTCCAAGCCTGTCGTCATCTGGCTGAGCAGGTCCAGCAGGGGCGATTGGCTCCCGACGATATTGATGAGACCCGCTTAGAGCAACACCTCTACACGGGATCACTCCCTGGACCTGACCTGCTGATTCGCACCAGCGGGGAGCAGCGGCTCAGTAACTACTTGCTGTGGCAACTGGCCTATGCGGAACTGTATTTCACGGATACCCTTTGGCCCGATTTTGATCGCCCCGCCTTTGCCGAAGCATTGCAGGCTTTTCAGCGGCGCGATCGCCGTTTTGGCGGTCTGTCTCTCCCTGAGCAGGCTCTACCCGCTTAGGAATGCAAACCAAATCAGACCCGGAATGGCCCTCTCCCAAAACTGGACTCCTGCCCATACATCTTCCCGTTAGCCCGCAGTTTACTCGCGGGCGAAGTGCTCATCTACCCATCCCTAATTTGGGGCCAGGGTCTCTGGGCCGTAATTTGTCAAGATCAATTCCTCAGTCGGTGTGGCCCCGCTGACGGTGAGGGTATATTCCACCGCGCTGCCTCCGGTTTGAGCCCAGCCAATGATTTGGCCTGATTCATTCAAAATTGGGTCGTTGTTGTAAGTGGTCACGGCCACGTAATAGCGACCGGTGCGGGGCAGCACCACATCCGCTAGGCGGGATTGCAGATCAACCCCGCTGACCCTATCGTCATTCTCGGCCAGCAATCTACCGTTGACGTCAAATAAGTAGAGCTGGGTGTCGTCATCTTCGTAGAGCGAGCCCGGTAATACCCGCACCACATCCACGTCCAGGGTGATGCGATCGCCCAAGCCCGCAAAAAAAGTGTAAATCTCCTGGCCGCTGGTGACGGTCCCTGCGGAAACCCCAGACCCGGTTAGCAAGCTGATGGGCAACGCTGGCGCTAAGGCCAAAATGTCATAGGCTTCAAAGCGATCGAGATCGGCGATCGCTGCCGCCTCTTGTTGGCGCACCGCCCGCGTCACTGGAGACGGCGACCCCAAGCCATCATTCAGGATCGAATCGATCGCCGTGGCCCAATCGAGGGGCTCGATCGGGATCTGGTTGGCGATGACATAGCGCCGCAGCACCTGCTCACAGTTATTGATGTCAGGAATGACGGTGCCGTTAACCCGATAAACTTCAAAAATGTCCCGCAGGGTCACCATGGACTGGCGGTAGGCTGGGGTCACATCATCGGCGGCAATCAGGGGAGCGGTGAGGGCGATCGCGGCCTCCCAATCGTTCAGACAGACCGCCCGCAGGAGTTGCTCATGGGCAACTTCTAAGGTGTTTGCCCTCACCCCAAAGGCACTGCCCAAAATGATGCCCCCGGCCACCATTGTTGCCATGCCTTGACGCTGCCACCCCTCCAAACCTGCCATGGTCTTTCCCTCCCATAAACGATGGCACTATTTTGATGCAGGCCCCTAGAGCCGATGCCCCATTTTGCCTGAGAATCCGCAAAGCGGCTCTGGTTTGAGGAGATTTCCCGTGGAGCTGGTTTCTTTCCGCCAGCGTTTAATCAACGCTCTGTTTGATTTGGCGGGCCTTCCACAAACTGCCGACCCCAGTCTCAGCCCTGATGATTGCGGCTTGCCACCTAGTCCTCAGGGGCGTAAGTTACTGGGCCATTCCGGTTCCTAGCCCCCTGCCCTGATGCCCTCTGCCCCCGAGCTACCGCTCATACACAAGTAAACGGCTAAGTGGATTCATGGGTTTGATCCCTCCAACCCCCCTTGCCAAGGCATTAATATACTTTGCTAACCAGGAGGCCCTCATCCCCCAACCCCTTCTCCCAATGGGAGAAGGGGAGCCAGAATTCAAGTCCCTCGCCCTCTGGGAGAGGGCTTAAAGCCTTTGGCATACAAGAAAAGGGTGAGGGCGGACACCTTGGTTAATCAAGTATGTCAATCCCCTTGCCAAGGGGGGCATCCCAGTCCAAAGCGTGAATAGCCCCCTTGACAAGGGAGCGGCGACAGCGGGGGATCAGCCCATGTCGATTAATTCAGAGATGTGTATAAACAGTAGGTCCCCCGAGAGAGTGTTGGACTGATGCCATCCGATCCTAAGAGCCCAAGCTCAATAGGGACCAAACATGATGTTAGCCACTGAGTCTGGATTGTCACCGCAGAAAAATTCGTCGATTAGCGCGAGGATTTCGGCCTTGTTGAGCACGCCGTCTTGATTGGTATCAAGCTGGCTAAAAACAGCCGGGGCATAGGCGGGATGGACGTTATAAACCTGGAACAGCTCTGCCCATTCTTGCTGGCAAAGGGTGCCGTTGCTGTCGGCATCAAATATGTCGAAGATCAGCTCCATGAGCGATCGCACTTCTTGGGTGTAGGTGGCGCGATCGCTGAGCACAGTATCGTAATAGGCCAGCCACTCGTCTAAGCTGATCTTTTTGTCACCGCTGGCATCGGCTTGCTTAAGCAGGCTTTTCCAGGCTTTGACCATCCGCTCCTGGAGCATCATAAACTTGGGGGAGCGAGAGCCCAGGTTCTTGACGGTACAAAGCTGAGAGGCGATTTTCTCAAAGTCTTTGCGAACCAAAAAGCCATCGTGATCGCCGTCGTACATACAAAACAGCTTCAGGAGTTTTCGGGTTTGCAGCTCCGTTAACATGGCGTTTTTTAGCTCCCAGCAGATGGTGTCACGCGGCGATCGCCTCCGCAGTTAGGGTGACTGGCGATGCATGAGGATCATAAGCCATCCCTGGGTTGCCTTTGGCGTCTCAGGAAATATGGTTCCCCAATGAAGCGTACCGTCAGCCCCCCTTGCTTATGGCAAAGCACCAACGCATTTTTGTTGCTGTATCAGAACATATGAAGAATCCAACTTTTTCAGGCAGACGTGACGAAGCGCCCCCGATAATATCAGCGTCATTCGTCCCAGGACCCCATATCCATGTCAGAGCAGCTCACTCAGATCACCGAGCACCAATGCGAGACCGCGCCGACGAAATACGATGACTTGACCGCCCTGTTTCTGAACTGCACCCTCAACCGCACCCCAGTGCTCTCCCACACCGAAGGGGTGATCAAAATTGCCCAACGGATTTTTGAGGCGAACGGGGTGAAAACCAAGCTTATCCGACCCGTTGACTATGAAATTCCGGCGGGGCTGGGGGTGGATATGTCCCAAACCGATGAATGGGACCGGGATGACTGGCCCCAAATTCAAAAAGAGGTGGATGCCACTGACATCTTGGTGCTCTGTACATCCGTATGGCTGGGGGAGAAAAGCTCCGTTTGCAACCGCGTCCTGGAGCGGATGTACGGCTACACGCACCTGTTCAACGAAAAAGGGCAGTACCGCGACTATGGCAAAGTGGGCGCAACCTTAATCACCGGCAACGAAGATGGGGTGAAGCACTGCGCCATGAATATCCTGTTTTCGCTGTCTCACATTGGCTACACCATTCCCCCCCAGGTGGATGCGGGCTGGCTCGGGGAGGTGGGACCCGGTCCATCTTATTTAGATCCTGGCTCGGGGGGGCCTGAGAATGATTTCACCAATCGCAACACCACTTTCTTGGCTTGGAACTGTATGCACATGGCCCGAATGTTGAAAGACAATGGCGGCATTCCCGCCCATGGCAATCAACCCGACGCCTGGGAGGCGGGCTGTAAATCGGACTTCAACAGCCCAGAACACAAACGCTAGACAGATTACCGTTCGGCTGCAAGACAGAGGGCGAGTAAAGCCTCCAACGTTGCATCAGCACCGGCCATCCCATGGCCTCGACAATGGGAGCGTTTTTAATCTGGAGTGAGTTGATGGTGTCTTTGGGCCTGCTCTTAGCGATTTGCCTAGCCCTGCTGCACCTGTTTGCCAGCACCCTCAAAGGGCCGACTTGGCTGCCCCAGCGGCGCTGGTCTCCCTGGCAGGGGGATCTCGATCGCCTATATTTTTCTCGATGTCTTTCCCGAATTGGCCCATGCCCAGGAAGAAATCGACCATGTGGGGGGCCTAGTGGGATACCTGGAGCGCCATGTGTATATTCTGGCGCTGCTGGGGTTAGCCCTGTTTTACGGGCTGGATAAATGGGCGCTGCGATCGCGCGCCCACAACCATGCGATGACGGAGAACGATCACACCACCATCGGGGTGTTTTGGGTCCACATTGCCACCTTCGCCATCTATAACGGCGTTCTGGGCTACCTCTTCCGCGAGTCCGAAAATCACGGCTTGATGGCTTGCCTGCTCCTGTTTGTCACCCTTGGGGTCCATTTTGTGGTGAATGATTTGGGTCTGCGGGAGCACCACAAGCAGGCCTACGACCGGGTGGGCCGTTGGGTGCTGGCGGCCTCGATTATGACCGGCTGGGCGATCGGTCAGGCGTTAGCGCTGAATCCCGCCGCGATCGCCACCGTCTGGGCCTTGGTCGCCGGAGGGGTGATTTTGAATGTCTTGAAAGAAGAACTCCCGGAGGAGCGGGAGAGTGATTTTGGCACCTTCCTGGTGGGTGCAGTGGGGTATAGCGCGCTGTTGCTGGCGGTGTAACCTTGGCCGAATTAAGGCGCTAGGGGGCTGGGGCGCGAGAGGGCGATCGCAATCAGCGCTGGGCCACCGATCGCACCAGCGGCGCAAAGATGGCGGCGCTATCCGCGTGATTGCTGACTAGGGTGGGGTAGGGGCGATCGCGGTAATTGCTCCCCACCGTTAGGGGAAACGGTTCCTGCCCATCCAACGCGGTCCAAATCGTCCCCGCCGCCTGCAAGATTGGCCAGACCCCGGCAATATCCCAAATCTTGGGCGTCGCCTCCACGCTGCCCACCACATGCCCCGCCGCCACCAGCAGCAGATTATAAGAGGCCACCCCCCAGCATCCGCACCTTGCAGGGGAAAGGGTTTTGCAGCACTTGCAGGCTGCGGGCACAGAGGCTAAAAAGCTGATTTTTGGCGGGGGCATCGGGGCGGGGACGGATGGGCTGACCGTTTAAAAAGGCTCCAGTCGGCATCGCTAAACCGCTGTCCCCTGGCCAATAGCCATGGAAATGGTGGCCCAGATTGGGCATGTAAACATAGCCATAAACCGGCGTGCCTCGGTAGAGCAGCCCCAGGGAAATCCCCCAGAGGGGAATGCCCCTTGTGAAGTTGGTGGTGCCGTCAATGGGGTCAATGATCCAGCACCAGTCATTGGCTGGGAACACATGGCTGGTCTCCTCGCTCAGCACCCCATGATCGGGAAACGTCGCCCGAATCGCCGCCGTTAAAGTGTCGTCAGACCATTGGTCAAAGGCAGTGACCAGGCTGCCGTCCCACTTTTCCTCCGCCTGGGCCTTGCCAAAGGCGGTCAGGAGATGTTCCCCAACAGTGGTGGCTTGGTGGCGGGAAAACCCCAGCACCGCATCCCAAAAATCAGGCCCCAGCTCAGAGGCCCTCCATTCAGAGGCCCCGATCTCCCCACCTCGACCATCCGTGGCCCGAGCATCCGTCATGGTTAATCTAATTCCAGTTGCATTACAGTGGCGATCGCCTGAGCCGAGTCGGCCTTAAAGGCGCGCACATTCACCCGCAGCAACAGCCCAAAGGCCAATACCATCCCCACCGACTGGCAGGCAAACACCAGCCCAAAGGCCCAAAAGCTCTGGCCAAACCAGCCGCGTCCTAAGTCCAAGATCGCCCCCCCCATCACCGTGGCGCTGGCCTGGGCCATGGCCTGGGCCAGTCCCCAAGCGCCAATAAAGGTGCCTGCCGTTTCGGCAGCGGTCAGATCCAGCATCAGGCTGACAGCGCTATTGGTCAAAATCCCTGAGGCCAAGCCAAACAGCATCACCGCACTGCGAAGCAGGGTGGGGTCCCCGGTGGCTCCGGACAAAATGATCAGCACAAAGCAACCGGCGTTAAACAGACAGCCCACCATGGCGGTGCGGCGCTTTCCCAGCCGGGGCACGATCCAAAACCCCGCCAGGGCAATGCCCATCAAAATACCGTAGCCCCAAAACTGATTCAGGCCAGCGCTTTGGCCTAAGGTGAGGCCAAACACCTCACGGGCGTAGGGCTCTAGCACCGGCTGCTGCAAAACAGGCTGACGGTCATCACCAGCAAAAACCCAAAGAAAATCCCGGTCT
>JAAUQE010000220.1 GCA_012032425.1 Leptolyngbya sp. RL_3_1 | reverse complement strand
GCGGTGGTGGCCTTGAAGCTAAATCAGTCACCTGCCGGTGATTGTGGATCCCAGCCATGCCACTGGTAAGCGAGAACTGGTGCCGGCCTTGGCGCGGGCGGCGATCGCGGCGGGAGCCGACGGGGTCATGATCGAATGCCACCCTAATCCCGAGGCATCCGTCTCCGATGCCCGCCAGACCCTCTCCCTAGAAGCCATGGTGGAACTGGTGGATAGCCTCCGCCCCATTGCCACTGCGGTGGGACGCAATATTCCGTTGGGTCGCTTGAGCCCGGAACCCGCCTTGGTCTGAGGTAGACCCACCCCGACCTCCGGCCACCCCTCCCAAGGAGGGGATGTTTACTCAATGGGGAATCTCGCCCCTGGGTTGTGAAGCACTGCTTACGCAAGTTGCCGATCGCCCCATGCCCCGACACCCTTGGATCACCGTTGCCCTGTTGTTGGGCCTATGTGCCCTACCGGTTGCGCCGGTTCAGGCCAACACCGACACGGCTGAATCGGAACCTGAAACCCAGCAAATTGAGGAATATCCCTGTCTCTGTCGCTGTCCCTGCGGCTGCATGTATCCCGACTATGGCCCCCAGCCGATTACCCCTGCTGAGGTTGAGTTCCCTTTACCAGCAACGGTGCATTGTCTGCTGCGCTTTCCCACCGGCCAGGGCAGCGTCAACTTTCAAACAGAGCTGTCTATAGAAGCGGCGATCGCCTTTTACCGAGCCTCCCTCACAGCAAGGGGCTTGACCGAGCGCGAGATCAACACCACCGTCACCGCAGCGGTGTTCAGCCTGGTGTTTGATGGCTGGCCGGGAGCAGCACCGGGGGAAGTCGTGGTGTTGCAGGGGGTCGATCTGGGCGGACGGGTGAATATCAACATCCGCATTGAAGCGCTGGGACAATAAAAATTCTCGGTTTTGGGGTTGATCCAGATTCTGCATCACTGATGTTGCTCTGGAGGAACAGATTAGAAACCGCCAGGGTCCGGTGAATTCTGTTGCCGATGACTCGGTGCAAGGGCTCCATCAGTCAGCGGGGCAGCCCCGTACAGGGGCAAGTCAGGTGGAGGTAGAGTAAGGAGTAACGTTGATCGCATCCTTATCTGTATCGCATCCTTACGCTATGTTCAGCACCGCTTGGCAGCACATCACCCTCAACCGTTTTGCTCTACACCAATGGCGGGAAGTGAGTGTGGTGCATCGCCTGTTGGGGTTTTTGCGGCAGTGGCGACAGGGAAGTGCGCTGCTGCCCTGGGGGGATATGATCGGCCTGATCTTGATCGCCATCCTGCTGGCCCTGTCTCCCTACGTCTCCACTACCCTGATTGGGGTGTTGCTGCTGGCCTGTGCCGGGTTTTGGCTGCTGCTCACCCTCTCCGATGAGGCGGGGGAAGGGCTGACTCCCATTCACTTAGTGGTGGTGGTGTATTGGGGGGTGTTGGCAGTGGCCACGGCCCTTCACCGGTGAAAGCCGCCGCCCTCCAAGGACTAGTGAAACTCACCCTGAATCTGGTGTTGTTTTTGTTGATGGCGCGGGTGATGCGACAGCCGCGACTGCGTACCGGCCTGGTGACGGTCTACCTGCTGACGGCGTTAGTGGTTTCGGTGTATGGGCTGCGGCAGTGGTTTTTTGGAGCCGAAGCCCTAGCCACCTGGGTCGATCCCACCTCGAATTCGGCGGGAACGACTCGGGTTTATAGCTATTTGGGTAACCCGAATCTGCTGGCAGGGTATCTGATTCCGGCGGTGATGCTGAGTGGGGCGGCGATCTTCGCTTGGCCGCGCTGGACGCCTAAGGCATTGGCGGTGGTCTTGACTCTAGTGAATACGGCCTGCCTGGTGTTGACCTTTAGCCGGGGCGGTTGGCTGGGGTTTGTGGCCGGTAGCTTTGTGCTGCTGGTGCTGCTGGTGCAGTTTTGGAGTATTCGATTTAATGCCTTTTGGCAGCGGTGGGCGCTGCCGGCGTTGGTGGGGGGCGCTGCTGCCTTTGTGATCCTGTCGGTGATGGCCCTCGAACCGCTGCGAGATCGCGTCATGAGCATCTTTGCGGGTCGCCAAGACAGCAGCAATAACTTCCGGATCAACGTGTGGGCCGGGGTATTGGACATGATTCGCGATCGCCCGATTTTGGGCATTGGCCCCGGCAATGATGCCTTTAACAAGGTTTACCCCCTCTATCAACGGCCCCGCTATACCGCCCTCAGCGCCTACTCGGTTGTCCTGGAAATCGCTGTGGAAGCGGGGCTGATTGGGGTGGCGGCGTTTCTCTGGCTGATGGTGGTGGTGTTTGGCCAGGGCTGGCGGCAGCTACAGCGATTGCGGGAGCAACAGTCCATTCAGGGGTATTGGCTGATGGCGGCGATCGCTACCCTGGTGGGGATGTTGACCCATGGCTTAGTGGATACGGTCTGGTATCGCCCCCAGGTGAGTACCCTCTGGTGGCTGATGATGGCTCTGGTGGCCAGCTATTACCGCAGCCAGCCCCGAACGCTATCCCCTGAGTAAAGGGACACTCGGGGAAATCAATTTCATCAAGGTCTAGAATGCGGTGATGTCCTGATTTCCTGACCGCCTATGGTTTTGCCTGCTGCCGCTGCTGATCTGACCGAGGCCCCGTCTCGGGCCTTAGCCCAACAGGTCAAGCAAGTATTGGTCTCAACGCCCCTGGTAGAGGCTCCTATTCCCAGCACCTATGTCCGCCAAGGTCAGGGCACCCCGATCCTGCTGCTCCATGGGTTTGACAGCTCACTGTTGGAATTTCGGCGGCTATTGCCCTTGCTGGCGACCACTGCCGAGACTTGGGCTTTAGATTTGTTGGGGTTTGGTTTTAGCGATCGCACCCTCAGCCCCAGCTTTGATCCAGGGGCGATCAAGCTCCATTTACACAGCTTCTGGCAGCAGCAAATTGGCCAGCCGATGGTGTTGGTGGGGGCTTCTATGGGTGGGGCGGCGGCGTTAGACTTTACCCTCACCTATCCAGACGCCGTGCAGAAATTGGTGCTGCTAGATAGCGCGGGCTTTGCGGCTGGACCGGCGATGGAAAAGGTGATGGTGCCGCCGCTGGACCGCTGGGCCACGGCCTTTTTGAAAAATGCTTGGGTGCGACGGCGGATTAGCTTGCAAGCCTACTGCGATCGCGCTTGGGTCACCCCAGATGCAGAGCTATGCGCCTCGCTACACTTGGCCTGTCCCCGCTGGTCTGAGGCGCTGATTGCCTTTACTAAAAGCGGTGGCTACAACTTCCTCAGTGACAAAATCAGCCAAATCACCGTGCCGACCCAGGTGATTTGGGGCCGTCAGGATCAGATTTTAGGCACTGCTGATGCGGAGAAATTTGTGGGGGCGATCGCCAACAGCCAATTGACTTGGATTGACCAGTGCGGCCATGTACCCCATTTAGAGCAGGCCCAGGCCACTGCTGAGGTGATTATGGGGAGCTTAAAGTAATCAGGGGGAAATCAATCCCTAGAAAGATAAAATGCGGTCTCTGATGGTTGATGTTGCTGCCGGGTAAACTGCGAGGACCCAGCATTCTTTTGAGTGGTTACCCCATGGCACGTCGCCGAGCCGGACAAAACATTCGTGAGTTGGCCGCCAAAAGAAAGACCAAGGCGATTCTAGCCTTTGGCTCAGCAGCCCTGGTGTTGGCGCTGCCATTCGCCCTTACTCAACTGGTTGATGAGCTGCTACAGCTTGCTAATATCGGCGATTCTCCCAGCCAATCGACCCTCGATTTACCGCCCGCCTTATACCTGCTATTGGTGATTGCGGCGGCGAGTTTGGTTTCAATGGCACTATTTTGTGGAAGCGGGCCAAGCACGCCGATCAAGGGGCTCAGGGTGAAGAAGACGTCGCCGCAACCCTAGCAGCCTTAGCATCAGAGGGCTGGCAGGTTGAGTACGGGATGCGGCTTGGCAACCGCCTCGGAGATGCCGACATTATTTGCATCTCCCCCCAGAGCAAAGCCTACGTGATTGATGTTAAGTCTCATCGGGGCACCGTTATCGCTGAAAAGCAGCAGCTCTATCGCCGGGTCGGTCAGAAAAAATACCCTTTTGAAAAAAACTTTCTCAAGCAGGCAATGAAGCAAGCCCTTCAAGTCAAAAGACAAAAGGGTCTGGACTTTGTGACGCCGATTGTGGTCTTCTCTGACGCCCAAGTTTCCGTCCCCGCCGGGAAAATTCAGCATGTGTATGTGGTCAACAAAACGAGACTGGCAACCCTCTTGAAAAAGCTGGGATAGTAACGCTGCCCATTGCAAAGACTGGGGTCGGACAATTTGGGTGGCTGGGCAAATGCTCAGCTTGCCCCTGGTTGCCGCGACCCTCTGAAGCCTCTGTTCCCTCTAAAGCCTCTATTGGGGTAATGCCTCGGGTCGGACCTGGAGGGTTTCGGTGCGGCCATTGCGGCGAATCTGCACGGGTAGGGTCTCGCCGATGGTGCTGCGCTCCACTTGGCGCTGCACCGCCTGGGCATCGGCTACGGTTGTCCCCCCCACCGAGACGAGTACATCCCCCCGTTGGAATCCAGCCCGAGCGGCGGGGGAACCGGGCACCACCTCAACCACCAGCACACCCGTGCCCTCTGGGTTGAAGCCCAGTTGCTGGCTGATTGCCTCGCGGTTTTGGGCGGTCAGCACCACCATCCGGATGCCTAAATAGGGATGATCCACCCGACCATTGGCCGACAGTTGGTCAGCAATGCGCTCCACGGAGTTGATCGGAATCGCAAAGCCTAGACCTTGCGCCCCCTGAATAATGGCGGTATTCATGCCGATCACTTCGCCCCGCTCATTCAGCAACGGGCCGCCGGAGTTGCCGGGGTTAATGGCGGCGTCAGTCTGGATAAAGTCCACCCGCTTATCCGAAACACCCACCTGGCCACTGGAACGACCGGTGGCGCTGACGATGCCGACGGTGACGGTGCTATCGAGACCGAGGGGATTACCGATCGCGATCGCCCATTCCCCGGCTTGTAGATCATCGGAGTCGCTGAGGGCCACTGTCGGCAGGTTAGTCGCCTCAATTTGCACCACCGCCACATCGGTGAGGGAGTCACTGCCCACCACTGTGCCCTCAAACATGCGGCCATCCTTGAGGGTGACTTGTACCGTATCGGCTCCGTCTACCACATGGGCATTGGTGATGATGCGGCCATTGTCCTCAACGATAAAGCCCGAGCCGAGCCCCTGTTCCACCCGCTCAGACGACTCCGGTAAATCGCCAAAGAACTGGCGAAAAGCGGGGTTACGGAAGGCTTGGGGAATCTGGGTGGTAACGGTACGGCTGGCATCAATGCGGACCACCGCTGGCCCCACGTCTTGGACGATGTCGGCGACAAAGTTGGCCGGTGCCGGTGTGTTTTGGGCATAGAGCGTGGCTTCGGGCTGCACCGCTTCCTGGGCTGAGCGCAACGGCAAGGTTTGCAACGCGCCGGTACCAACGGTGGCAATGCCCGCCCCCACGGCGGCAAACAGCAGGGCGCGTCCGCTTTGCCCCCAAGGGTTAAAGCGACGTTTGGGGGCAGGGTTACGGTTAGCCATGGGGAAGACCTCCATTCAAATCAAAAATCAACAATGCGGTGAGGATGAGATGTCTTCATCCTAGTTAGGGGTTATGACGGTCAGATGACAGGAAGGTTGTTCCTATATGAAATTTAGACGTACGACCTGTGACCGCAAGAGCCGCTTTTAAGGTGGGGATAGCCACACTCGATCCATCAGTAAAAGTAGGTTGGGTGAAATGCAGTGCAACCCAACAGCAGCAATGGTTCCGTTGGGTTACGCGATTGCGCCACCCAACCGATAGACCTACAGAATCTGGTGTTGCTGAATTTGAGGATGAACCCGCTGAAACCCCTCACCCTAGCCCTCTCCCTTTCTTGTAGCTTGCTTCTCGCAGAGTATGCCCCTTGGGCTATAGGTAGAGGGAACTGGATATTGAAGGCCCTTCTCCCCAGGGAGAAGGGTTTGGGATGAGGGGCACATTCATCCCATAAATCAGCAACGCCCAAAATCTAGGCCAATGCCACTTCGGTGGCGGCATCGAAGAGGTGACAAGCCCCGAGATCAAAGCTGAGGGTCACCGTTTCGCCACGCTGGATCTGTGATCGCCGATCCACCCGTGCGCTCAAGGACTGCCCGCCCTGGGTTTGGCAATGCAAGATCAGCTCGTTGCCCATGTGCTCGACCACGCCCACCGTGGCAGTGATGGCCACGGGTTCGATGTCAGGGGGCAGATAGGCGGGGTCGTGAATATCCTCGGGGCGAATGCCCAGAGTCACGGGATTATTCCCCTGGCGCTGCCCGAGTTGCTGCATAGATTCGGGCAACGGTAGCGTCAGCCCTTCCCCTTGAAAGACCAAGGTTTCCCCCTCTGTCATCAGCCGCCCGTCAAAGAAATTCATGGCGGGACTACCGATAAACCCGGCCACAAACTTGTTTTTGGGATGGTTGTAGAGGGTTTGGGGGGGTATCCACCTGCTGCAAAATGCCGCCGTCCAAAATGGCGATGCGGGTGCCATGGTCATCGCTTCCACCTGGTCATGGGTGACATAGATAAAGGTGGTGC
>JAAUQE010000219.1 GCA_012032425.1 Leptolyngbya sp. RL_3_1 | reverse complement strand
AGCGGCTGGAGGCGAGACCTCACTCGTCTCAGCCTCGGCCACTGGGTCGGTGGGGGGATTGAGACGACTGGCCACGGTCTCCAAGCGTTGTTCCACGGGCTCCGATGGGGAGAGCAGCCCTAACTGAGTTTCGAGGGCCGAGGTGCGATCCCGCAGCCGTTGTAGATCGGCTTGGATGGCCCCGAGCTCCACGGTAATTTGCTCCCGTTGGGGATCGGATAGGGCAATGGGCCGGGGGGCCGTACTGGGGCTGATGGGATCCCGCACCAGGGGAGCGGTCGTTGGGCTGTTCGGGTTGCCAAAGCCGTCTCCTGCCCACCATTGGGGTAAACGCCGTAACTTTTGGCTGTGGCGCTGGCCTTGGCGCAGCACAATTTCTTGGAGCGGCGGATTGGCATTTTGGGCTGGGAAAAACTGGGCCACCAGCAGCCCCAACAGCCAAGCCGCCGTCACCCCCGTCCCCAGCAGCAGCCACCGTCCCACCCAAATCATTAACCCCTTGAACAGGGGACGTTTGCCCGCAGGGGCCTGCTTTCTCTGGGGTGGTGCGGCCAGTGGTGCTGAGTCACTGGCCGCAGCGCCCGTTTCGAGGGGCGGTAAGGAATTGTCTAGGGGGGCAGTTCAGCCATGGTGCCACCGTTGCGCTATGGGCTCGCTCCCAAGGGGGCGATGTTAGCTAACAGGGTAGCGGCGATCGCCCCCGATCGGCGTTAAGGGAGCCTTTAGTCTTGCCCAGAATTTAACAGCCCGCATCGCCTACGACGCGGAAGGTTTGCTGGGCCTCGCCCCGGCGAATCGTGAGGGTGCCATCGGTGATCTCAACCACCTCGTAGTCTTGGGCACCTGGGGTAATGGTCAGCTCCACTTGCAGTGCGCCATCGACACTGATGAACCGTTGGTTGGTGGTTTGACCGTAAAAGGCCTCTCCCGAAGCGCTGGTGCGGCGGAACCGCGTCATGGTGCCGTTGATCCGCATCCAGGTGTCGTTGGGTTCTAGGCTATTGGCAAAAATATAGCTACTGGCGCGATCGCTAGGACGCCGCAGCACCATCCCGCAACCCGCTTCGGATACCGTAAACAGATCATCAATGGTGTAAGTCCCCACCTCCAGAGCCGCCGCCGTCCGACCGCTGGCATCGATAAAATCCCCCCGGATCCAACCCTCTGCCCCAGAGCCGTCAAACTTGACGTAGTACCAGGGCACCTCGCCCCCGTCGGCGGCGGTTTTGAGCAGCAGCACCGCATCGCCCACCAGACCGTAGCCATTACTCGGGGAATCGACCCTGGGTTGCGATCGCAATTAATCTGGGCATTGGCATTGGCGGCGGTGAGGACCGCTGACTGGGGCGGATCAACCGGAGCGATGGGAATCGTGTCTTGGGCAGCGGTCGCACCGTTGGTTTGAGCCTGAGCCGATTTGTCCTCGGCCAAGTTAGCCCGCTGATCGGGCGAGGTCTCTGAGCCGGGACCGTCGGATCCCCAAAGGTGGGGGTTGATGGGGCTTCGCCAGCGGGGGCGTTACCTCTCCCACACCCGGCAACCATCACCAGTAGCGCGATCGTCAAGCCGGGACGCAGCCAAGCAAAAATCATGAAAATAGAGATGAAGGGACAGTCAAACGAGGAACCGGGCTAGGGTCGGCAAATGCGACCGGACGTGGCACCGCCTATCTAGGGGCGCAACCCGTCCTCTCTAGTCTTTCAGATCGTGCGCATCCTGGTCCGGGTTCCCTTGATATGGCGGCCTTGCCGTTTTGCTGCGGATCGAGGATTAAATCACCTAGAGACCTGGCGTTGCTGTAGAACGCTGTCGAAATCCGACTGTGTTCTTGTTTAAGCGTCTGACCGAGAATCGCTGCCTTACGCTAAAGGTTACGTGATTTGCTGTAGGTGAGTGGGTTGCATGGCTCCAATGACTGGCGGAGATAGCGGTGTGATGTCTGGATTTATCAATCTCCATAAGCCCCTCACTTGGACCTCCCACGATTGTGTTGCCAAGGTGCGGGGGCTGCTCCAGCTCAAGAAGGTGGGCCATGCTGGCACCCTCGATCCGATGGCTGAGGGGGTATTGCCCATTGCCTTAGGACGAGCCACGCGGTTGATCCCGTTTTTGCCGGAGGACAAAACTTACCGGGCGATTATTCGCTTTGGGGTCACGACCAGCAGTGATGATCTGGAGGGGGAGGTGATTGCCCAGACTGCGGCACCCGATTTAACAGAAGCGATCGCGATCACTCCCCTCAGTGACTTTCTCGGCACCATCGAGCAGATCCCTCCCCGTTACAGCGCGATTCAGATGAATGGCAAGCGGCTCTACAAATTAGCCCGCCAGGGGGCAGCGGTGGCCGTGCCGCCGCGTACCGTCACCATCCATCGGCTGACCGTAGAGGATTGGCAGGGGGGAGATTTTCCGGAATTAACGGTGACGATTCACTGTAGCGCGGGCACCTACATCCGCTCCATTGCGCGGGATTGGGGCGCTTGCTTGGGCACCGGAGCGACCCTGGCGGGGTTGGTGCGGACCGTGAGTGGCGGCTTTCACCTGGCGGATAGTCTTGACCTCAAGGCAGTGGCGGCGGCACCGATTACGCCGATCCCACCGGTTCAGGCCCTGGCCCATCTCCCCCGCCTGACCCTACCGGAGCCCCTGGACACCCGCTGGCGGCAGGGGCAAAACTCACCTTGCCGCTGTCGGAGTTACCGCTATCGGCATTGCCGCTATCGGAGCTGCCGCTGCCGAATCCATCGCTGGCAGATGTACCTGCCGAGACGACGGCACCCTATACCGTCTTTGACTCCAAGGATCAGTTTTTGGGCATCACCGCACTGGTTCAGGAGCCGCCAGGGGGGCGATCGCCTCCCAAACCGCAGACCCCCAAACCGCTATCCCCCATTACCGCTTGGTGGCCAAGATGGTTTATCTCCCGATGGGATAATGGCCAATTCATATATTTTGAAACTTGCCCATTGCGTTTTTAGGGCAGGTCAGTATACTTTCAGGACATTCATGCAGACCCTCCATATCTGCATTTAGCGTTTCGACACCTGGGTTTAGGCTGGCTTGGCGCTAGACCAGGCTCCAGCAGGGTTTCGATGTGATCGCCTGTCGCTGTTCACTAGGGTGCCTGTTCACTAGGGTGATATATATGAGTAACTCCCGCTCCTCTCGGAGGGGCGCTGCCCAAGGGCGACCCTCATTTCCGCCAGGGTTGGGACAGCAAGCCAGGTCTACGCCGCCGCTCAAACGCGATCAGCGTCCCCGACCGTCCAGCAATCCGCGTTCCCCAGCCAGGGGAGCCCCGCCCGTCGGCTATCCGCCGCCGTCCAGGGCCGTTTCAGAAATTGCGTCTTTGCAGGCTCAGCTCCAAACCCCAGCGCCATTGCCCCAGCGCTCCCGCTTGAACCGCTTGGCCGGGAACTGGAAAGCTTGGTCCGTGATCACGGTGGTCCTGTTGAGCGGCCTTGCCGGGGTTTCCGTGCTGAGTCTGTTCCGCATTCCTAACCTGCCCAACTGTCGGGCCATTTTTTGGCCGACTGCTTCTGCTGCCACCCGCCTGCAATGTGCTGAAGCCTACGCCGATCAGGGCAATGTCGATAGTTTGTTGGCCGCCATTGAACTGGTCGATTCGCTGCCCGCCGATCACCCGATGCGAGCAGAGGTGAATGAGCGCATTGAAGGCTGGGCAGAGCAAATTCTCAATATTGCCGAGCGCAGGTTCCAAGACGGTGATTTAGACGCAGCGGTGGCGGCAGCTCGACGGATTCCGGCGTCCACCGCCGCTGCCGCAATGGTTGCCGAACGAATCCAAACCTGGGAAGCGATTTGGCAAGAGGCCACCGAAATTTTTTGACCAGGCCATTAACCATCTAGAGGACTCTGATTTTCGGGATGCCTTTTCCGCTGCGATTCGACTCCGCACGGTGGGTAACGAGTATTGGGCTACCACCAAGTACGAAGAATTAACGCAACTGATTACGGCCACCCGGCGAGATCTCAATACTCTGGCCCAGGCGCGGCGGTTATTGCGCCAAGGGTCTACGGATGCTGTCTTAGAGGCGCTGGAACTGGCGCAGAGTATTGGCTCAGAAAGCCCTTTGCACGACGAGTCTCAACGATTGCTCAAAGACATTGGGCGAGAGCTGTTAACCCTGGCGGAGGCGGCGTTAGAGCGGGCTGACAGCGATCGCGCCCTAGAGTTATTGGGCAAAAATTCCCCCGGCAGCCGACTTGGCGGCAGAGGCGGCTGATTTTCGGACCTTAGCCGCAGCCTACGAGCTGACTTGGTCTGATTCGGCAACGGCTTATGAGGCGGCGATTGTAAGGTTGCAGAGTATCGGACGTAACCGTCCCCTCTATGGCCGCGCCCAAGCCCTGATGCAACAGTGGCGGCAAGAGGTCCAGGGCTTGGCTCAATTGGATTGGGCCAGACGCGTAGCGGCTCCCGGTACGGTCAATGATCTGCGGGCGGCGATCGCTGAGGCCCGCAATGTCAGCTCCGATAGCCCCCGCTGGGGTGAAGCCCAGGACCAAATTCAACAGTGGCGACGGGAAATTTCGACCCTTGAAGACGGTCCGACCTTAGCCCAGGCTCGGGCGTTAGCGGGGGGGGGGCGATCGCGCTGCCCTCACTGCCGCCATTAACCTGGCGGGCACAGTGGGCAGTAATAGTGCCCTTTATGGTGATGCCCAAGCCTTAATCGCCGACTGGCGCTGGAGCATTCAACGGCTGGACAATCAGCCGATCTTGGCTCAGGCTCGGCAGTTGGCCAATTCTGGGAATGTGACAGCGGCGATCGCCACCGCTCGACAGATTCCTACAGGCCAAGCCTTCTATGACGAGGCCCAGGATTTAATCGCCACCTGGGAGGCGCAAATCCGGCCTGCTCAGCCCGCCGCTCAGGGTTCTCCACCCGCCGCTCAGAACCAGAGTTTGCAGCAAGCCTACCAACTCGCCCAGACGGGCACCGCCAGCGCCCTCAATCAGGCCATTACCTTAGCGTTGGCCGTCCCAGAAAGTAGCGATCGCTGGACCGAGGCCCAAGGGGCAGCAAACCGATGGAGTTGGGCAATCCTCCAACAGGCGGAAGCAGAAGCCGGTCGGAACCTCAGTCTGGCCACGCAACTGGCCCAGCAGGTGCCCCCTCGCACCGAAGCCTACGCTGCCGCCCAGCTCAGAATTCGAGAATGGACCGCGACAGACACGCCTGCCGTCACCCCTTAAGGGGAATGCGCTGACAAAGTAACGCCTCGACACGCCAGTTTCGTTATGTATTACAAAAAGCTCTGTCGGCTCACCATTTTCCGCAACATCGTTTGTCTGACCTTGGGTGGGCTGCTGCTGCTGATCGGCATTACAGAAGCCCGCTATGCCTATCGCCACGATTCCCAGGGGGACAATCTTGTGAAGCGCTTGGCCTTATACGGCATCTTTCTCAAATCGAACCGCCCCTAAGCGTTAGCAAGATCAGGCAAAAAAGGAGCCGTTCTGGTATAGAACGGCTCCTTTTTTGAGCTTTAGACGGGATGGATGCTTAATCCAAATCCTCTGCCGGACCTTCTAGGGCATGGATATTATCGGGATCCACATAATGACAAGTGGCTTCATCAATACAAATCAATGCCCAACCAGACTGTTCAATGCCGACCAGTTCATAGTCTGCATCTTGCACAAAGAAACCCTTGTGATTGCGGGTTTCTGGCTTGACCTTCACATTGTTCATATCCATGGATCCAGCTCCGTAAAGTTAGCTCAGTAGACTCCAGAATCCAGCTCAAGAATCTAAGTAAACCTTATTGGTTTGTTGAGAAAAGCTTATCATCGAAACTCTATGCCCATCATTAAGATATCTCACTACTTTTGCCGTTGTTTACGATCCCCAATGGGTAGACATAGTGATTGCCTACATTCCATGCAAGATCTCAAAAAGCCCGATGGAAAAGGCCCCTGGATAATCCAGGGGCCTTTTCTGAGAGCGATCGCTCCCCTTGATTCGATTCACAAAACTTTTTTGCCAAATGTTACAAGCAGAGGAGTTTTCGTCTGTTTTTGGGAAGCGCAAAGGCCCCAGAACCCTAGCTGGCAAAGAGCCATTGCTGGACTCGATGGAGGCTTTTCCAGTCGGGTCTGCGGCTTAATCCTTCTTTAATACTGGTCTGGGTTTCGTTACGTAATTCAGCCGATGCGGCCAAGACTTGAGCAGCCATGTCAATGTGCTCCCGCACCCCTTTCTTGCCGGTCTCTAGCAAGGCCACCGCTAGGTTGACTCGGGCTTGGGGATCGTGGGGATTGAGCTTGACCGCCCGCTGAGCGGTTTTATAGGCTGCGGTTGGTCGGTCGGCTAATAGGTATAGCCATGCCAAGCAGGTAAAGGCTGGGCCGCTCTTGGGGGCGCGATCGCACACTTCTTGAAATACGGGGATCAGATCACTGACGGGCTCTCCCGCCTGGTATCGCTCCAGGCCCTGTTCAAACAGGGCTTCTACAGTTTGGTCATGGTTATCGCGCTATCTCACCGTGATACAGACTACAGCAGGCCCAGACGATGACAAAGTCTGGGCCTGC
>JAAUQE010000218.1 GCA_012032425.1 Leptolyngbya sp. RL_3_1 | reverse complement strand
CCAGCCCCTCAGCTCCCCCCTCTTCCCCATTCCCTCTTCCCCATTCCCTATCAACAACGAGGAAGCCATGATTTACCAACCATTCCGTACCGCTGCTGTCTTGGGTGCTGGGGTGATGGGCACTCAAATCGCGGCCCATTTGGCCAACGCCGGGTTGACGGTGCATCTGCTGGATCTGCCGTCATCCACGGGCGATCAGAATCAGATCGTGGCCACCGCCTTTAAAAAAGGCCGTCAGCAATCCCCGCCGATTTTCTACAGTGACTCGTCGGCGGAGCGGGTGATTCTGGGCAACTACGAAGATAACTTGGAGCGGTTGGCTAGGGTGGATTGGGTGATTGAGGCGATCGTTGAGAACCTGGCCATCAAGCAAGATCTGATGGCGTGGGTTGAGGCTACGGTCGGACCCGAGACGGTGATTTCCAGCAACACCAGTGGGTTGTCGATCGCGCGATCGCGGCAGGTCGTTCCAAACATTTCCGCCAGCAGTTTTTGGGTACTCACTTTTTCAATCCACCCCGCTATCTCAATCTGCTGGAGCTGATTCCCACCGCCGAGACGGACCCGCAAGTGCTGGAGCGGCTGCGATGGTTTGGGCGACTGCATTTGGGTAAAGGCATTGTCATTGCCAAAGACACCCCAATTTCATTGCCAACCGCATTGGTGTGTTTGTGTCGTTCTTGGGGATTAAGGCGGTTACGGATCAGGGCTACACCATTGAAGAAATCGACACCCTCACCGGCCCTTTGGTCGGGCGGCCCAAGTCTGGTACCTTCCGCACCGCTGACCTAGTGGGCCTCGATACGCTGCTGTACGTGGCCGAAAATCTCTATCCTGCGATTCCCCATGACCAGCAGCGGGAGATGTTCCGCGTGCCGGAGTTGCTGCGGACCCTGGTGGATACTGGCACCCTCGGGGCGAAAACGGGCCAGGGCTTTTATAAAAAGGTGAAGGGGGAGATTCTTTCGCTGAATCCCAAGACCTTTACCTATGAACCTCCCCAGCCGATGAACATTGGCGATATCAAAGGTCTCCGTAAGCATCAGGATCTCAAAGAGCGGCTGCGGGCGTTGTATCGCGATCGCTCTCGCGGCGGCACCTTCTTCCGGCAGTCGATCTTGGCCACCCTGGCCTATAGCGCCAACTGTATTCCCGAGATTGCCCAAAGCCCTGCCGATATTGACCGGGCGATGTGCTGGGGGTTTGGTTGGGAGTTAGGTCCCTTTGAAATTTGGGATGCCCTCGGGTTTGAGATGGTGGTGGCGGATATGCAAGCTGCCGGACTCCCCCTACCGGGTTGGTTACCTGCCCTCCAAGAGGCCGACACCCACTGTTTCTATACCGTCGAGCAGCGGGTTTATGTACCGGGCGATCGCTATGTTGATCCCATCGTCCCCACCGATGAAATCCATCTTGCCGATATCAAGGCCGATCCCACCACCACCCTTTGGCATAACCCCGAAGCGGCTCTGCTGGATCTGGGGGACGGGGTGGTGCTGTTTGAGTTGCGCTCCAAAGCCAACACCCTCAGCGCCAAGGTGATTGAGGGGCTGGCCGAGGCCCTGGATTGGCTCGAAACCCACGACGCCAAGGGCATGGTGATCGGCAATGAAGGCAACCACTTTTGCGTCGGCATCAACCTGGCGGAGGTGGGCAAAATCGCCCAGTGGGAAAATCTGAATCCCTTTAACCGCTCCCACAGCGGCATTGCCAAGCTGCTGGCTCAGGTCCAAGCCCTGGTGCAGCGTATCCACTACTTCCACAAGCCCATCGTCGCTGCCGTCCATGGCCTCGCCCTGGGGGGCGGCTGCGAGTTGGCCATGGCCTGCCCGAAAGTGGTGGCCGCCGCCGAAACCTACATTGGCTTGGTGGAACTAGGGGTCGGCCTGATCCCCGCCGGGGGCGGTCTGATGCGACTGGCCCGCTGGTCGGCGAACCGCGCCCTCACCCATGATCCCAGCGATATCTTGCCGGTGCTGAAGCAGGTGTTTACCACGGTGGGGATGGCGAAGGTGGCCAACAGTGCCCATGAAGCCATGGAACTGGGCTTCTTGCCCCCCGATACCCAGGTGGTGATGAATGGCGATCGCCGCCTTTACGCTGCCAAGCAAACCGTCCTCTGTCTGTCTCGGATGGGCTATGGGCCACCGCCCCGCCAACCGATTCCGGTCTTAGGGCAACCGGCCCGCGCGGTGTTGGAGCACATGGCCTACGTGATGGAGCAGGGCCACTACATCAGCGCCTACGATCGCGCCCTCGCCAACCGCTTGGCCTATGTGCTCACGGGTGGTGACCTCTCGGGTCCCACCACGGTGGATGACGATTACCTGCTGGAACTGGAGTCCGACAACTTTTTGCCCTTGATTGACGAGCCCAAAACCCAGGAGCGAATTCTGCACATGTTGAAAACGAAGAAGCCCCTCAGGAATTAACCCACCCCGCCTAACGGCACCCCTCCGAGGAGGGGACAACCAGATTGCATCAGGAGAGATCCCATGAGAAATGCATATATTGTCAGCAGCGTGCGGACCCCCGTGGGTAAAGCGCCTCGGGGCAGTCTGCATCAGGTGCGCCCCGAAGATCTGGGGGCCACTGCGGTGCGGGGGGCGATCGCCCAGGTCCCAGGCTTAGTTTCCAATGACATCGAAGATGTGATCCTCGGTTGCGCCATGCCCGAGGCCCAGCAGGGCTTTAACCTGGGTCGCTTGGTGGCCCTGCGGGCGGGGTTGCCCGATACGGTGCCTGGTGCCACCATCAACCGCCTCTGTTCCTCAGGCTTACAGGCGATCGCCAGCGCCACCCAAGCGATTGCCTGGGGGCAGGCGGATGTGATCGTGGCCGGTGGCGTCGAGTCAATGAGTCTGATTCCCATGGGGGGGCCACTATTTTCTGCCCCACCCTGAATTATTGGCCGAGGCCCCCGACACCTACATCACCATGGGCCTGACCGCCGAGAATGTGGCCGAGCAGTTCCAAATTTCCCGCGCTGATCAAGACGCCTTTGCCCTGCGCTCCCACCAGCGGGCTATGGCGGCGATCGCCCAAGGTCGCTTTAAAAAAGAACTGGTGCCCATTGAGGTGCAGCAGACCCAACGGGTGGAAGGGCATTCAGTCAGCCAGCATCAGTGGTTTGATCAGGATGAAGGCCCCCGCGCCAACACCAGCCTAGAAGCCCTGGCGGCATTGAAACCGGTCTTCCGCCAAGGCGGCACCGTCACCGCCGGAAATTCCTCCCAAATGTCCGATGGGGCTGCGGCCACGGTGATCATGAGCCGCGATCGGGTAGAAAAGCTGGGCCTCCATCCCCTCGGTCGGCTACTGGGCTTTGCAGTCACCGGCGTCGCCCCCGAGATCATGGGCATCGGTCCGGTCACCGCCATTCCCAAGGTGCTGGACCAGGTAAACCTCACCCTCAAGGACATGGGTCTGATCGAGCTGAATGAAGCCTTCGCTGCCCAGTCCCTGGCGGTGATCCGCAAGCTGGGTTTAGACGAGGACATTGTGAATGTGAATGGGGGGGCGATCGCCCTCGGCCATCCCCTCGGTTGCTCCGGGGCCAAGCTCACCGCCACCCTCCTCCACGAAATGGAACGGCGGCGGGTGCGCTATGGCCTGGTGACGATGTGCGTCGGCGGCGGCATGGGGGCGGCGGGGGTATTTGAAAGCCTGTGGTAAGCCCACCCCGATCCTGTCGGGGCGCAGGGGTTTGCGTCCTTCCCCTGAGACGTTTTGACCGTTGGGTTGCCCTGCGTTTCAACCAACCTACGACCTACCGATACTTGATCCCAATACCGTTAAAAACCATGCTCCCCCTCACCCCCTTACCCCTCCACCCCTATGCCCTTTGGGCAGGCTACGCCAACACCCTTGCACTCCCTCACCCCTTCACTCCCTCACCCCTTCACCTCTTGCTCCTCATCCCACTCCTCCTCATCCCACTCCTCCTCATCAGCCTCCTCCTGATTCCCTGGCTCCGACGATCGCTCCTCACCCGCCCCATTCTCAAAACCATCCAGCGGCTGAAGCTGTTGCCCCAGATTTCGGATACGGAGCGGGCGGCGATCGAGGCGGGGAATGCCTGGGTGGAGCAGGAGTTTTTCACCGGCAAGCCTGACTTTGACCGCATCCTGAGCGCCACCTATCCTGAGCTATCCCCCGAGATTCAAGCCTTTCTGGATGGGCCGGTGGAACAGGTGTGCCAAATGGCCAGCGACTGGGACATCTACGAGCGTCAAGATTTGCCGCCAGCGGTATGGGCCACCCTCAAGCACGAACGTTTCTTTGGCATGATGGTCCCCAAAGAATTTGGCGGCTTGGGCTTCTCAAACCTGGCCTATAGCGCTGTGATGGTGAAGCTAGCCTCCCGCTCCTTTACCCATGTGGCCACGGTGGGGGTGACCAACTCCCTGGGACCGGCCAAGCTATTGCTGCGCTACGGCACTAATGAACAAAAGGCCCGGTATTTGCCCCGCTTAGCGATTGGCGAAGAGATCCCCTGTTTTGCCCTCACCGAACCCCATGCCGGGTCTGACGCTGCCAGCCTCACCTCTGAGGGGGAAGTCTTTCGCGGGGAAGACGGTGAGCTGTATCTGCGGCTGAATTGGCGCAAGCGGTACATCACCCTAGGGGCGATCGCCTCCCTTCTCGGCCTCGCCTTCCGCCTCAAAGATCCCCAGAACCTGCTGGGCAAGGGTCAGGAACCGGGCATCACCTGTGCCCTAGTGCCCACCGATACCCCTGGTGTGGTGATCGACCAGCGCCACGATCCCATGGGGGTGCCCTTTTACAACTCGCCCACAGAAGGCCATGACGTGGTGCTACCTATCGACCAGATCATTGGTGGCGTCGAGCAGGCCGGTCAGGGTTGGCGGATGCTAATGCAAACCCTGGCGGCAGGTCGGGGGGTGAGCTTCCCCGCCAGTTGTACGGGGGTGGCCAAGTTAGTGACCCGCGTGGCCGGTGCCCACAGCGTGGTGCGGCAGCAGTTTGGTCTCTCAATTGGCCGGTTTGAAGGCATTGAGGAGCCCTTGGCCCGGATCGGGGGCCTCACCTATGTACTAGAGGCGGTGCGGCTTTACACCTGTGGGGCGGTAGACGCTGGCGAGCAACCGGCGGTGGTATCGGCGATCGCCAAATATACCACCACCGAGCTGGCCCGTCGCATCGTTCTGGACGGCATGGATATCCTGGGCGGTTCCGGCATCTGCCGTGGCCCCCGCAATCTGCTGGCCAACATCTACACCGCCATGCCCATTGCGATCACGGTAGAAGGGGCCAACATCCTCACCCGCAGTCTGATGATCTTTGGCCAGGGGGCGATCCGCTGCCACCCCTATGTGTATGGCGAAATCCAAGCCCTGGAAGCGGGGGATGTGGCGGCATTAGATCGGCTGCTGTGGCCCCATCTGGGCTCCATGGTGGCCAATGGCTGGCGGAGTCTCTGGCTCAACCTCACCCGAGGGCGCTGGGTCAAAGCACCGGTGGCTGGCCCCACCGCCCCCTATTACCGCAAACTGGCCTGGACCTCGGCTCACTTTGCCCTGCTCACCGACCTCGCCCTGCTCACGTTGGGCGGCAGTTTGAAACGGCGCGAAAAACTCAGCGGTCGCTTTGCCGATCTGCTGGCTTGGCAATACCTGGCCGTCGCCACCCTGCGGCGCTACGAAGCGGAGGGGCAGCAAGCGGCGGATTTACCGCTGGTGCATTGGAGTTTGCAATATGCTCTTGCCCAGATCCAGATTGCCTTGGAGGGGCTCTGCGACAACTTCCCGTTCCCCCTATTGCGGCGGCTCGCCTTGCCCTGGCTGCGACTTAACCCCATTGGCAGCCTCCCATCCGACGCGCTGGGGCATCAGGTGGCGCAGTTGGTGCAGCGCCTGGGGGCAGATCGCGATCGCCTCACCGCTGGCATCCACCGCCCCACCGATCCGGAGCAGGCATTGGGTCGGCTAGAGCGGGCCTTTGACCTCACCCATCAGGGCCAAGCGGTGCTGAGCAAAATCAAAACCGCTAGCAAGGCGGGGCAATTACCCCCAGGCAAACCTCAGGATTTACTGGATCTGGCCTATGAGCATGGGGTGATTGACGAGGCGGAAACCACCCTGGTCTGTGAGGCCACCTTTGCCCGCAATGATGCCATCCAAGTGGATGCCTTCTCGTTGGCGGACTATGGAAAATGCGGGCAAGACGCTGGGGTGCAAGCCGCCGGAGCTACCCCTACAGCGCCAATTGCGTCGCGGCAATAGCGAATGGTATCGAGTCCTTACACGGGGAGATACGTTGCAGATTCACACCGAGCCAGTGACCCGCTACACAGGACCGGGACGTCCGAGTACCAAAGACACCTCCCGACAAATCATCGAACCTCATTTCCAGTTGAAATTCGAGCGCCACCCGATGCCATGGCCCAAGCTGAACAACTGGCAGATGGCGCATCTACGTCACCAACGTCAAGCTTGAACAGCTTTCGTGATCTCAAGCAATGGCCTATTACCGAGACCCTGATTGACTGACAAAACCTTATCCAGAGCCTCGGAAAGCCCTCACCCTAGCCCTCTCCCACGGGG
>JAAUQE010000001.1 GCA_012032425.1 Leptolyngbya sp. RL_3_1 | reverse complement strand
AGTCCAGATCCAGGGTTCTAACACGTCAGCGTTAACATCACCCTGAGTAGGTCCTGTCGGAATATCCTGATACGACCTTTGGCATCGCCACCTTCCGGAATCATTGTCCGGCATTGCCTCGACCTTCCTCATCAAGAGGAAATATTTTGTAATACTTTCCTCAGTTTTAGCAGGTGAGTCCCTGAAAGCCTTGACCCTGAACGATTGGGCATACATGGAAAAAATTGGAAGCTCAATTCTCTTCAAGCTTTCAAGAACTACTATGCCAGAACCCACCTCAAGCCTTAATTGGCCCGAGGTGAATCTAATGCTCTCAGCAGAACGTAGGTCAAGCCCCAGCCCCGATTATTGGCGCGCAGGGGCATTCCAGCCCCTAGCCCACGGGCTCAAAGCTGGGTACAACCAAATCACTATTCTGCTTAGTGAGTTGCTCATACAAACGCTCTGTGTTGGGGAAATTGGCTGCTGGCAGAGTTGGGAATCGCCGATAGGGGACGGTATCCTCCCCAAAGCAGTCGCTGTATTCAGGGCTATTTACCAAGTCTCGGACAAAGGCCCGCAGCCCTTGGGTCGCTAGCATCTGGTTATACTTTTGAATCTCCGCTTGATTCAACGGAGCACGACCCAAGAAATGTTTGGTCCCCAGCTCGATGACCTTGGTATTGGGATAAGGGGCATAGAACTCCTTCAAGTAGAGATCTGAATACCCTAAGGATTCAATAAATTCCTTGAGGGTAATCTCGCCGTTACCCAATTTGCTTTCCAGCGCTGTGAATTGAGTGTTCACAACGTAGGGCGCAATATCCCGCTCAAAGATCTGGCGATAGGCCGCCTGAGCTACTACCTTGAGGTTGGGCTTATCTGCTAGGGAAGTCAGCTTAAAGATTTTGGTTTGTTCGCGCTGACGATTCACCCCTTGACTCATCCGGACCTGAATCTCTGCATCAGCCCGCATATCGCCCACATCACCCAATTCTACGAATCGTGGCGTCACCTCGGGCGCAGGGGGAGCCATGCCCCGTTCTGGCAGAGTGCCTACCCTCATCCCTCGCAGGGAGACGCCAGCGGGGGTGAGATAACGCTCATAGGGAACGGTATCTTCCCCAAACGCCTCGTCGTATTCGGGACTGCCAATAATCGCATCAACAAGGGCATAGAATCCTTTCTTGGCGCAAATATCGAAGTACTTGTTGGTTTCTTGCCGTCCGTAAGTGGCCCGACCGAGCAAGCGCCGATGAATATACTCAACGGCCTTCATGACATAGAGGGGCGACCAGTAGATCTTGCGAAAGGCTTCGGACTTAGCCAGGATGCGAATAAACTCTCGCAGGGTGATTTCACCGTTCTCTAATTTGGTCTCGGCAGCGGTTAAACGCTGACCTGAGTAGGGCTCACGGCCAAAGACTTGCCGATAGGCAGCGCTAATCACGGCTTGGGTTGAGCTTTCAGAGAACCGTACGCTCTCTTTGGCGTTACCCATGGCAGGCACTTGATCGAGCTTAAAGACTTTGGGTCCCAAGGAACCGGGGGCGACGCCACGGGCGCGTGGATTACTGACTTGGCTGGTAATACCGGGCCCTCGGCGAATCAAAATCCGGCGGGTGTCTTTATTAAAGAAGGCTGGGGTATTACTTGGATTCCGAGTTTCTTTCGGAAAGATGGCCCCAAACTGAATCTCTAAGGGATCGTTGCCAGAACCGTAGGGGTGCTGGTCAGGCAGCGGCTGTTCGTAAGCTGCAAATAAGGTGACCAGTTGCGGTACCTTGCGGAAGGGCGCACTGTAATTAAACAGATCGAACTGAGGACCCCAGTTGCGGCATTCCTGGGCCTCTTGACCGAAGCCACGCAGGTAGGGAACCGTTTCCTCTCCAAAATAATCTCCATACTCCTTGGAATCTACCAGGGCATCCACCAGCGCCGGCAAACCGCCATCAGAAACAATGGAGAAATAGTTTTGGACCTCTTCACGAGAGCTCGGGGCTCGCCCCAGAATATGCCGGAAGGCTAGCTCTAGCGCCCGACTGTTGATGTAGGGCTCGAAGAAATTCTTGCGATATAGCGGTGATTTGCAGAGGCGGCGAATAAATTCCTTCATGGAAATTTCGCCATTGCTGACCTTTGACTCTAAGTCAGAGATATTCAGGGAGTAAGCCCGAGTAATGTCCCTCTCAAACACTTGGCGATAGGCCGCTTTAACAACGGCTTTCTTTTCCAAGACGGAAAGCCCTGGCTTCATGGCATACTTAGGCCGCCGCTCTGAAGCGTTGAAGTAGATCTGAGGCAGTTGCAGCCCTTGCAGATCTCCTGATGGCCGTTGCCTAACCTTGGCTGACGGGGTTGGGGCTTTAAACTCGCTCAAGGCGACGTCAAAGTATTGAGCGATGGTCCCTTGGGCATCTTGATCGCTTTTGAAATATCCAAGGGCAGCCTGCCGCATGGTTTGTAGGGCAACGATGGTAGCCGCAGAAGAGCAGGCGTTCTCAATGATTTCTCGGAGACCCCGAACGTTGACGGAGATAATGTTCGGGTCTCCAGCGACGATCGCGTAAGTGATGTACCGCAGGAACCAGCTCATGTCCCGCAGGGACTTTTGCATGTTGCTGGGGCCGTAGCGGGAAACGTTGATGGGGCGGAACCCAGCCGGTATCGGTCCAGATGGGGCGGATACGCTAAAGAGAGAACCCAATCCTGCCAAAAAACCGCCGCTGTTGCTGCTGCTGCCTTCTATATAGGTTGCTGTCCCTAACTTTGAGGCTTCCTGATCATCAAGGACAGTGCCGCCTCGGGTCATTTCGACGGCAGCCGCTTCGACTGGAGGACGTTCTAAGTACGCCAGGGGGGATCCACCCCACAAGATACGGTTAGCGGCCTGAGACACAATCAACTCAGAATATCGAGTCAGCGTTTCGGCAATGGCGAGCCGCTTCGCTCCTGAGCTGAAGAAACTGGCGAGTTCGCTCAACTCACCTCGATCGATGTAGCGATCTTGCTGTTCGGCCTGGGAAATGGTGGCAACCGGTAGAGTTTGATAGAGCTGGGGCTGCACCACACTACTTCCACCACTGGCTTTTAGACTCATGCTTTTCTCAACCGCTCCCTATCTTCATCACGTTGTGCAATAAAGCTTCACCAGTCAACCGGCTTTCAGAAAGACATCTCGACGGATGATCCGAACGAACCCAAATTTCTGGTGAACCAACTCAAAAAACATGTCAGTCCTCTCATACAAAAGACACTGACACCCCTCAGATTAAAACGATTCAGTCAACGAACACCGCTTTGTTAAAAACTGTGTAACGTCAATTGCTCGATTTCCTGGGTTATCCCCTGAAAACCGTTGCGATCGCCTAACAAGTATGTATTTATGTGTTGATTCTGAGTCGCTTAGGCTCAATGTCCAGCATTTCTAGCTCCGTTTGCCGCCGTGACCGATTACAGTAGATTCTCTGTATCTCTTTCCTCACATATCTAAATCCCCCTGCATCTATATATATGACTTCCTCCCAGGCCGTGAGTGCTGCTGTAGCGCAGCTTTATAACACCTATCCCTTCCCGCCTGAGCCACTACTAGATGAGCCACCCCCCGGTTATAACTGGCGCTGGCATTGGGCGGCAGCCTACTCGTTTTGTGCGGGGCATAAACCGCTGACTCAATCGGTGCGCGTGTTGGATGCGGGTTGCGGCACCGGTGTCGGCACAGAATATATTGCTCATCTCAACCCTGAGGCTGAGATTACGGCGATCGACTTGAGCGATCGCGCCATTGAGGTAGCCCGAGAACGGTGTCAACGTTCAGGGGCCAGTAATATCACCTTCCAACCCCTGAGCATCTACGATATTGACCAACTCCCTGGCACCTTTGACTGGATTAACTGCGTCGGTGTTCTCCACCACCTGCCTGACCCGATCCAGGGTTTACAGAAACTAGCCAGTAAGTTAGCCCCCGGTGGCATCATTCATATCTTTGTCTATGCCGCCCTCGGTCGTTGGGAAATTAGCCTCATGCAAGAAGCGATTGCCTTGTTGCAGGGCGATCGCCGTGGCGACTATACCGATGGGGTTCAGGTCGGGAGGCAACTTTTTGCCCATCTACCCGAACAAAACCGCCTGCGTCGTCGGGAGCAAGACCGTTGGGCTTGGGAAAATCAACGGGACGCCAGCTTCGCCGACATGTATGTACACCCCCAGGAGGTGGACTACAGCGTAGACACCCTGTTTGAGCTTATCGACGCGAGTGGCCTAGATTTTCTCGGATTTTCGAACCCAACCTACTGGAATCTAGAGCGGTTGATTGGCCAGGTCCCTGACCTGATGGCACGCGCTGCTCGGCTCTCCCTCCGCCAGCGTTACCGACTTATAGAGGTCCTAGATCCCGAGATCACCCACTATGAGTTCTTTTTAGCCCAACCGCCGTTCAATCCAGTGAATTGGTCGGATCAAGCCCTACTCCAAGCCTCCCCCGAACGGAATCCATGTATGCATGGCTGGCCCAGTCGCTCCATCATGGATTGCAACTACCAGCCAATGACATTGACAGAAGCAGAGTACGCTTTTGTAGAAAAGTGCGACCAACAGCCTGGAAGCACGACTGTTGCTGATTGCATGGCGCTAGCCAACTTAGAGATTGAGGCGGTCAGATCTTTGCTGAGTCGCCAACTGATTATGCTGAGTCCCTGCTCATAGAAGGCTGGAGTAAACCTCCAAAGGACACAATAATGGTGCTATGACCACCCCAAGGCAGACCTCTCAAGGAGAACTGGGGCTGATCCCCCATCCTTAAGGGCAGCTGTATAGGGCATTTCAGCAGATCCGGGTCCACAACTGAAAAGCCAAATAATTAACGTTTATTACCGTGATATGATTGACCTCGGCTCGGGCAATGGCTCTTATAAAGATCTCAGCCCAGCTACTGATGTCGGTGCTTAGTCAGGCAATTTGAGTGGAGAGCATCTCTAAGCAAGAGACCACGAGTGTTGAAGTCCCTTCGACATCAAAGTTCCTCTCAGAGCAACCTATGGAGGAATATTACCGATTTCAAAATCAGTTATTAGTAGTAACTGTGGCGATTTCGGCATTCATCTGTATGGGTGTCTGTCTAAAGTTTTCTCTGCCAACCGCTCTAAGTTATGGGATTGGTGCTTGCGCTGGCCTCATCTATCTCGGAATGTTGGCAAGAAACGTTGCTCAGATTGGTATTGAATCCAGAGACAGCTCCGGAGGACGGCTAGCGCTAGTTGCGGTGATTTTTTTGGTCTCCTTAAAACTAGACCAGATTGAGTTTCTGCCGGTCTTTTTTGGATTTTTAACCCATAAGCTGGCCCTTGTCGGTCATACCTTTTGGGATGCTTTTTTGAGAGATTAAAGCCTGCTTGCTTTCAGTGATGAAAGTCTAGCATCGTTTTTTTGGTTGTTTTTTACCCAAACCTTAAAACTAGATAGAGATGTTGAACTCGATTCCAGTGCTGCTGTCACCCATACTTGCCGAACTCGAAGTTGGGAAGCATCTATATTGGGAATTGGGCGGGATGAGGCTCCACGGCCAGGTTTTTATTACCTCTTGGCTGGTTATGGGGGCATTGATTGTCGTCTCTCTTTTCGCCACACGGAAGGTTGAGCGTATTCCCTCCGGCATTCAGAATTTGATGGAATATGCCCTAGAGTTCATCCGTGATTTAGCCAAAAACCAAATTGGGGAAAAGGAATACCGTCCCTGGGTGCCCTATATCGGCACCTTGTTTTTGTTCATTTTTGTCTCTAACTGGGGTGGAGCATTGCTGCCCTGGAAGCTGATTCATCTTCCTGCTGGGGAGTTGGCAGCGCCAACTAATGACATTAATACGACAGTTGCGCTAGCCTTGCTGACGTCCTTAGCGTACTTCTACGCAGGATTTCGGAAGCGCGGTCTCGGTTACTTCGCGAAGTATATTGAGCCGACGCCGGTGATGCTGCCGATCAATATTTTGGAAGATTTCACCAAGCCCTTGTCCCTGAGTTTCCGTTTGTTTGGAAACATCTTGGCTGACGAGCTTGTGGTTGCTGTACTAGTGCTGCTGGTGCCCTTGTTTGTCCCGCTGCCGGTGATGCTGCTGGGTCTATTCACCAGTGCAATTCAGGCCCTAGTGTTTGCAACCCTGTCCGCCGCCTATATTGCCGAGGCGATGGAAGGCCATGGTGCAGAAGAGCATGGATGATCTACACCAGATCGTTCAGTTGGAAAGTTGTTGACTGATGGACATTCATCCGTAGCGCAACTGAGGTTTATAGGCAGGTCTCGGGGAAAAACGCTTCCCATTGACTGGTCTTACTAACATGAACAGTTTTTACTTGAGGTAAAAGACACATGGATCCGATGATTGCGAGCGCTTCTGTGATTGCAGCTGCCTTAGCTGTTGGTTTAGCGGCAATTGGTCCTGGTATTGGCCAGGGTAATGCTTCTGGTCAAGCGGTTGCCGGTATTGCTCGCCAACCTGAAGCTGAGGGTAAGATTCGCGGTACGCTGCTGCTCACCTTGGCCTTCATGGAATCCCTAACCATCTATGGTTTGGTGGTTTCTTTGGTGCTGCTGTTTGCTAACCCCTTTAGCTAACTTGAGAGTGACGGGTGCTGAGGGATATGGGCGATCGCTGCGTTCCCTCAGCATCATGTTTGATATTTGATTTTTTCAAATTTGATGGGCGCACAGATGCGCTGATGTAGGGCAGAGATGTGATGAACTGGACTTTCTTGTTGGCGGCAGAAGCAGGTGGCTTATTTGACTTTGACGCCACGTTGCCATTGATGGCCATTCAGTTTGTGGTTTTTGCAGCCATTCTGAATGCGGTTTTTTATAAACCTCTGGGTAAGGCCCTGGATGAGCGTAATGATTACGTTCTTTCAGCCAGTACGACTGCAAAAGAGCGACTCGCTCAAGCAGAAAAGCTGGCCGACCAGTACGAGCAGGACCTAGCGGCAACACGTCGTCAGGCTCAGCAAATTGTGGTCGCTGCCCAAGAAGAAGCTCAGAAGCTTTCGGCTCAACAGGTGGCTGAGGCCCAGCAAGTTGCCCAAGCTCAGCGAGAGCAGACGCAACAAGAGTTGGATGCTCAAAAGCAAGCGGCTTTATCTGCTCTAGAGCAGCAAGTCAGCTCCCTGAGTCAAGCTTTACTCGACAAGCTTCTCAGCGTTGCGGCTTAAGGGTTTGAGTCAGGTGAGTTGCGTTCAACATTCCGTTTAATGATGCTAAGGAAGGTGCTATGACAACGCTTTGGTTTCTGGCCACAGAGGAAGGCGGGTTTGGCTTTCACTTTGATCTGCTAGAAGCAAACCTAATCAACCTGTCTCTCGTGATTGGCATTCTGGTTTATTTTGGCAGCAAGTTTTTAGGTGGTACCCTAGCAAGCCGCCGGAATGGAATTGAAGAGGCCATTCGGGATGCAGAGCGTCGCCAGAGTGAGGCCAAAGCCGCCCTGGCCGAGCAGCAGCAAAAGCTGGCTTTAGCCCAAACGGAAGCTGAAAGCATTCTGAAACAGGCCGAGGAGAATGCTCAAAAAGCCCATCAGGCGATCTTAGCGCAGGCAAAAATAGATATTGAGCGCATGAAAGCTTCAGCCGCTCAAGACCTGTCCTCTCAGCAAGATCGCGTGGTGCGAGAGTTGCGACAACGGGTCGTTGATATGGCGCTAGCAGACGTGCAAGCGCGCCTGCCTGAGCGGTTGACTGGTGAGATCCAGCACCGCTTGATTGATAAGAGCATTGCAATGTTGGGAGGCTAGTTGTGATTAGTAGCACGATTGCTTCAGAAATTGCTGAGCCCTATGCTCAGGCGTTAATGGCTCTAGCTCAGGAGCAGTCATTAACCGATCGATTTGGACAAGATGCATCAGCGCTGATGGAACTGATGGCGGCGTCAAGTGATTTGCAGCCTTTTTTGGCTAACCCGCTGATGGGAGCAGCGCCTAAGAAAGGCGTCTTGCAACAGCTGGGTGCAGGCTTCCATCCATTGTTTGTCAACTTTTTGAAGTTGCTGGTGGATAAGGGACGAATTGTTTTCTTGCCTGCTGTCCTCAGTGCCTATCAATCTCTCCTCAGGCAGCTTAATCAAGCCGTTTTGGCGGAAGTGACTGCGACGGTTGAACTCACTGAGGAGCAGCAGTCTTCCTTGCGCCGTCAAGTGATCGCGATGACCAATGCCCAGCAGGTGGATTTGTCGATTACGGTAGACCCTGAGCTTTTAGGCGGTGTCATTATTCAGGTGGGTTCTCAGGTGATTGACGCGAGCCTCAAGGGGCAGTTGCGTCGTTTAGGGGTGCAGTTAGCGGCAGCGGCTTAACGAGCCTGCCTTGATTAACTCTGCGAATTTGATTCCGTGCGAATTTGATTCCGATTTTTTTGTCGTCCATTGTAGGTTCATTAGAGCGATTCCCATGGTAAGCATCAGACCTGACGAAATTAGCAGCATCATTCGGCAGCAGATTGAGCAGTATGACCAGTCGGTCCAGGTGTCCAACGTGGGCACTGTTCTTCAGGTTGGGGACGGGATCGCCCGTATCCACGGCTTGGAAAATGCGATGTCGGGCGAACTGCTGGAATTTGAGGACGGTACCGTTGGTATCGCCCTCAACCTGGAAGAAGATAACGTCGGTGCCGTGTTAATGGGTGCGGGCCGCAAAATTCAAGAGGGTAGTTCGGTAACGGCGACTGGCAAGATCGCATCGGTTCCGGTGGGTGAAGCGATGCTAGGTCGGGTCGTTGATGCCTTGGCCCGTCCGATTGATGGGAAGGGTGAAGTTAATGCCAGTGAAACCCGCCTGATTGAGTCCCCTGCACCGGGCATTATTCAGCGCAAGTCAGTATATGAGCCTATGCAAACGGGCATTACGGCCATTGACGCCATGATTCCGGTGGGTCGGGGTCAGCGGGAACTGATTATTGGTGACCGTCAGACTGGTAAGACCGCGATCGCCATCGACACCATTCTGAACCAGAAGGGTCAGGATGTGGTCTGTGTGTACGTGGCCATTGGTCAGAAAGCCTCTTCGGTGGCCCAGATCGTCAACGTGCTGGAAGAGCGGGGCGCGTTGGAATACACCATTGTGGTGACTGCGAATGCGAATGACCCAGCGCCGCTCCAGTACCTCGCGCCTTACACCGGGGCGGCTTTGGCTGAGTATTTTATGTATACGGGCAAGCACACCCTGGTGATCTACGATGACTTGTCTAAGCAAGCTCAGGCTTATCGCCAAATGTCCCTGCTGTTGCGGCGTCCGCCGGGACGGGAAGCCTATCCTGGGGATGTCTTCTATCTCCACTCTCGCTTGTTGGAGCGGGCAGCGAAGCTGAGCCCTGAGATGGGTGAAGGCAGTATGACTGCACTACCGATCATCGAAACCCAGGCGGGTGACGTTTCGGCTTACATTCCCACGAACGTTATTTCGATTACCGACGGTCAGATCTTCTTGTCTTCTGACCTGTTCAACTCGGGTCTCCGGCCTGCCATTAACGCGGGTATTTCGGTATCCCGAGTCGGGGGTGCCGCCCAGATTAAAGCCATGAAAAAAGTGGCCGGTACCCTGAAGCTGGACTTGGCTCAGTTTGATGAACTCCAGGCATTTGCCCAGTTTGCCTCTGACTTGGACCAATCCACCCAAGACCAATTGGCTCGGGGCCAACGGTTACGGGAGCTGCTGAAGCAGGCCCAGTACTCACCCCTGCCGGTCGAAGACCAGGTGGCGATCATCTTTGCGGGCACCAAGGGCTACATGGATGATGTGCCTGTGGAGAAGATCGTGGATTATGCGAAGGCGCTGCGGGACTATCTCAGTACGAGCAAGCCTGAGTATGCCGAGATCATCAAGACTGAGAAAAAGCTCACCGATGAGGTGATTGAAATCCTGAAGACCGGCATTCAGGAATCGAAGCAGGCGTTCATGGCGGCTGCATAACACCGATGTAATTTACGGTGGGGGGCAAAGCGCTCCCTGCCGTGCTGCCAGTAAGGCGAGAGAGAGATAATGGCTAACCTGAAAGCGATCCGCGATCGCATTAAGTCGGTTAAAAACACAAGAAAAATTACAGAGGCGATGCGATTGGTGGCCGCCGCCAAGGTGCGTCGCGCCCAAGAGCAGGTGATTGCGACCCGGCCCTTTGCTGACCGTTTGGCCCAGGTGCTGCATGGCTTACAAGTTCGTCTGCGGTTTGAAGATGTAGACTTACCCCTCTTGCAAAAACGAGACGTTAAAAGCGTTGGTCTGCTGGTGATTTCCGGCGATCGCGGTCTTTGTGGTGGTTACAACACCAACGTCATCCGCCGCGCTGAGAACCGGGCCAAAGAACTCAAAGCTTCCGGCATTGACTACAACTATGTGCTGGTGGGGCGTAAAGCGTCTCAATATTTCAAGCGCCGCAGTCAGCCGATTAGTGAGTCCTTTATTGGCCTAGAGCAAATCCCCACCGCTGAGGAATCTTCACGGATTTCGGATCAGCTCCTATCCCTATTCTTATCCGGGACAGTAGACCGAGTTGAGGTGGTGTACACCAAATTTGTGTCCTTGGTCAGCTCTCGTCCAGTCGTCCAAACCCTACTGCCCCTTGATCCCCAAGGGCTAGAGGCACAGGACGATGAAATGTTCCGTCTGATTACCCGAGGGGGTCAATTTGCGGTCGAGCGGGAAAAAGTGGTCCGTGATGACAAGGCGCTTCCCCAAGACATGATTTTTGAGCAGGATCCAGTGCAAATTTTGGATGCGCTGTTGCCCCTCTACTTGAATAACCAGATTCTCCGGGCGTTACAAGAATCGGCAGCCAGCGAGCTGGCGGCTCGAATGACGGCCATGAACAATGCCAGCGATAACGCCAATCAATTGGTGAAAAGCCTAACCTTGGACTACAACAAAGCCCGTCAGGCAGCCATTACCCAGGAGATTCTGGAAGTTGTCGGGGGTGCCGAAGCCTTGAATGGCTAAAGCCTAAGGGTTCGAGTTATCTCAATTTTTCAAAACCTGCGGTCTGAAAGGCCGTGGGTTTTATTTATGGTGATTCGTTGCCTTGATCGCCTTCGTCTTTAGAAGCGGCCAGCTCAGGCAAGGCCAACTCTGGCAGGGTAAGCGCCAGTTGGTAGAGGTCACGTCGGGGTTGCTGGGTTGCTTGGGCTAATTGCCGACTGGCTTGGGACCGAGACAGTCCTGATTCCACCAGTTCTTGTAATCGTTGCTTGAGGTCTGCCTCGGATGGCGGCGGTCCTGCTGGGGCTGGGGCTGATCCGGCGATGACCAGGGTGAATTCGCCCCTAGGGGCTTTGCTTTGATAGTGGGTAATGGCTCCGGCAAGGGTGCCTCGCCAGATTTCTTCGTATTGTTTGGTGAGTTCGCGGGCGATCGCCACCCGTCGCTCCGACTCTAACGCGGTGACCAAGTCCTGCAAGGTTGCCAATAGGCGATGGGGAGACTCGTAAATCACCATGGTGCGCAGTTCTTGCGCCATGGCACTCAACATGGTTTTGCGGAGGCGGCCTTTGGCGGGTAGGAACCCCTCAAAGGCAAAGGGCTGGGGTGCCAGCCCCGAGGCACAAAGGGCGGTGATCGCAGCCGTCACCCCTGGAATTGGGATAACCTTGAACGCGGCCTCGGCACAGGCTTCTACTAGCTCAAACCCCGGATCGGAAATCCCTGGCATTCCGGCGTCGCTGACTAGGGCCAGGGTTTTACCCGCCTCCAAATGGGCCAATAAGGCCGGTAATCGCTTCCGCCAATTGTGGGCATGGTAGCTGGTTTGGGGGGTGGCAATCGCAAAATGCTGGAGCAAGCGCCCGGTATGGCGGGTGTCTTCCGCAGCGATCAGGTCAACAGCCTTTAATGTGTCGATCGCCCGGAAGGTCATATCCCCCAAATTGCCAATGGGCGTGCCGACAATGTAAAGGGTTCCAGCGGGGACTATCAACGGATGCATCCTGCCTAAAGGTGGCCTGTGCTTCAGGATAGACTGAGGCGCTGCATAAAAGAGAGGCTGATGGCAAAATCGGGAGTGTTTCTGGGGTTGATCACGGTGGATGTGATGTACCAAACGCCGCTGCCGCTGGGAGCGAATGAAAAACGACAAGCAGATGGCATGGGCTTGGCGGCAGGCGGTCCAGCCACCAATGCGCGATCGCGTTTCAGGCTTTGGGCAACCCGACTCAGTTATTGGGCGCAATTGGCTGTCATCCCCTGAGCAGCGTCATTCGTGATGACTTAACTCGCCATGGCGTGACTTGGACCGATTTGACCCCTAAGGATCCCTTGCCACCCCCGGTTTCCGCCATTGTCACCAGTACCGAGAGCGGCGATCGCGCCGTCATTGCCCGCAATACAGCCGGACGTCAGGTGCCGGAACCGGTTGATTGGGAAGGGGTTTTTCAAAACGCTGCGATCCTGCTGGTGGATGGTCATCAGATGCAGCTCAGTGCCCAAGCCGCCGATCAAGCCCGGAGGCAGCAGATTCCAGTGGTGGTGGATGCGGGTAGCTGGAAGCCCAATTTTGAAACGGTGCTCCGTCAAGCCACGGTTGTCATTGCCAGTCAGCAGTTTCGCCCGCCTGGGTGTGAAACGGTTGAGGCGACAATGGCCTATCTGGTTAGCCTGGATGTTCCTGCGGTGGCAGTGACCCAGGGGCCTCAGCCAATTCGGTATTGCACCGATAATCAGCAGGGAACCCTATCGGTGCCTTCGGTTCAGGCTGTTGACACCCTGGGAGCTGGCGATATTTTCCATGGGGCTTTCTGCCATTACTATCCCGACCATGACTTTCAGACGGCCTTGGCCATGGCCGCGAAAATTGCCGCCATGGCCTGCGAGTCGATCGGGACTCGCGCCTGGTTATCCGCCCTTCGTTAAGCGGCAAAATCACCGGGTAAACTAGGGCTGGACTTTGCACAGAATCAGAGGATGCCATGGCTTACGAGCAGGAATTAGCGATCGCCCAGGAAGCTGTTACCCTTGCGGCCAAACTGTGTGAAGCAGTACGGCGAGATATGGTTCCCGAGGCCATGGAAAAGTCCGATATGAGCCCGGTCACCGTTGCTGATTATGGGGCTCAGGCGATTATTTGTCGGGCCTTAGCCGCAGCTTTTCCCAATGATCCGGTGGTGGGAGAAGAGGATGCTGCCGATCTGCAAAAGCCAGAAATGGCCACCCAGCTTCAGCAGGTGACGGACTTTGTAAAAGCCCAAATTTCAGCAGCGACTTCTGAACAGATTACGGCGTGGATTGACCATGGTAATGGCGAGGTGGCGCGACGATTTTGGACCCTCGACCCGATTGATGGCACCAAGGGCTTTTTGCGGGCGACCAATATGCGATCGCCCTCGCCTTAATCGAAGATGGTGATCTGAAAGTGGGCGTTTTGGGCTGCCCAGCCCTGGCCTTTGGCGATAACGAGCCTGGGCTGATGTTTAGCGCCATTCGCGGCCAAGGCACGACGATGCAATCTCTCTCAGGAGGGGCTGCCCAGTCCACCAAAGTCGTGCAACCGGGCGATACGGAGCGGCTACGCTTTGTAGAAAGCGTTGAGGCCAGCCACGGCGATCAGGAACGGCAAAATGCAGTAGCCCAGGCAGCGGGGATTACCCAACCTTCTGCGCGCATGGATAGTCAGGCCAAGTATGGGGCTTTGGCCGCTGGAGAAGCCGCCCTCTATCTGCGGCTCCCCTCTCCCAAATATCCCAACTATCGGGAGAAGATCTGGGACCATGCGGCGGGAGCGATCGTAGTAGAAGAAGCTGGGGGCCGGGTCACCGATATGCATGGCAAACCCCTCGACTTTTTCTCTGCGGCCAAAATGATGGATAACCGTGGGGTGGTGGTCAGTAATGGCCCGATCCACGATGCGGTTTTGTCGGCGCTCTAAGCGGTGACTTTTTCAGGTTTTCAGCGGCTTAAAAGCGACTAATACTCGATGGCGGAATTCACGTGACCATTCCAGTTGCTAGCTCCCTTGCCCCTTAGGCACCCCTGCCCTCAGCAATCGTGCTAGCACTTGAGCCGCCTGGTACTAGGGGCTCCCCAGCCAAAACGATATCCGTAGGGGTTGAGGGGAGATCTACTCAGCCAAGGGTCCCCGATTCCGTACAACTTCCGCCAGCAGAGTTTGAAAGGTCTCGCGGAATGCCCGATGTTCGTTCTCATTGATGGCGCGATCGCGGCGCATGTCCTCTAGGGTTTGATCGATGCGCTTGCGATCGGTACGGGCGTCCTCTAGCAGGTTGTTAAAGCGCTGATCGGTTTCTGCCTGCTGTTGGGCCAAGCCACTGATCATCGATACAACCTCGGCAATGCTTTCCTGTAACGCGACGTTCTGCTGGCCAATACTTTCTCGGAATTCGGCCCCCTGCTGGCCAATACTTTCCCGAAGTTCAGAAATCTGTTGGCTATTTTCTCGGACAATTAGCAAGGTGCTTTCGGCCAATGCCTCCAGCCTGTCTAGCCTCGATGCTTCTGGGGTCATCCTTTCAACCTAATCCCACTACCCAGATCCTATAGCACCAGCCGTAAATCGTAAGCGATTACCCGTGCTCAGCATTTTGTTCATGGATAACCACAGTGATGTACACCTCAAAGCGAGGCTGAATATACTGATACGGCTTACCCTATGTCTATTGCGATTCGTGCGGCGGCTGAGTCAGATTTGCCAGCCATTCTGCCCATATACAATCACGCCATTATCAATACCACAGCAGTCTATGACTACGAACCCCATACCTTAGCAATGCGGAAAGCTTGGTATGAAGCTAAGGTTGCGGATCGATTACCGGTACTGGTCGCAACGCGAGACGAATCAGGTGGTTGGATTTGCGGCGCTGAGCTGGTTTCGGGCCTGGGCGGCTTATCGCTACACGGTCGAAAATTCGCTCTACGTGGCCCCTGATCGGCAAGGACAGGGCATTGGCAGGCAATTACTCAGCGCCTCGATTGAAGCAGCCCGCGATCGCGAGTTCCACACCATCGTGTCGGGGATTGATGCCGACAATGCTGCCAGTCTGCACCTCCATCGTCAGTTCGGCTTTGAGCAAGTGGGTCACATGCGTCAGGTAGGCTATAAGTTCGATCGCTGGCTCGACCTCACCTTCATGCAGTTGATCCTGTAGCCCTTCCAACCTATTCACTGATGGGGAAGTGATGCCGATGCCTTGAAAGACCTGGTTTAGCGGTATGGTGGATCCCGATGTTTGTCGGATTCTGGCCCATGGCGCGTTCCAACGCCCTCCGCTACTACGTGTTGACGCGGCTGATGCTGGCCCCCTTGATGATATGGACCATCACCACCCTGGTGTTTTTGCTGCTGCGGGCTACCCCCGGCGATCCGGTGGATGCGCTTTTGGGACCACGGGCACCCGAAGCGGCAAAAGCAGCGCTGCGGAGCCAACTGGGTTTAGACGCGTCGCTGATCGTTCAATATGGGCGCTACCTCAAGCAGCTTTTGTCCTTTGACTTGGGCACCTCCCTAGCCAGCCAAGGGCAAACAGTCTGGACCATCATCGGCAATCATTTCCCCGCTACGGTAGAGCTGACGGTCTGCGGCATGATCGTGGCGGCAGCGGTGGGGTTGACGGTGGGGGCGATCGCCGCCTCACGCCCCAACTCTGCTTTAGATGCGGGGGGCCGCCTGTTTGGCATTGTGACCTACGCCATCCCCATGTACTGGTTTGGGATGCTGCTGCAACTGTTATTTGCGGTGCAACTGCGCTGGTTTCCGATCGGCACTCGCTTCCCCCTCTCCGCAACGCCACCCGCAGGGCCGACTGGGCTGTACCTGCTGGACAGTTTAATGACGGGCCGAGTGGATTTGTTGGGCACCACTCTCTATCACCTGGCTTTGCCCAGCTTGACCCTCGGGGTGCTGATTAGCGGGGTATTTGAGCGAATTGTACGGGTAAATTTAAAGCAAACTCTGCGGGCCGATTATGTAGAAGCGGCACGGGCAAGGGGCATCCCCGAGGTGCGCATTGTCCTGGCCCATGCCCTCAAAAATGCCTTAATTCCGGTGGTGACGGTGCTGGGCCTCACCTTTGCGTCGCTGCTGGGGGGCGCAGTGCTCACAGAGGTCACCTTTTCCTGGCCCGGTCTGGCAAACCGTCTCTATGAAGCCATTTCCCAGCGGGACTATCCAGTGGTGCAGGGGTTGATGGTGTTTTTTGGCATTATCGTCGCCACCATCAGTATCGGCATCGATATCCTCAATGCCTATATCGATCCCCGCATTCGCTATTAAATCGTTGATCAACGCTGATACCTGGGCTGCGCTGACGCGAATCTAAAAATGCACAAAAAAAGGAGAGCCGCAAGCAGCTCTCCCTACCATCAGGGTGCATCTACATAACATAGTATGCCACAGATGCAATGGGGGGTCAAACCCCTCATTTAACATTTCTTAGGATTAGGGCTCCGCGTTAAGTTTGGGCATCAGTAACTGATTGGTCAGCTTCGGATCAACCCGCCCATTGGTCTGCTTCATGATCTGACCCACAAAGAAGCCCTGAAGTTTCTTCTTCCCGGCCCGATATTTTGCCAGCTCATCAGGGTTGGCTGCTAAGACCTCGTCAATAATGGCTGTAATTTGCTCAGGGTCAGAAATTTGGCTGAGTCCCTTAGCTTCAACAATCGCCGCCGGAGACCCACCCTGGGTGAGCAGTTCTGGCAACATTTCCTTGCCGACTTTGTTATTAATGGTGCCCTTGCTGATTAACTGCACCATCTCAGCCAGCATCTCAGGCTTTAATCCGATCTGATCGATCGTGAGTTTCTCATTGTTTAAATAGGCGGCAATGTCTTGGGTAATCCAGTTGGCCGCCAGCTTAGGATCAGCATCAGCCGCTACCGTCGCATCAAAATACTCGGCAATGGTGCGATCGTCGGCCAACACCCGCGCATCGTAGGCCGATAGGCCCATTTTGGTCTCGTATCGGATGCGTTTTTGGGCCGGAAGTTCGGGTAATGCCTCTCGCCAAGCCTCCCGTTGCGCGACAGACACCTCAATCGGAGGTAAGTCCGGCTCTGGGAAATAGCGGTAGTCGCTAGAACCTTCCTTGAGGCGCATACTGATGGTGCGCTGGTTGCCTTCTTCCCAGAGACGGGTTTCTTGGTAGATCGGCTCACCCGCTTCCACCGCCGCAATTTGCCGCTCAATCTCGTACTCGATCGCCTTTTGAATGGCACTGAAGGAGTTCATGTTTTTGATCTCCACCTTGGTGCCAAACTGCTCTCGCCCCACCGGTCGCACCGAAATATTCACGTCACAGCGCAGGGAGCCTTCCTGCATATTGCCGTCACTGACGCCTAGGTAGCGCACAATCCGCCGCAGCTCTTGGGCGTACTCTGCTGCCTCCTGGCCCGAGCGCAGGTCGGGTTCAGAGACAATCTCAATCAGCGGCACGCCAGCCCGGTTAAAGTCCACCAGAGAATAGGTGGAGCCGGACAAGCTGCTGCCCCCATGGACCAACTTGCCCGCGTCTTCCTCCATATGCAGGCGGGTAATGCCAATGCGCTTGCGGGTGACGGCCTTGGTTTTCTTGTCCTCCAGCTCAATTTCTAGCCAGCCGTGCTCAGCAATGGGTAGATCAAATTGGGAAATTTGATAATTCTTAGGCAGATCAGGATAGAAGTACTGTTTGCGATCGAACTTGCTATAGGGGGCAATCTCGCAATTCAACGCTAACCCAGCCTTGACCGCATATTCCAACACCCGCTGGTTGAGCACCGGCAACACCCCCGGCATGCCCATCACGACTGGATCGATGTGGGTATTGGGATCGGCCCCAAACACCGTTGAACTGGTGGAAAAAATCTTGGTCTCAGTACTCAACTGGCAGTGGGTTTCTAAACCAATGACAGCTTCGTACTCGGTTTTAACAGGGGCAGCAGCAGTCATAACATCCGGTTACTCAAGCGAACTGCCTCATTTTAGCGTTCAGGGTTTACGGGATCATTTGGAATCAGAGACATGGGGGCCATTTGGGTGGTTACCGATAGGAGAGACTTGATCAACCCCGACTAGAAGTGGGCTACACTCGCTGCAATCGTAAAGTTAAGCTTCCAAAGCGAAGGAAATAACCGACATGGAGAACGGCGATCGCGCCCCAGACTGGGGAGGCTATGTTGACCAGACCGCCAAGCTGTTGGACTTACCGATTCCTAAAGCATTGCGTCCCGGCGTCATCGAAAATTTCGAGCGAATTGTGGCGATCGCCCAGCCCGTGCTGGACTTTCCCCTAGACGATACGGACGAACCCGCCCCAGCATTTGAACCTTAAGCGATGGAGCGCAGCCATAAAAAAGGGGCTGCTCTAATCAGAGCAGCCCACAAAATTGGGAACGCATTGTTGCTTTACTGCAGCACCAACTTAACGTTGGCATTTTGCAGGCCGGGACGCTTAACCTCAGCCAAGGTCTTGTTGACGGCATACTTCTGATTAATCGAGTTAATCAGCTCGGTTTGGTTGTGCTTTTTAGCGACACCCCACAGGTCAGCGATCAGATCAAAGCTGCCATCGGCATTGCGAGACCAGCCCAAATCGTAATCACCTTCCAAAATGGCAACAATGTCAGAACGCACCCGCTGACCGTTGTAACCACGGACATCGGCGTCACTCTTAACAGAAATACCCAGATCCCGTAGGGAAGTCATGAGTACTTCGGCATCGGTGACCTTGGTGCGTAGCGTGCTGAAATGAGACATCGGGTTTCCTCCTGGAGAGAACTTGAGAGACAATGAGGTTTTCGAGAGAGAGAGGATAACGGAAGCAAGCTTCCAGCTATCGGATTCGGACGCTGCTAGCCAGAGGCTAGCCCCTTTCTTCAGGGGTTTCCTGAAGAAAAAGCCTGTTAAAACTCCATACGCTGATATTCAGCGACGGAGGCTGCGGCGGGTCTGGCCCGCTGTCGTGCCCAATCGCGCAGGGCAGTGACTTGTTCATTCATCGTCTTGGAGAGGGGCATCGTGGATCGAATCGCCGCAATAATATCTAGCTGAGTAAACTCCCGGCCCTGGGCAAAGGCTTCGTACATGGCCGAAATTAAACCCTGCTCAATTTCGGCCCCCGAGAAGCCTTCACACACTTTAGTCAGTTGATCGAGATCAAATCGCGAGATATCGGGACGCCGCTTCTGGAGATGGATATCGAAGATTTCTTTGCGCTCTTCTTCGTTGGGCAGATCAACAAAGAAGATTTCGTCAAACCGACCCTTGCGCAAAAATTCACTGGGAAGGCGTTCGACTCGATTCGCCGTGGCCATGACAAACACCGGTGAAGTCTTCTCTTGCATCCAGGTGAGGAAGGTCCCAAAAATCCGGCTAGAGGTGCCGCCATCGGAGTCAGAGGAGCCCGCCCCCCCTGCAAAAGCCTTATCAATTTCATCAATGAAGAGGATGGCCGGAGAAATGGACTCGGCGGTTCGCAAGGCGTTGCGTAAATTGGCTTCGGATCGCCCCACGGTAGAGCCATCATAGACCCGCCCCAGATGAGCCGGAGTAGGGGCAGTCCCCAAAGGCGAGAGGTGGTTTTAGCAATTAAAGACTTACCGCAACCGGGTACTCCAAGAATCAACATGCCTTTGGGTTGGGGCAAACCATATTCCCGAGCCCGCTCCGTAAACGCATTGGAGCGTTGCTTGAGCCAGTGCTTCAGTTCTTCTAGACCCCCGACCGAATTCAAGGTGTCATCCACCTCCATAAATTCGAGAATGCCGTTGCGCCGAATCAGCTGCTTTTTCTCGGAAAGGACAATATCGACTTCGGCTTCCGTCAGTTGCCCTGTGACTACCTTGGCCTTGCGATAGACTTTGTCTGCTTCGTCACGGGTGAGTCCCAGGGCGGCTGTCAAGAGTTTCTCGCGGACCTCGGTAGAAACGCGCGCGGAGCCAGATTGCCCTAAATGCTGGGACAACATCTGATTCAGCTCTCCCATATCTGGCATTGGGAAATCAAGGACGACGACTTCCTTTTCAAGTTCAATGGGCACTTCTTGAATCGGAGACATTAAGACAATTGTCTTCTCAGACTCCCGGAAGCTGGTAATCGCGTCCCTCAGGCACCGGGTCACCGCTGGAGAATCTCGGAAGGGGTGCAAGTCTTTGAAAACATAGATGCCAGGCTCACGCTGACGCATCACCCACTCAATCGCAGCCTCAGGGGAAACAGTGCTGTTGTGCTGGGTAACGTTGCGCGGTTGGCCATACTCAACAATGCCGTGGGTCATGGTCCAGGTGAAGAGGCGACGCTGGGGGGCCAGTTGCTGGGCAACGGTCGCAACCATCTGTTCCGCCCGCTCCTCTTCGAAGGTGACCAGATAGACTAGCGGATATTGGGCTTGTATGAGTACGCTGAGATCTTCTCTCATTGACCATTGCTCCCACAACGATGACTCGTCTATCGGATCCCTAACCAGACATTCACCCGAACTAAGCGTTCAATGGTGAACCTTACCAAACACAATTCTCCTTAACAGGTCACCAGCTCATTAGCCTCTGGTGGGCGGGTAACGGCTACCCGCTCAGACTGGGGGGCAGGCACTAAATCAGGCTGGACACCCACAAAATCATTGGCAGCAGACGGCATCACTGCTGACACCGATTGCAACTCACCTTGACGCATCACCATGGATTCTGCACAACTGGGGCAACTGTAGAGTTGATGAGCATGGCCGCTCACCGTAGCGCACTCATCCACCAAATCCCCATGACTCAAATAAAACTCTAAGGCCCGTTGAGCGATCGCAGACATCGCATCCCCATCTACCGCTGAGCGAATTTTGAGTTGGCGATGCAGGTCTGATGACAGATAAAGCGTCACCTTAGAAGCCTTGTGCTGGTCTTGCATGTCAAGTTTCAAGTTTGGACTAATCCAGGCATGGACATCAACGTAGCGGCATTCTTCCGTCGCTGTCAAGACAGCTTCCCGTCAAAACGGCATTTTGTTTACATAAATACACAAAAGCTGTTTGGTGCAACGCTTTGTGTCGATTTGGAGGGTGGTATTAAGTGCTGCTTAACGTTGTGTAAAGGCTGCCGCTCCTAGGGTTAGGGCGATCGCTATAGTGGTTTTTTGCGGGTAGACTTGCGAAGCACTGTGGAAGCCGCTTTGAGGAGTGGACTGAGTTAGCGCAGAATTGCTTGGGGTGCAATAGGCGACTCAGCCTGGTCATCCTGGTGCTTTGCAACGATATCCGTGGGCCTTTACGAAAGGGTACCCCTGTGATTAAGCGCTATGTAGACCAGCCTTTGTCGGATCGTGATACTGCGCCTGCCGCCGCTCTCGTGACGCCATCTACTACGGGTAATGGGAGGGATGCCCTGGGTCTCGGTGGGGCATCCTGTCTGGATTTGGGTCAGTCCTTGATGGAGCAGGGTCATTATGGCGAGGCCCTGATTTACCTAGAGCGCAGCAATGTCGGTAACTGCGTCGATGGGGCGATTGCTTTGGCCGTTTGTCAGCTCCATTTACAGCGACCCGCCGCTGCCCTAGAGACCTGTAATCAAGCTCTAGAAATTTACCCTCATCACCCCCAAGCCTTGCTGTTTAAGGGGGTTGCCCTGCATCGTCTCGGCCAGTATCGCGCCGCCTATGCCTACTATCGGCGGGCAAGTCCTGCGTCTCAGCCCGCTCGACGGCGCTGGTCAGTCTTCCAGCAGGTCAAGCACAGCGTCAAGAACCTGTCGCGATGGATGGCTAAGGCGATAACCAGCAGCCAGGGCTACCGGGGGCAGTCTCTAAACTAGAAGCCCCTAAACTAGAAGCCCTAAACTAGAAAGCTACATGCGCTTGGTTAGATGCCTATGGTATCGGTCGCTCCCAGTCCGTTTCCATCTCTTGAAACTGCCCTCAAACATTTTTTCGGCTACGACCAGTTTCGTTTACACCAGCGCGCTGTTATTGAAGCGGTTTTAGCCCAGCGAGATGCCCTAGTGGTGATGCCCACCGGCGGCGGGAAATCGCTGTGCTATCAGCTACCGGCTCTGCTGCGGTTAGGGGTAACCGTCGTGGTCTCACCGTTGATTGCCCTGATGCAAGACCAGGTGGATGCCTTGGTCAATAACGGCATCGCCGCGACCTATCTGAATAGCAGCCTGGATGGGATGACGGTGCGATCGCGGCAAGCCGATTTACTAGAGGGACGGACTAAGCTCCTCTACCTTTCGCCAGAACGGCTCCTCAGCGAAAACTTCTGGCCGTTTCTCACCCAACTCCACCAACGGGTTGGCATTGCGGGGTTTGCGATCGATGAAGCCCACTGCGTCTCAGAGTGGGGCCACGACTTTCGCCCTGAATATCGCCAGCTCCACCGCCTCCGTACCGCCTTTCCCTCGGTTGCGGTCTTGGCGCTGACGGCGACAGCAACCGAGCGGGTCCGCCACGACATTGTGCAGCAACTCCAGTTGCAGCGCGCCGAGGTTTTAGTGGCCAGCTTCAACCGGCCTAACCTCTATTACGAGGTCCGCTCGAAGACGCGGCAGTCCTACGGGGATTTACTGACTCAGGTGCAGGGCTTGGAGGGCAGCGGCATCATTTACTGCCTCAGTCGCAAGCGGGTAGATGAGGTGGCTGCCCGTCTACAGCAGGATGGGGTAGCAGCCTTGCCTTACCATGCCGGGTTGTCAGACACCCAGCGCACTGAGCATCAGCATCGCTTTATTCGAGACGATGTGCGGGTGATGGTCGCCACTGTTGCCTTTGGCATGGGGATTAACAAGCCGGATGTGCGGCTGGTGGTGCACTATGATCTGCCCCGTACCCTAGAGGGCTACTACCAAGAGTCGGGGCGATCAGGCCGGGATGGGGAACCCGCCCACTGCACGGTGTACTTCAGCTATGCCGATGTTTCGACGATCAACTATCTCATTGAGCAAAAGCCGGATCCTCAGGAGCAAAATATTGCTCGGCAGCAGTTGCGTCAGGTGATTGACTATGCCGAGAGTACGGTCTGTCGTCGCCAGATCCAATTGGCCTACTTTGGGGAGACCCTCACGGCGGGTTGCGATCGCTGCGACAACTGTCGCTATCCCCGTCCCCAAGAAGATTGGACGGTTGAGGCCCAGAAATTTCTCTCTTGCGTGGCCCGTTGCCGCGAGCGGTTTGGCATGGTTCACATCATTGACGTGCTGCGCGGTTCCCGCAAAAAACGCATCCGTGATCTCGGCCATGATCAGCTCTCAACCTATGGCATTGGCCAAGAGCGCAGCGCTGAGCAATGGAAGTTGCTGGGACGATCGCTCTTACACCAGGGCTTAGTCGAGGAAACCACAGATGGGTTTCCCGTGCTGCAACTCAATGCCGCCAGTTGGCAGGTGCTGCGGAAACAACTGACGGTCCAGGTGGCCATTCCAGAGGATCTTGCGGGGGGCGAGGCCCAAGTGGATGCAGTCCCCTCTGCCGATCAGTCCACGCTTCTAGGGCAACTCAAATCGCTGCGTAAACAGTTGGCGGATGCCCAAGGGGTAGCCCCCTACATGGTGTTTACAGAAACCAGTCTGCGGCAAATGGCTCAAAGGCTACCCCGTACGCAGCAGACCTTTAGCCAGATTTCTGGGGTAGGGAGTCGCAAACTCGCACAGTATGGCCATACCTTTATCGACTTAATTACCCAGTTTTGTACTGAGCGGGGCATCCCCGACGCCGCTACCCATCAGACCACCCAGGCAACGGCCATCCGTTCTACTCAGAGCAAGGCTACAGCCCCTGGCCATACCCACGCCCTCACCCTCGACCTCTATCGCCAGGGCCATAGTCTGGCAGAGATTGCCGAACAGCGGGATTTAAGAACCAGTACCATTCTGCGACACCTCGTTGAGCTGATCGACGCGGGCACGGTGGTAGACATCAACCCCATTGTCTCAGTCGCCGAGCAGGAAGAGATTGCAAGGGCGATCGCTCAGGTTGACAGTGGTCGCCTCAGCGAGATTCACGCTCACCTGCAAGGCACCTATACCTATGATCAGATTCGCTTGGTGCGCAGCACCTATCGCCTGAGGGGCGAGTGAGGGGATGGGGTGAGGGGGGGCTGGTGGACCCGGTAGCGTGAGCGACCCGATAGGAGTTGGGCCATCCGGCCCTTCAAATCGTAGACCACAGCAGAGACGACAGTGACCACCACTAAACCCGCTAGCGCGCCGTTGGCAATCATGTCAGCAGTGTGATTGCGCTGAGCCGCCTCTATCCGAGCGGCTCTATTTTCTTGGCGTTGGCGAGAGAGTTCTTGACGGGCTTCGGTTTCTGCACGAATTTCTTCAGCGGTTTTGGTGGGTTCCTCATCTAAACTCAGCAGGGAATCGCCTGAATCCTGGTCGATAGCATTAATCACAGTCTCGGTCGAGGCTTTATCCATGGCTTGGAGTTCGGTTTCTAGAAATCCACTTTCCGTTCTGGCCTCCAATCGCTCATTTTCCAGGATGCCATTCTCCGTTCGTAGTGCCTCTGGTTCACCCGCCAAGCTATAGGCTCCGGTCCGAACTGTGGCACTGTCGGTAACCAACGCGCCATCACCGGCTCGCGAAGCAGTCGCTTGGTTAGCGAGCGCGCCATCTTCCGCCCGCAGCGCTAAGGATGGAGTAGCCGTGTTGCGACTGCCGCAAGGATCACTGACGTTTGCACTGGCTCGGATACAGGAACGGTTACTGCGTAGGGGGGTACTCCGAATATTGGCATAAAACTCCAGGCCCTGAAGCGCCAGAATGCCTTTGAGGCTGGCATCTAACTCTTCTGACATGGCTTCTACTGAGAAGAGCTGGTTTAAGTCAGCGGCTTGCAGTAAGTGATGCGCCACCGGATCAGCATCAGCCGATGGCGTCAGTTGTATCCCCTGGGCGGCTGGCACACCCAAGAGCAGGCCGGGACAGAGTGCAGCAGCGTAGAGGCCAAGGTGTAAAGCTCGAAAAGTCATAGCTCAGAGGGAATCACTAAAGAATCGTCGTGCGTAGAGTCAGGAAGGCGCGGAATCTCCTGACTTCCGCATCCCCACCCCGTTGTTGTCTTCATTACTCCGTATCTTTTCGTAAGTTACTGCATGTCTGTTTGCTCAAAACCTCTTTGAACAATACTTTCACCGAAACTTTACTGAGACAGGGTTAGTGAAAAGTTCGTATAAAATTTTCTATGGACTACCGTGGTGTTTGCAGGCCCTCAGCCCCAGGATTAGCACTTGGGCCGCAATACGGGGCATGACCCTGACGGGGAGAATCCAGGGTCTCGCCAAGCGATAGCGATAAAAAGCGATAAAGTGGGCCAAACGGCCTGAGATGAGGAGATCGCAATGATAAGAGGGGGGGCTAATCACCAGGGATCGCTGGGACTGGAAATCCTAGGGCTTGGGGTCTTGGGTGGAATCATGCTCATGGCTAGTCCCGCCACTGCCCAGTCTCTCTTTGTGGCTTATCCTCCCTCTACCCATCAGACCACCGCTGATCAAATTTTCCTGATTGGCACTGCCGCTCCTGACCAAGAAGTCCGGATTAATGGGGAGGTCGTGGAAAATCGCAGCCCAGCCGGACACTTTGCCCCCAGCCTGCCCTTGGCTTTAGGCGATAACCAGTTTACGTTGACCCAGGGGGATGAAACCCTCACCCTGCAAGTTACCCGCTTGTCCACGGCTCCAGTCTTGCCAGAAACCCTGGGGCTGACCGATCTGACCCCGGCAGTGGATATTGCCCATCAACCCGGTGAGCGGTTTTGTTTTCGAGCGATCGCCCCTCCGGATGCGACGGTCTCTGTGGCCTGGGGTGACCAGCGCTTGCTGTTGCAGGCCAGCCCCAACCCGATGGTGCTGCCCGCCAATTATGGGGTCTTGATTGCTCAGAACGCCCCCTTTGCCCTGGGGGCTAGTCGCTACGAAGGTTGTACCCGCATTCCAGAGGGGATCACGCCTACGGCTCCGGTCTATACCCTGACCTTGGGAGAGCAAACCGTTCGCCAAGCGGCCCTGGTACCTTGGCAGCCCTCCCCGTGAATGGGTTGGCGATCGCGACCGTTGTGGCGGCGTCAGGCACGGCCCGCACGGGGCCGAGTACCGACTATTCTCGCCTCACCCCCCTACCCCAGGGCACCCAGGCTACGATTATTGGACGCCATGGAGATTGGCTACGGCTCGACTATGGGGCCTGGATTCGGGCTTCAGAAACGCAGATTTCGTCAGCGACTGTCCCTCCCCACTCCATCATCCGCAGTGCCATCTCTCGCCAGCGCCCTGGCTGGACTGAGGTCCTGTTTCCCTTAGAGGTGCCGGTACCGGTGACGGTCAACCAAACTGCTGACAGCCTGACCCTCACCCTGCACAACACTACGCCCCAAACGGACACCATCTATATTCAGCCGGATGCCGCGATCGCCAGCTTTACCTGGCAACCGCTCTTGCCGGATCAGGCGCAATACCGACTGCAACTGCGGGGGCAGCCCTGGGGTTACCAGCTCCATTACGAGGGCACCACCCTCGTGCTCTCCTTACGCCACCCGCCTGCGGTTGCACCGGACCAACCGCTGCGCGGCACCACCATCCTGCTCGATCCCGGCCACGGCAGCGAAAATGACTTGGGGGCTAGAGGGCCGAATGGCTATCCCGAAAAGGACGTCACCCTGATTATTTCGCAATTGCTGCGCACTGCGCTAGAGGCGAAGGGGGCAACGGTGGTGATGACTCGGGAGGGAGACGAGGATTTGTATCCGGGCGATCGCGTCGATATCATCAACCAAATCGAACCCACCCTGGCCCTGAGCATCCATTACAACGCCCTGCCCGATGCCGGAGATGCCCTGAACACGGCGGGCATTGGCACCTTTTGGTACCATCCCCAAGCCCAGGGGCTGTCGATCTTCCTGCACGATTACCTCGTGTCAGTGCTGAATCGTCCGGCTTACGGCATCTACTGGAATAACCTCGCTCTGACCCGCCCCACCGTCGCGCCCTCGGTGCTGTTGGAACTGGGCTTTATGATCAATCCCCAAGAGTTTGAATGGATTACTGATCCGGAGGCCCAATTACAACTGGCCCAAACCTTGGCCGATGGCATCGAAGCCTGGATGCGCCAAGCCATTACGAATTAATCATCTACATCGCCTTGGCCCCTTAACCCCCTTGCCCCCCGGCAGAGTCAGACACAGGGGCGTTGAGGAAATGTCCCTAGAGGCAGGCCACCAGCTCTGCTGCGGTCATGGGGGCACCGATTAAAAACCCTTGCACGAGATCGCAGTCATAGCTGCGCAAGAGCGCTAGCTCCGCCTCGGTTTCCACCCCTTCAGCCACTACCAATAGGCTGAAGTCATGGGCAAGGCCAATAATGCGCTGCAAAATCGCCTGGTTCTTCGGATCGTGATCCGCCCCCCGCACGAAGCAGGTATCGATTTTCAAAATATCGATGGGCAGTTCTCGCAAATAACTCAAGGAGGCGTAGCCGGTGCCAAAGTCATCGATCGCCAGCCCCACCCCCAAATCCTTGAGCTGGTGCAAGATTTCTAGGGCAGTGCTGATATCTTGCATCAGGGCCGTCTCGGTGACTTCCAGTTCTAGGGACTGCGTGGGGAGACCGGTATCGGCCAAGATCTGCTTTAAGACCTCGCAGAGTTGGGACTGGTTGAGTTGAACACTGGATAAATTGACGGCAATCTTAACGGGGGGTAGGCCCTCAGCCAGCCATTGGGCCGCTTGCGTGCAGACGGCCCGCAACATCCATTCCCCGATCGGGTAATCAGGCCGGTTTCCTCGGCGAGGGGGATAAACCGTGCGGGGGAAACATAGCCATAGTCAGCATGATGCCAACGAATCAAGGCTTCGGCCCCCTCAATTCGACCAGTCCTGAGATTTTGTTTGGGTTGGTAACGCACCTCAAATTCCTGACGTTCAACGGCATAGCGTAGCCAGGTTTCGAGTTGGAGTTCATCTCCTGAAACGACGGGCATATCGGAACGGTAGAACCGATAAGAATTACTCTTTTGGCCCTTAGCCCAATCTAAGGCGGCATCCGCTTGGCGCAATAGGGTACTGATATCTTGGGTGTCGTCGGGAAATAGGGCAATGCCGACGCTGGTGGTGACAAAAACCGCATGGCCCGGTAGCGAAAACGATCGTGACAGACTGTCGATCACCTCTTCGGTAATGGCAGCGACATCCTCCCGGTGCTTGGGGGCGGGGAGGACAATGGCAAATTGATTGCCGGTTAACCGGGCCACGGCAGTGGAGGGGGGCAAGATGCCGGTCAACCGGCGGGCAGCGGCTCGCAGCAGGGTATCCCCAGCGGGGAAGCCGAGGGTGTTATTGATTTGCCGCAGCCGATCCAAACTGAGGGAGAGCAGGGCCACCCGCTGATTGCCCACCGCAGCGCGATTCACGGCCAGTATCAATCGCTGTTGCAGGAGATGGTGATTGGGTAAATCCGTGAGGCTATCGTAATGGGAAAGGCGATTGAGACGCTCAGCCGTGTGGCGCATCAAGGTGTTATAGCGCTGGGTAAGGGCGTCTTGCTTACGCAACCGAATGGCGATCGCCCCCAGCAGTTCATCGTCGGTAAAGGGGGTCACCAAGCAGTCGTCGGCCCCGAGGGTGATGCATTGCCGCTGATAATCGCGATCGCTGTGCTGGGTAATCACAATCACCGGAATTGCGGCCAGCTCAGACTTGGTCAACACCGTTTGCAGCAGTTGGCCATGGCTGTCTGCGGTCAGGTCGAGCCCCGCCAAAATCAGATCAGGGGGCTGGCGCTGGGCGATTTTTAGGCCGCCATCCACCGTCGCCGCCACAATTATTTCAAAGCCACTGTCCTCTAGCAGAGAGACGCGGCGATCGCGAATCTCCCCATCGCTTTCAATTACTAAAAGTTTATACATCGGGGGGCAGTTGCCTAGGGAATAAGAGCCCAACTGCTGCTCCAGCACGCATTGGTCGCGGCAGCAACATTGGACCCGATAAACTGCGGCTGAGCAGGGTAGGGGTGGGGATGAACCAAACTGATGCGCGTCATCCCTTGATTAAACCCCTGCCGACCCATCACCGTACTGACTTCCCGTTGGGCGGAAAACCTCATCCTTAGATCCTCCTTGTATCATCCCTGGGAAACCCTGCCATTGCAACCTTGCAGCCCTAACGACATCAGGGTCAATGCAGGGCTAATTTAAGTGGGTTGGCACAGGTGAGTGAGGCTATCCCAAAAACGGGGATAAGAGACGGCTGCCGCCTCAGCCCGATGCAAGGTGGTGGGGCCTTTAGCGCCCATGGCAGCGATCGCCAAACTCATGGCAATGCGGTGGTCGGTATGGCTATCGACGCTGGCCCCCGTGAGTGACGCCCCCCCCTGAATGTCTAGACCATCTGGATGTTCGGTGACCTGTGCCCCCAGAGCGGTGAGTTGGCTGGCCATGACCGCGAGGCGATCGCTCTCCTTTACCCGGAGTTCCGCCGCATCGCGAATCATCGTCGTGCCCTGGGCATAGAGGGCCGCTACCGCCAGAATCGGGATTTCATCAATCATCCGGGGAATCAAATCGCCGCTAAAGGTGGCTGCTTTTAGGGGGCTGTGGCGCACCCGCAGATCGGCTACGGGCTCCCCGGTGACCACCCGCTCATTCTCTAGGGTAATGTCTGCCTCCATGGCCTGGAGGGCTTCGAGGATGCCGGTGCGAGTAGGGTTAATCCCCACGTTTTCGACGACGAGATCGGAACCGGGGGTGATCGCCGCCGCCACTAGCCAGAAAGCGGCAGAGCTGATATCTCCCGGCACCACCACGGTCTGTCCCACCAATTCAGCAGGGCCATGAAGGGTAACACTACAGGTCTCTGAATCTACCGTTAGATTGGCCCCAAAAGCCTTTAACATCCGCTCGCTATGGTCTCGGGAAAGACTCGGTTCCGTGACCGTAGTATCTCCTTCGGTTAGGAGCCCAGCCAACAATACACAGGACTTCACCTGGGCAGATGCCATCGGGGACTGATAGTGAATGGGTTTGAGGGATTGCCCCCGCAGGGCTAACGGAGCCAGAGTATTTTGACGACGTCCCCAGATGGTGGCTCCCATTTCGGTTAGTGGGTGATCACCCGGCCCATGGGGCGAGATCGCAAAGAGGCATCACCGGTCACGGTGAAAAAGTGACCGGGTTGGGAGGCTAACAGCCCGAGCATCAATCGCAGAGTGGTGCCAGAATTACCGGCATCCAAAACCTGGTCAGGTTCTTGCAAGTTGCCGAGGCCGCACCCCTGCACCGTTACCCAGTCTTGCTCTAAATCAGAAATAGTCGCCCCCATGGCCTGAAAGCAAGCGGCGGTGCTACGGGGATCTTCCCCCAGGAGTAAGCCCTGAATGCGGGTTTCACCACTGGCGATCGCCCCCAGCATTAAGGCCCGATGGGAGATTGACTTATCCCCTGGAATCGACAGGCGACCGGTCAGAGCAAAACCGTCAGGGGGGGGAGTAACGGTCAAGATCTGGTGGGGCGGACCCTCGGTGAATTGAAGGAGTGAACTGGTCATAGGAGGGAGTACAGGGAGCGGCTGCAATTTTAGGGGGTAGCGGACATCCGGACAAGGGGCCGCCCCCCTGAAGAGAGACGACCCTACCCACCTTTTCCTGGTCAGAGTTGCGATCGCCCCCATAAAATTGGTCCAGCCCGATGCCCCCCATGCCCATGACGCCCTCCCATCGATCTGCCACTAGATCGGCAGCGCTTCTCGCCCTGGCGACTCAAGCATTGGGTGGCTTAACCGATCCCAAACAGCAGCTTTTGCAGGCGATCGCTACCGGGATCGTGGCGGACTGTTAGTGCCGACCCTGAAAAACTGGCTGATTTTACACGAGTGACCGATTGGGGAGCGGGTCGGGTGCTGAGCGCCGAACGCCTAATCTGGCTGCTCACCGATCCAGCGGCACAACCCTTACTCACCTTTTACGGGGTACGGAGGATGATCCAAAGCGTCGAAACCTTAAGATGACACGCCGCCCTGTTCGCTGGGTTCAAATTTGTGGGCATAGTCCTTCAACAAACTGCTCACCTGCCCCAACACATCGTCTCCCTTCTTCAGGGTCTGCCGCTCCGGGTAAAACTCCGGCTGATTCATATTCCGAGAAATCGCATCTTTGACCTGATCAGCGATCAAGGCTGCCAATTCTTCCCGAGCTTTATCACGCTGATAGAGTGCCCCCTCTTCGGTGGTGGCGTAGAGCGGTGGCAAGCGGTTCAAAGCATAGGCCGCAATATCACCCAAATCTAACGTGGCATCGGTACTGGCTTCAATTTCAGCGACCCGCGAGATTGCCTCCGTCAGCACGAGTTCTTCCATCACATTGATGAACTGCTTCCGGGGCACCGCGACCACTTCACCCGTGAGTAGCGCACCCATGAGCCGATCAAGGGCCATGTACTCTTCAATGGATAGCTCCGATGCCGTATCGCAAATCCGTCCCACTTCGGCTTCCATTGCAGGGGTGAGGTAGCCATCCTGGAGCGCTTGCTCGACAATTTTCTCGATGCTCATGGTATCCCCACTCTTCATTGCCATCCCTAAACCTAACCCAGGTATCATCTCGGCACTGCATTAGGGTTTAAGAACCCGTCTTGTCTGATTGGGTCTATTGTGCCCGGTGCCCTAAGAAAGCTGACAGCACTATCCAGAAACTTTTGCAGACCCGCTCTAGGACCCAAAAAGACGCATTTGCATGTCCGGGGGCTACCTCTACTCTATGCTGCCGTTGCGCCAGGGACCCGGATCAACCGCGACGCCATTCACATATACGCCCCAGTGAAGGTGGGGGCCAGTAGACGCGCCAGTAGAACCGATGGTGCCAATGGTCTGACCGGGCTGCACCATGTCCCCTTCACTCACCGCAATGCTATTGAGGTGAATGAAGATGCTGCCGACCCCCTGGCCATGGTCAATGCCAATGGTGTTGCCGTGGAGCGCGAAGCCGTCAGCGACTCTCCCCACTAGCGAGACTCGTCCCGCAGCGGGAGCCACCACCGGAGAGCCCGTAGCAGCGGCGTAATCGATGCCCCGGTGGTAGTAATCTTCAGCAAAGACGCCATTGTAATAGCGGCGCACGCCATATTCAGAACTCACTCGGCCTTGGCTCGGGCGCAGGAAAGGGCCGTTCCAATATTTCTGAGGGCTGAGCACATCTTTAAACGCCTGCACCCGGTCAAATTCGTGATCAGTGCCTTCAATGCTGGCAGCGCTTGAGGATAGGGTGATGCGCTGAACGGGAAAGTTACGGCGATCGAGCCAAAAGGCGGGATTGCGGGTCCGCTCGGAGCCCGTCACCTGAATCACATAGCGCCCCGAGCTGTGCAGGGGGCTGCTGGGTACTAGGGTCCGGTAACGCCCGCTCCCTAGAGCAAACGTGGGATAGGTTTCTCCATTCACGCTGACCGTAGGAGTGTCCCTGGTACCGGCATTTGCGGTTACGACAATCGCCACCGTGTCTCCCTGTTGAGGGCTGGCCGGTTGAATGGCGACATCGTAGGCTTGGGCTGGCAGGGGGCTGAGCAGGGTCACGAGTGCGGCAACGAAACTCGCAACGACCATAAAGGTCACGGCTCGCCAGGGCCATGGGCGTCTTCCGAGCATGGCCTTGAGACCCAGGGGCCGGGATAAAGACATCGTTGGTTTGATGGGGGTCATTCTAGGAGCCAGCCTGGAGGAGCGCATTGTCTTGAACGGTCTGGCTCGTGGCTCCGCTGAATTTTAGGTAGGCGATCGCGCTCCGCCAAACCACAGTGGCCTGACCATCGGTATCGATACATAAGCACTGGGGATCTTGCCAGCGGACGGTGCCCCTAAGGACATCCCCAGTCACTAACTTCACCTCTAGGGACTGCTTGTCACGCAGCGCCCCCTGTAGCCATTTCGTGCTAGGCAGGCCGGTATTCAATTCTAAAGTCATAGACGCTACTGCCCCCTAGGGCAATCCATAAAAAGTCTGGTTTTAACTTACCCTGTTCAGCAGTTGCCACTGACCATCACTGCCCAGCAAACACCACAAAGTCAAGCAATGACGACGGAGTCGGGCCAGGGAAAGTTCTAGGATTAAAGATAGCGCTTTCAACCGGTTCTAGAGCTGCGGTTGTTGCCCAACCCGAGAGCGGGTAACTCAGGCAGAAAATCAGTCATGGCAGAACCGGATCGCAGAGAATTATGATTTGCAGAGGATTCTTGAAGAGGCACAATGGCGATCGCATTTAGTAAGTATCACGGCTTGGGAAATGATTTTGTCCTGATTGATAATCGCCATCAATCCGAGCCCCTACTCACCCCCGAGCAGGCGGTCCAGTGGTGCGATCGCCACTTTGGCATCGGAGCCGACGGGGTGATTTTTGCCTTGCCCGGTCAATCGGGCAGCGATTACACCATGCGGATTTTTAACTCCGATGGCTCAGAGCCAGAAATGTGCGGTAATGGCATCCGCTGCTTGGCCCAGTTCATCGCCGCCTTAGAAACCGCCGCTGGTCAGGCTCCCGAGGGGTCTAAAGCCTATACGATTCACACCCTTGCGGGCGTGATCACCCCGAAGCTGCAACCTGACGGCCAGATCACTGTGGATATGGGAGCGCCCATCCTGCTGGCGGAGCAGATTCCCACCACCTTGGCCACCCCAGGGGAAAAGGTGGTGAATCAGGTGCTGGAAGTTGCCAATCAGCCTTGGGCCGTCACCTGTGTCAGCATGGGTAACCCCCACTGCATCACCTTTGTGACGGATGTGGCCACAATTGATTTGGCTGATTTAGGGCCACAGTTTGAGCATCACCCGGCTTTTCCCCAGCGGGTTAATACAGAATTTATCGAGGTCATCAGCCGCGACCATTTAAAAATGCGGGTATGGGAGCGGGGCGCTGGGGCTACGCTGGCCTGCGGTACTGGGGCCTGTGCCGCCCTCGTGGCAGGGGTATTGACCGATCATTGCGATCGCAGCGCCACCGTCGAGCTACCCGGCGGCCCCCTACAGATTGAATGGTCTGTGACCGATAACCGGGTCTACATGACCGGGCCAGCCCAACAGGTCTTCGCGGGTGAAATGGCTTAGGGGTTATGACCATTGTGCTCACCAACGACGATGGCATTGATGCCCCCGGCATTCGTGCCCTACAGGCGGCGCTCTCGGGTCAAGCAACGGCCATCGTCGCCCCTAGCCAACCCCTGTCAGGCTGTAGCCATCAAATCAATCGGGGTGGCCCCATTGCCATTGAGCCCCGCCGGGTGGGGGAGTATGCCATCGGTGGCACCCCTGCCGACTGCACCCGAGTTGCCCTGAGCTACCTGTATCCAGAAACGCGCTGGGTGCTATCGGGCATTAATGCGGGGGGCAACTTAGGGGCTGATGTGCATGTTTCTGGGACCGTAGCAGCAGTGCGAGAAGCAACCCTGCTACGGGTGCCTGGGATTGCCATCTCCCAATATATTCAGAATCACCAACCCATTAACTGGGATATGGCGACCCGCCTCACCGCCAAGGTACTGAGCAAGCTGATGGGCAGACCTTTGCCACCGGGGCGGTTTTGGAATGTGAATTTGCCCTACGTCAGCTCAGATGATCCGGAGCCTGCGTTGGTGGAATGTCCCGCCTGCACCCAGCCGCTACCCACGGAGTTTACGGTGATTGGGGGTCAGTTCCACTATGTGGGAGCCTATGGGCAGCGCCGGCGGGATCCGGGGGCCGATGTGGAGGTGTGCTTTTCGGGCCAGATTAGCATCAGTGAACTGCAACTCTGGTAGGGTGCTTCCCATTGCATTGTTCAAGACTCGGCAGTCCTGCGTTAAGGTTCACCCATTGAGGCAGTATTGCCCAGTAGGGCTGACACTGCGTTGTGCATACCAACCAGGGTCGTATCCTGCTGAATCGCTTGCCCATAGCGACTGGCGGCATCGCTATGGGCCTCAGTGGGGGAAACGAGGGCGCGGGCCTCATTCAGAAGATCATAAATTTGGTTGGGAGAAACCGGCTCCTTAGCCCACAACACCTCATCCATTTGCACAATGAACTTCGAGATCGGGCGGAGCCAGCTAAACCAGTCATCGCTAATCACAAGCTGGAAGAATTCGCCTTTTGAGGCAATGGGGCCGTGGATGCGCTCGTAGCGATCGCGCTCCGCTTCGAGCAGGGCTTTATGAAACTTCAGCAGCAGAGGGCGGAGGGTTTTGAGTTTTTGATACGCAGGAATCGAACGGGATTCAGAAGCAGTCATGCGCGCGGATGATCATTACTGCTCTCATCTTGTCACATTTCGTTGCTAAACCCAGGGGAATCAGCGGCAGGTTCAACGGGGGCGCTAGCCGCGTTAGGCCCATGGATTTTGGCCAATAATTCGGCCTTGACGCGATTTAGGATCGAGTCCTGATCGACAGTGCTCAAAATCTCCTGCACCAAGGCTTTAGGGCCGTTGCTCCCCCAACTGGCCCCCTGAGCAAAGTAAGCCTTGGCAACTTTACCTAAGCCGTAACTGGCCACCCCCGCCACGGCTGCCTGGGAGATCGCCACCGCCAAGTAGGGGGGTAAGGCGAGCCCAACTGTGGCGGGGGCCGTGAGGCCGAGCAGCCCCTTGAGCGAGCTCAGCCCGAGGGTGACCAATAGCTCACTCACCGACAGCCCACCCAGTTCTAGGGCCATGGTTTGCAGCAGCTTCACCGCGCCCTGCTGGGTGAGGGGTAAACCATAGAGGCGCGATAGGGTCAGCAGCAGGGTGACATCCACCACCGCCCCGGTCAGCACATCAATGCCCGTAATCGGGTTGAGGGCGACGGCGATCGCCTTGGCCATCACCCCCTGCCAAATCACCTCATCAGCGCGCGATCGCGCAGGTGCAGCTTTTTTTCTCGGATGGTGTCGCTGAGATCATCGGCATAGAGCAGGGTGTTGAGGGCCACGAGGGCCAGCCCTTCCCGCTGCAAAACATCCAAAATCTTCAGCTTTAAATCGGTGATTTGCGGCTCCCCCCGCGCCATCCGAGTAACGAGGCGACCATCGGCACGGCGGGTGGCCTGGGCAACCAGAGGGGCCGCCGCCGCCATCACCATCTCTTCGGGGGCAATCAAGGTGTGGAGGCGGTGTTCCTGGAGCACCTCAAAAATCGCCTGACGATCCGCTGGCGGGTACTGATCAACCTTATTGAACACCAGCAAAATCGGCTTATGCACCTGGCGCAGCGCCGCCAGGGCTTCATATTCACGGCGGGTAATGTCACCGGCCACGACAAATAAAATCAGGTCAGCCGTCTGAGCCACCTGCTGAGCCAGTTGCTCCCGCACCGCCCCATTCACCTCATCTAAACCAGGGGTATCGATCAACTCAATGCGAGCCTGATCGGGGGTGCGGGAACTCACCCGCCAGACGGTTTGCTCAGGGGCGATCGCTTCCTGCTGCACCTGCCATGGGGCCGTTGCCAGTTGTTGGGTCACCCCATGGGTGGGGCCGGTGGCAAACACGTCGCTACCCAGCAAGGCATTCAGCAACGAAGACTTACCCCGACCCACCAACCCGAAAACGGCGATCTGGATCACGGCCTGTTCCAGCTTGGTCAGCAAGCCGGTTAGTTCCTGAACTTCCGACTGCAGATCGGCGCTTTCTCGGGGAGTGAGGGTGAGGTGCTCTAGCAGGGTTTGCAGGGTACCCTGAGCCTGACGATAAGTCAGCTCGGTCTGCAAATCGTCAAAGTCTCTGACCACGGCATCCAGTTCTGCCGCCAAATCAACACCGGTATTTGGGGTCGGAGTCCCCTCAGCCATGATCAAACTCCCATCCTGCTATCGATAGCGTCGCTTTAATTGCTCCAAGCGTTAATCATCCCAAGTCAGTTGATCCCAAGAGGGGTAAAGAAAGATGAGAGAATTGGGACGCGATCGCCTTCCTCCTGACTCAATGGATTTCCAGACCTCTGCCCAGCAAGCTTGTTATGAACGCATCAGCCCTTGGATGTACGAACTCTTTGGGGGCGGCGTTTTAACCTTTGGCGATGAGCCGCTCTTTATCATTAATTTTGGCTCAGCAGTAACTTCAACGCGGGTAATGCCTTGGGAAGGCGATGATGCCCTGATTACGACCCGCTCCTACGTGGTCACCGATGTGGAGATCACCCCCGACCTAGCCTATTACCTCTTGCGCGAAAACAACGGCATTCGCTTTGGGCGGTTTGCGCTAGATTCTGAGAACGACGTTGTCTTTGAACATAGCTTGGTCGGGTCTACCTGTGATCAGATTGAGCTGGCCTACTCCGTGAATACGGTGGTGAAGCTAGCGGATGACTATGATGATGAAATTGTCAACCGTTGGGGTGGTAAGCGCGCCCTGGATCGCTGGTCTGCCTGGTAGTCACTGGGCCGAGAGATTTCCGCAACAAAAGTAAACATTTTGCTTGCCTTTCAGCTCCTCAGGCAAAATAGGCCCAGCATGGGTACGAATTAGCCCAGCATGGGCATAACTGATGGCGGTCAATCTAAATTCGGAGCGTAGGAATTAGCCATGGGGCGGCGACAAACTTGGCAGCGGACAGGGATTTTGGGCGGGGTGCTGACGCTGCTCTTAGCATTTTTGTGGGCATTGTTTTGGCCCTCTTTCCATCGGCTGATGGCAGTGGATGCCGTAACGGGCTTGCCCGCAGTGGGTCAAGCGGCCATCACGGTGCTCGTCCCGACCGATGACCATGCCTCTCAAGACTTTGCCTTGCCGGCACCCAACTTAGTGGCCCAGACGGCCCCGAACTATCAGCCCCGCCAAGAAATCACCCTGGCTGATCCCAGTAATTATGGCGATCGCTACAGCACCGATGCCTACGGCAATCCGGTCAGCAATGCCTTTATTGCAGTGCTCCATGAAACCGTGGGGTCGGCCCAGAGTGCCATCAACCTGTTTCAGAACTATCATTCCAACGATGCCGATCAGGTGAGCTACCACACCTTGATTGGTTTAGATGGCACCGTCTACTACATCGTCCCGCCCGAAAATCGCGCCTACGGGGCTGGGAATTCTGTCTTTGATGGCCCCAATGGTCCTGAAACCGTACGGACCAACCCCGCCTTCCCCCCCATCGGTAAATAACTTCGCTTACCATGTCTCCTTTGAGACTCCCAGTGATGGCCGAGGCAACGGTCGTACCCACAGCGGGTATACCCGAGCGCAGTATGAATCTGCGGCTTGGTTACTGTCTAACAGCAGCATTCCCGATAGCCGCATTACCACCCATCAACGGGTTGATCGGTCTGGGAGCCGCCTTGACCCCCGCAGCTTTGATTTCAACCTTTTCTTTACGCTGCTCCATCGATATCCCAGTCGCGCTGGGCTATCGGGGTGATGAACTTAACATTCAATCCTTAAAATTCAGAACGTTTAAGTCAGAACCTGATCCAAAAGATTGAGGCGTTGTTGGGCGTCTTGCTGGCGATCGCTCCTCACCTCCAGCAAGCGAATGCCCTGTTCGGGGAACTCTCTGAGTCGCTCTGCCAACTGTGTCCAGGTGTGAATAAGCTCATAGGTGACCCCATGGGCGGCGCAGAGGGTCTCAAAGTTGACCGATTGGGGCGTAGCGAAGAAGGGCTCAAAGTAAGGCTCAAAATCGGCAATCGGCAGCATCTCAAAAATGCCGCCTCCCTGGTTATTGATCAGCACAATGGTCAAATGGCCCCGCAACTGAGGCCGAATCAAAAAGCCATTGCTGTCGTGCAGCAGCGCCAAGTCCCCCGTAAGCAACACACCATGACCGCCATGGACCATCCCCAGCGCCGTGGATAGGGTGCCATCAATGCCATTTGCCCCCCGATTAAAGCAGGGTTTAATCCCCCGATCTCCCACTGGCCAAAACCATTCCACATCCCGCACGGGGGTGCTATTGGCGATCCACACCGGCATGTTGGCGGGGAGGACTTGGGCCATCAGCAAGGGACTTTACCGGCAAAGGGGCGATCGAGTTTGGCCAGGGTGTGATCGAGTCGCTGGCGAGCGATCGCTTCCCAATGCTGCCAAGTTTGCCAATAAGGCGGGGGCTGGTGGGGCTGAGGCGATTGAGACCGCTCAACTGAAATCATGGACGCCAAACCGTCCAAGGAGATCTCCCCTAAGGAACGGGTGCGGCCATGGAGCGGGTCGCCATTGCGATCCCCCATGCCAATCACCCACCGTAGTGGATCAACTGCCGTGAGCCACTGCCGCAACACCTTACTGGTGGGCAAGGGGCCAATTTGCAAAACCTGGTCCGGGGCCAAACCAATGGCCAACTCAGGCTGGCGCAATAGGGCATCGTAGGTGGTCACCAAGCCGGGATTCAAATGCCCGTAATTTCGGAGGGGCGATAGCCCTTCGGCCAGGATGGGCCAACCCAGGGTTTTAGAAAGCGCCGCGATCCCTTGGCAATAGGCGATCGGGTCCACCGGTTGAGCCGGACCCGCAATCATCACCCCCCGCTCTGTCGCGGCTAAATCAGGGGGCAGGCGCGGCAACAGGCGCGGCGACGACTCCAGGGGAGAGAGGTGGTCAAAAAAAGTAGGCTTCCACGTCGCTTCTAAAGCGGTCATCGCCGGGTCCAGAGCAGGCACAATCGGCGGGGTCAACGGATCCCGAAACGGACAGTTGAGATGAATCGGCCCTGCCCCAGGCCCATGGGCTTGCTGCCAATAGTGGCTCAGGGTTTGCCTCAGATAGCTCAGAGCCGCCGGGGTCGCTTCGGGGAGGCCCAATTCTGCATAGCCATTGACATAGGTGCCAAACAGCTTTTGCTGATCGATGGTCTGACCCGAGCGGCAATGGCGTAACTCGGGGGGGCGATCGGCGGTCAAGATCAGCAGCGGCACTTGGCTTTCCCAGGCTTCAATCACCGCTGGAAAGTAGTTGGCCCCCGCTGTCCCCGAGGTACAGACCAGCAGCACCGCCATCCCTGTCGCCTTGGCCCGCCCCAGGGCGAAAAAACTGGCCGATCGCTCATCCAATACCGGGATTGCCTCCACCTGGGGATGGGCCGCTAAGGCCAGGGTCAAGGGGGTGGAGCGGGAGCCAGGGGAAATCACCGCCGTTGTCAGTCCTAAACGCACCAGGGTTTCGACGGCGACGGTGGCCCAGAGGCTATTGGGATGACGGAAATCCAGCATGGTGCAGCGGCCCAAGTCCGTACCCAGTATGCGCTAAACCAGGTCACCCCTGATGGCAGGGTGGCCCCTTCGAGAAGCACAAGGGTGTTTTATAAATCCGATGGGTTGGATAGCGGTACCTGCAACGGCAAGATCCAATCCATCGGCATCAGGGTCTGAGAGACCTGGGCCAGATCCACGGTGGGATCAACGAGCCGTTGATAGCCCCGCCCATTCAAGGAGGCGAATACCTCGGCGCGCACCTCCACCCGTTCCGATCGGTCAGGGCCAAACGTTTGGCCAGAAAGTGGCTGAACTGTAGGATCATATCGGGACGAGTGGCCATCTTGCGGGATTGCCAACGGGGTAAAAACTCCTCTGGCTCGATGATGCGGACGATATTGTCGGTCTTGTTAAACACCACAAACACCGCGTCCGCCGATTTAGATCGCAATTTCATATGCCAAGCAAATCGATGACCTTCCTCGGTCCAACTGACATTGCCGGGATAGAAGTAGTGGCGCAGAGGTAGCAGTAATTGGAGGGCGGTATAGACGCTCAGCAGCCCTAGGATGAGGGACTGTCTCGACGAAAGCGGGCCTGATGGGAGCACGGGCCGCTGGCGCTTGGGAAACGCAATGCGCTCAGAACCGGTAGGCCGGGAGAATGAACGGTGACGCAGCCCCCGTAGTCCCAATCGCTGCTGCCACAGTAACCGAGGCCAATCCGGGCGGAAAAAGACCAGGGTTGCCGCAATCATGAACCAGGGAAAAATCCCAATTGCAAACAAGCGGGCATTCATCAGGTGAAAGATCAGCGCTGCCCCAAACGCAAAGGGTCGGGTGCGCCGCCACAGGAGCAGTGGCACCACCAGCAGATCCAGGAGCAGCCCCCCGTAGCTGAGGCTATGGACCATCCATTCCCGAGTAAAGAGGCTGCCAATCACCGGAAAGTCGGTGCGATTCGCCATCCACATGCGCATCGGCTCCCCCTGCAACCAATCGCCATTCAGCTTGGCCAACCCTCCATAAACGTAAGGAATGCCCAACTGTAGCCGCAACAGCCCCAAGGTCCAGGCTGGAACGGTGGGCGATCGCAGGCGGGGGTGACGCCAAACATCCATCGAAAAGGCCCGATGGGCAGGGATAAAAATCAGCAGAAAGCTAATTAGGCAAATCAGATAAAAGTGGTTGAGATAGCGGGCCTTTTCTAGCAGAAAGATATAGGTGAAACCGGTGAAAAACAGCACCGTACAGACCCGGTACCAGTAGCCCAGGGTGATGCCGATCGCCAAGAGACCTAAGCCGACAAAGTGCAGATACATGCCGTTACCCGGCCAAGGGCGCACCCAATCAAAGCCGTAGTAGGTGAAGTGCATCACCGGCTCGATCCAGTAGCGGCCAATCCAGCCATGGTCGAAATAGCGCCAGACCTCCCAGAGCATGACCAGCCCAAAAGCGATCCGAAAGTACACCAGGGCGGCAATATCTACCGGCGCAAACAGGGCGCGGCCCATTGAAGTGAGTCGGCCCGATTGGGGGCGGCGATCGCGATTTGCATCAATCGACATATCCATAGCTGGTGCGGTTCTCAGATGGGCAATGGGGGATCACAGCATGGCATTCAGCAAACGGTAGGGGACGCTAGCGACTGCTATAGTGCGATTTTTGTTTATGACGGTTTTGATCGCAGCGGTGTTGCCCATTGCCCTGGCAGCCCTGGTCGGTTTCGCGGTGGGCCGCAGTTTTGATCTCGACTTATCGACCCTAGCGCGGGTGAATATCTATGCCTTGGTCCCGGCCCTAGTGTTGATGAGTTTAGCCAACACTACCCTGGCTTGGAGTAATGCGATCGCATCGTTACCGCCTTTTTTCTCAACAGTGGGCTGCTGTATCTGTTGGCGATCGCCCTAGGACGCACCCTCAACTTACCCGCCGAGGCCCGCAAAAGCCTGATCGCCACCAGCTTGTTTTCTAACGTCGGCAATATGGGCCTGCCCTTTGTGCTGTTCTCCCTGGGAGAAGCCGGTCTAGAGCGAGCGGTGATCTACCTGGTGGGGTCCAGCCTGATGATTGCCAGCCTCTTTCCCACTATCTTGAAAGGCGTGGGTTTGGGAGCCGGTTGCCGATTGACCCTGCGGTTGCCGGTATTTTGGGCCGCGATCGCGGGCTTAGCTCTACAACTCAGCGGCGGGACGCTGCCCCTGCCCCTGGATCGCGCTGTCAACCTGTTGGGAGAGGGGGCAATTCCCCTAGCGTTACTGACCTTAGGGATCCAGCTCTCTCGCACCCAACTGGTGTTCGGACGCCACGAAATCTTTGGTTCAGCGCTACGGTTGGTGGTCGCCCCCCTCTCCGCCTATGGGGTGGGGCGATTGTTGGGGCTAACGGGTTTAGACCTCCAAGTTTTGGTGCTGCAAGCCGCGATGCCGGTGGCGGTGAATTCGTTGATTTGGGTGACGGAGTTAGGCGGCGATACGGTCCGGGTTGCCCGCACTATCGTGCTATCAACGCTGCTGAGTTTTTTGACGCTGCCAATGGTGTTGTGGCTAACCAGTCGCTAAGGGATTGGAGGGTGATGGGATAGCCTACATTCAAGCAAGACGAAGCTGACCCGGAAGGGGTGAGTTTTGAATGTTGAATGGCCTTTAGGATGACCATGAGCAATAGCACTTCCAGGAGAACCCACCATGGCCCAGGATCAGCGGATTGATTACATTGAGCTGCCAGGAACGGACTTTGATGCGATCGAGGCGTTCTATAGCCGCACTTTTGGCTGGGTGTTTACCGATTTTGGGCCGGAGTATCGGGCATTTTCGGATCAAACCCTGGAAGGGGGGCTTTTACAAGTCCAGCCTGTGTTCTCGGACTGATCAGGGGGCGGCGCTGGTGATTGTATTCGCAACAGATTTAGAAGGCACTAAGGCGAATGTCCTTGCCAATGGCGGACGCATCTGCCAGGACATCTTCGCTTTCCCTGGCGGACGGCGATTCCACTTTTTGGATCCCCATGGCAATGAGCTGGCAGTTTGGTCAGATCAATAGGGAACTGGGTCGCCGTCAACATTCATGGCTAGCAACTATTGAAATTCAACAAAATCTAGCCCGCTGCCTGCACGCTTTTGGCAATCTATCAGTAAGGTTATGAGGGCATAGGCTTTGAGGAAGGGTGACCATGGCGACAATCCCCCAGCAAGCAATTGACTTAATTAAGCAGTTTGAGGGCTTTGCCTCAGCGGCTTATCCCGACCCGTTATCAGGAGGCGAACCTTATACCATTGGCTATGGCAGCACCCGCAAAGCCGATGGCAGTAAGGTGCGGCTCGGGGAAACCATTACTGAAGCCGAAGCCACCCGACTGCTGCTGCTCAAGCTCGAAAATCAGTTTTTACCTCCCCAAACCCGCATCCCCACCTGGGCGGGCATGAACGATGCCCAGCGCAGTGCCATCCTTAGCTTTGCCTATAATCTAGGAGCCGCGTTCTATGGCTCTTCCGACTTTCAAACCCTCACCCGAGTGCTGAGGGATGGTCAGTGGCAGGATATTGAGCGGGCGTTCTCCCTTTATCGCAATCCCAACTCCAACGTGGAATTAGGATTGCTGCGACGGCGGTTGACTGAGGCCAAGCTGTTTTTGTCGGGGACACCGGGGGTTGCCTTTAGTGCTGCCGGACAGCAGTTTTTAGACGGACGCCTCTCTATTCAGGACTACCTGGCGCGGCGCAGCACCGGTGCGCCGCCACCGCCGCCACCGCCAAAGGACTATGAACCGGGCGATCGCACCTTGGCCCTCAATCAGCCCTTCCTACGGGGTAAGGATGTGCAAGCCCTCCAGGACGCCTTAGGCCGCAAGGGCATCGCGATTAGCCGCGATGGCGTATTTGGCCCTGGCACTGAAGCCGCTGTGAAAACCTTCCAAAGGGCTAATAATCTCACCGATGACGGGGTGGTCGGGCCAGTCACCTGGGCACAGGTCCTACAGCAGACCTCCGGGGGTCAGGCATCTGGTCAGGCATCTGGTCAGGCATCTGGGGGGCAGACGCCCGTATCGCCCCCACCCCCGCCGCCCAAATCCTATGACCCCGGCGATCGCAGCCTCTCCCTCAGCCAGCCCTTGCTCCAGGGCAAAGACGTAAAAGCCGCCCAAGATGCCCTCAACCAGCAGGGCATCACCGTCGGTAGCGATGGGGTCTTTGGCCCAGGCACCGAGGCCGCCGTTAAAGCCTTTCAAAGGGCGAACAATCTCACTGATGACGGGGTGGTGGGGCCAGTTACCTGGGCCAGACTACTCAAATCTGTGTTTTTGCTCAGGGTCAATCGCAGCACCGTGCTGAAGCTGCGCCCCGAAGACCAAGGCCAATTAAGTGACGGGGAAAAACAAGCGATCGCGCCGGCACCACCTACCTGTTGGCCTCCTACGCCTATGCCAGCCCCACCCAGGGCGATTTCAACGGCCACATCAAATGTGCCTTTCAAGGGACGAGCTTTAAGGGCTTCAACACCTGGTTTATCTATGGCGGCCATGCCCAGGTGGAATTTGAAGGAGAAGTCGTCTATCCCCGCGAAGAGCAACAGGCCACCTTTGTCCTCTACGTCACCCGTAACACCATCTTTAAGCAGAGCCCCATTGCTTCGACCCTGCTACCGGGCAGCCAAAAGCACAATGTCCCCCAAGGCAAACGTTTTGAACTCAATAGCTACGCTTTCCAAGATGCTGGGGGCAGCTTTAGCAGTCACATCAAAGTGTCCCTCAAGCACGAAGGGGACTATTTAAGCGGGCTGAGCCAGTGGTTTGTCTATGACCAACATGCCTATGTGGAGTACGACGGCAAGATTGTTTATCCCCAATCACCAATGCTGCGGGTGACCCAAAGTACCGTGCTCAAGCGCCGCCCCGTCGATTCTCGGCAATTGGGCAACAATGAGAAATTCTCATCCCGGGCCGGGACCCAGATTCCCCTACATTCCTGGGCCTATCGCGATGCCAATGGCAGAAGCTTTAACAGCCACATCAAATTTGCTATCCGCTACGAAAAAGACTTTGTGCGGCAGCTCAGCACCTGGTATGTCTACGAGCGCCATGCTCAGATCGTGTTGCGCGATAAGGTGCTCTATCCCCCAGCCTATCAGGGGGAACCTTTGCAGCTACCGGGTCGTAGTAAACCCGTTTATACCGGTCAGCCGATCATTGCCAACGGTAATTTCACCTGGGGAGAAGCCACCCATAACGGCACCCGCATTCCCGCCACCACCCAAATCGTCAACAATATTATTGACTTGGCCCAAAAGCTCCAAGCCGCCCGCGATCGCTCGGCCAACCCTTTACGATTAATTCCTGGTACCGTGACCCCGCCGCCAACGCCGCCGCTGGCGGAGCCCCCCGCAGCTTCCATTTACAGGGGCGAGCGGTCGATTTTTCCGTGGCAGGCTACAGCCCCCTTGCTGCCGCCAACGCCCTATATCCCAGTTGGCCAGGGGCGGTGATCTACTACAGCACCCATCTCCACCTAGACACCGGCAGCAAATTCTTTAGTCGAGGATAAGGGCTGGGCTGCGATCCGTTGCCGTCGCGTCTAAGGGTATTCCATCTAAAAAATCATCCCGTAAGGCGACCTAAAGTTGCTGCCCTGGGCTCCGCGTCCGTGGGTCACAAATGACGATGCTGGATCGGTACTTCGCTAGAACACTCTAAACTACATCCAATTTGAAAACTTGAGGGTTTACCGTGGGGCGAACTACGGGTTTGGATGCGCCTAAGTTTTATACGCGGCGGGTCAGACTCTTGCCATGGGTATCGGTGCCACAGGTGCTCAGCAGGTCAAACTCCTGCGCTAATGCCTGGATCACAGGGGTCTTCTTGGGGCAAGGCTGCCAATGGGTCGGGTTACTGTAGGCGTAGTAGGTTTCAACCCCATCAATGCCTCGCTTGGCCGCCTCAGGCACCAGATCCTCGGGCGGACGACGATACCGACCTGGGTGAGCCAGCACCGCCAGCCCCCCCGCCCCCTGAATGGCGGCAATCACATTCTCAGCCAAGCGATCCTCTCCCACAAGAGAGCCGCCCTGGAGATAAGGCTGAATGACATCGTGGTTGGGTTTAAAGGCATACCCCAAGATATGGACCTCTGTACCGGCCAGCTTAGAGGTGATCTCTACCCCCGCCCAGAGGCGGGGCAGCCCGCGAGAAACGCGACCCGCTGCATCACGGCGAATGGGGGCCGGGTGCCGCCACTGCCAATCCTCCATATACTGCTTGGCCTGGTAGTATCCCTTCAGGGTGTGATGGTCGGTGACGGCAAACTCTTTGAGCCCTAACGCGATCGCCTGCTCGATCAATTCCGCTGGGGTGAGTTGACCATCCGAGCAAACGGTATGCATGTGGAAGTTATACTGACCTGGGCAGCTAGACGCATCAACTGTTTCGAAGATGCCCCTCAGCGCCAGAGCACCCCGCGCTGATGCCCTTAGGTTGGTGCCCAGCCGAGTCGTGCTGGTAGCCATGATAATTTTCCGCAAGGAAGTTTACAGTATCTCTCTACTATACACATCCTGTCCGATTTGGACCGGTGCTGTAAAATCCGCTCCCTTGTGCCCTTCCGGCCCTAAGCCATCCCTGGCCCTGGCCAGCGATGCCCTTATCATTCCCCCAAAGGCTGAGTTTCAGGACCTTAACCTGTCCTTTACGTGCAGCCGATATAGTCCCCGTGTCACCTGTGAGTGCTGATTTCTAAGTGAGGGAGTGACCCAAATGCTAACGAAAAAATTTGCTTATTCTTTGTCATTGGTAGCTGTGCTAGGTCTAGCCGCCTGTGGCGGCGGCACTGACACCGCTGATACCGCTGCCGATGGTGATGTCGCACCTGCCGAAGAAGCCAGTGGCATAGCTGGCACCATTACCGTTGATGGTTCTAGCACCGTTTTCCCGATCTCCGAAGCCATGGCTGAGGAATTTCAAATTGCTAACCCTGATGTCAAAATCACCGTTGGGGCCTCGGGCACGGGCGGTGGTTTTGAAAAGTTCTGTGGTGGTGAGACCCAAGTGTCCGGTGCGTCCCGTCCCATCAAGGATGAAGAGTTGGCCAATTGCAACGAAGCTGGCATCGAAGTCATCGAGGTGCCGGTGGCCACCGACGCCCTTTCCGTGGTCGTTAACCCTGAAAACGACTGGGCTGTTTGCCTGACCCTTGAGGAACTCAACACCATCTGGAGCCCCGAAGCCGAAGGCACCATCAACAACTGGAATCAGGTCAACCCTGACTTCCCCGATGCGCCTTTGGTGCTCTACGGTCCGGGTACCGACTCCGGCACCTTCGACTATTTCACTGAGACCGTAAATGGTGAAGAAGGGGATAGCCGCGCCGATTACACTGCCAGTGAAGACGACAACGTCTTGGTACAAGGGGTTGAAGGGGATGTGAATGCCCTGGGCTACTTCGGCTACGCCTACTACTTTGAGAACCAGGACCGGATGAAGTCGGTTGAAATCGATGGCGGCAATGGTTGTGTTGCCCCCAACGAAGAAACCGTGCTGGCCGGGGAGTACGCTCCTCTGTCCCGGCCGCTGTTCATGTACTACAGCAAGGCCGCTTACGACGAAGATCCTGCGGTTAAGGCGTTCATCGACTTCGTTGTGGATCCCGCTAACAAAGAGCTCGTAGCCGGTACGGGCTATGTGCCCCGCTCCGATGAGCAGTACGCAGAAACTAAGTCCGTCATTGAAGCAGGTGAGACGAAGTAAGCCATAGGTTTGGCTTCGGAAGCCGTGAGTGTTGAGGGCAGCGTGTTAGCAAGACCACGCCACCATGCTGTCCTCGGCTCCCAGCTTATCTGGGCGGTTTTTCGTTATTGCTGGTCTCAATTCTCCTTTCAACCTACTGTTGAGAAGTTTATTGTTGAGATTTGCATTAGTCTCTGCTCTTTCGTTTTCTCTATAGCTTAAGCGCTGTACGGGGTTGACGTTATGGCATGTATCGGTGTTATCCAAGCCCGCTGCGGCAGACCGGGTGACGCCAAGCATCTATCCCAGGCTTAATCCGCAAGGTTCGCTATGACTGAAAGTGTTTTTCCAAGTCCAGCGTCTGGGGGTGTATCCTCAAGCGATCGCTGGAAACCCAATCGTAAGCTAAGTAAGCTCTCCCAGAGGTCAGTGGTGATCCTCTTTGGGGCATTCGCGTTTGTGTCAGTGGCCACGACCATTGGCATCATTTCAACGCTGTTGTTTGAAACCATCGAGTTTTTCCTGGAGGTTTCTCCCCTTCATTTTTTCACCGCCACCCGCTGGACCGCCCTGTTCGCAAATCCGAGCTTTGGCGTGATTGTCTTGCTGTGCGGGACTTTTCTGACCTCATTCATCGGCTTGTTGCTCTCCATTCCCCTGGGTTTGCTGGCGGCAGTTTGCCTGAGTGAATATGCCCCCCGGAATCTGCGAGCGGTGTTGAAGCCCGCCCTAGAACTCCTGGCGGGTATCCCTACGGTGGTTTTTGGCTACTTTGCCCTGTTGATGGTAACGCCGTTCCTCCAGAACCTCGTTCCGGGGCTGTCGGTGTTTAACTCCCTCAGTGCGGGGATCGTGCTGGGCTTTGCCATTCTGCCGACGATCGCCTCCCTGAGCGAAGATGCGATTTTTGCCGTTCCCCAAAGTCTGCGCCAAGGCTGCTATGCCCTGGGTGCTACCAAGCGGGAAACTGTGACTGGGGTGGTCTTGCCCGCCGCGCTATCGGGTATCGTCTCTTCGATTATTCTGGGGGTCGCCCGTGCCGTAGGGGAGACGATGATTGTCACCCTGGCGGCAGGCCAGAGCCCCACCCTCACCCTGGACCCGCGCGTCTCGGTCCAGACCATGACCTCCTTCATTGTGCAGGTCACCAAAGGGGATGCCCCCTATGGATCGATTGAGTTTAAGACCCTCTTCGCAGTGGGCATGACGCTGTTTGTAATTACCTTGTTGCTAAATATTTTGAGCTTCTGGTTTGTGCGTAAGTTCCAGGAGAAATACGAATGAATCCGATTGACCCCCAAACCCAAGGGATGGGCTTGCCAGAGACGGGCAACTTTAAGCCCCAACTGGAGAAGCGCTACAAGATCGACCAGGTTTTTAAAATCGTCAGTTGGGCGGCGACCTTTTCGGCCATTATCGTGTTGGCGATTTTGCTGATCGGCGTGCTGACAGAAGGGATTCCGAAGCTCAGCCTCGAATTTTTGACTGCGCCGCCTTCCCGGAAGGCTGAGCAGGCCGGGATTTGGCCCGCATTCCTCGGTACGATTGCGCTGTTGCTGATTACCGCAGCATCCGCAGTTCCTGTGGGGGTGGGTACCGGCATTTTTCTCCAGGAGTTTGCCCAGGACAGCAAACTTGCCAAGATCATCGAAATCAACATCAGCAACTTGGCAGCGGTCCCTTCGATTATTTACGGAATGCTGGGGCTGTTTGTGTTTGCGCGGCTGCTAGAGCCGATTACCGGAGGGCGCAGTATTTTTTCGGCGGGGCTCACCTTAGCGCTACTGATTTTGCCGGTGATTATTGTGGCTACGCGGGAATCTCTCAAGGCCGTGCCTGACAGTATTCGGATGGCGGGGATGGCGTTAGGGTCAACCCGCTGGCAGACGGTGCGCGTTCATGTGTTGCCCCTGGCGATTCCCGGCATCATGACGGGGACCATTTTGGCCCTATCTCGGGCGATTGGGGAGACGGCACCGATTATTGTGGTGGGTGCGGCCGCTTTTGTGCCTTTTGCCCCAGAATTTTCGGTTGAGGGGTTTCGGGAACCGGCCTTTACCGCCATGCCCATTCAGATTTTTAACTGGATTAGCCGTCCCCAAGAGGAGTTCCATGCGATCGCCGCTTCCGCCATCATTGTGCTGTTGCTGGTCTTGATGGTGATGAATACCACGGCGATTGTGCTGCGCAATCGTTTTCAAAGTAACCGCTAGTGCTTGCTACCGTCTGTTTTATGAGAGTTGAGTCCTATGCAATCTGAACAAGCGTCCCCTACGGCTGTTGCCGGGTTAGAACGGGTCTTTAAGGTCGAAAACACGAGCTACTACTATGGCTCGAATATGGCCGTGCGGGGGGGTGAATCTCGAAATTCCCGGCAACAAGATCACGGCGTTTATTGGTCCCTCGGGCTGTGGTAAAAGCACCGTACTCCGTTGCTTTAATCGCCTGAATGACTTGATTCCCAGTGCCCACATTAAAGGGCGCATCACTTACCACGGGGTTGACCTTTACAGCAAAGATGTTGACCCGACCGAGCTGCGCCGCCGTATCGGCATGGTATTCCAGAAGCCCAACCCCTTCCCTAAATCGATTTATGACAATATTGCCTTTGGAGCGCGCATCAACGGCTACCAGGGGGATATGGATGAGCTGGTGGAAAAGTCCCTGCGGGGCTCTGCCCTCTGGGATGAGGTCAAGGATAAGCTCAAGGAAAGTGGCCTGTCGCTCTCTGGGGGACAACAGCAGCGGCTTTGCATCGCGCGGGCGATCGCCGTTGAACCCGAAGTGATTTTGATGGATGAGCCCTGCTCAGCCCTTGATCCGATCTCGACCTTGAAGATCGAAGACTTGATGCAGCAGCTCAAGGAAAACTACACCATCATCATCGTCACCCACAACATGCAGCAGGCATCGCGGGTCTCTGACCGCACCGCCTTTTATAACGCTGAGGCGACCGAATCGGGTGGCAAGGTGGGCTACCTGGTGGAGTACGACGAAACCCAGGTGATCTTCAGCAATCCGAAGGAAGAATACACCCGTGACTATGTGTCGGGCCGATTTGGCTAAATCCTTTTTGTTGGCCCCGGCTATCCTTATTTCGATTTACACCTGACTCAACCAACCTGTGCAGAAGACTGTGCAGGTTTTTTTTGCTGATTTATAGCGCTGGCCACTTTGCTTAAGACACCTCGGATTGTCCTGCTCTGTAGCCCACAAGCAAAGTGGCTCGCAGTTTTGTCTTAATCAGACTGGCGACTGCTATAAGCCCTAGCCACATCCAAACCCGTGGTTTGCCCTATGGTAAAAACTCAAGGTTTCAAGTTGGATGTGGTTTAGCGATAAAACAAGATCACCGACTGCATCCCACCAATCACAAACCCCAAGACGCCCCCCAAGGTGACGATCGCCTGCAATTCACTGCGGACGATGCCCTGGATGGCCAGCTCCACGTCCTGAGGGGCGGTGTTTTTGACCCGTTCAATAATCACCTGATCAATGTTCAAGATCGGGATGATCTGGGCCACGAGAGATTCTAAATCCCGCTCTAGATACCGTTCGAGGATGAGGGCCAGCTCTTCACTGACCGGTTCGAGAGATTCAGTGACCGCCTGGGAGGTTTGTAAGCGGTTGAGGAGTTGGGTGGCCAGTTGTTGCCAGTTGACGGTTTGGCTCAAGCCCTTGAGCAAATCAGGACCGAGGGTGCGGATGTATTCGCGGACGGTGTCGCGGACCGTGGTCCGCAGGGCTCGCACGGTGGAAACCGGCAGATTTTGCAGCGACAGATTGAGGAGCCATTCTTGGATGCGATCGCCCAAAGCCAACGCTTCAATCAACTCAGCAATCCGCACATTACTGAGTTCCCGTTCATCTAGACAAACCGCCCGTAGCCGCATCAAGGCATTGCGGATCCCAAATAAATTGGCCACCACCCAGTAGGTGCCGCTAGTGCGGGAGCGAAAGATTTCATCAATCACCTGAATGTTGCGATCGGTGAGGAAATCGACGATTGCCCGCCGGACCACATCCGGGGGCAAGACCGAGGTCAGGAGCCAATCTGCCACTTGGCTGGCCTGCTCGGGAGAGAGCTGGAATTCCAGCAGGACCTGATCGAACACCTGATCGAGCTGGGGCTTGAGGAAGGTTTCGCGTCTGGCCCAGACGCGGAGCAGCCGGGGCAGCGATTCCCCAGCCAGGTCCTGGAGGACATTACCGACCACCTCAGCAGTCCGCGCCTGGTTACGGGCTTGAATTTGGTCTAGGGCTAGCCCCAAAAGCCATTGAATGGCCTGCTGGATGCGTTCGGTTTGCAGCAGACGGCGGGCCAGGTTTTGGAGTTCTTCGGGGGTGAGCAGCGACCCCATAATCGTATCGGCCACCCGCTGGGCCAAACGGGCCTGGTTACTGGGGATCAGCCCTGGAGTGAGGGGTAAGCGCCGCTTAAAAACGTAGATGGGCCGGTAAGGCCGAAACAACATGGTGATGGCCAGATCATTGGTGAAATAGCCAATCACGCCCCCAATTAAGGGCGGTGCGATTAACAGCCAAACCTCGGACCAAACCATGCCAACTATCGGCGATCGCCCCCATATCGGCGACAGCTAGAAATGGGGGATGAGCCGACATATCATAACAAACCTGATGCTGGGCAAGCCCCGTGTTTGACGAAAGCCCCCTAGCGGGTAACGACCAGGACCCCCATTAGCCCCCCAGCTACGGGGTAGTGGACCCCCTGCCCAAACCCCGCTGCCTGAGCAATGGCCACTTGCTCAGGCCCCTGGGGAAACCGTTCTAGGCTGAGGGCAATATAGGCGTATTCTGCGGTGAGGCCATGGCGGGCAGCGGTAGGCACCACCACCTGATTGAGATACCAGTGCTGGAACTGCTGCATCCAGGGCTGACGGGGCTGATGGAAGTCGAGGATAGCGGCGGTAGCCCCTGGCTTGAGCACCCGATGCAGCTCTCGCAGCCCTAGGGGAATGTCGGTGAGATTGCGCAAGCCGTAGCCCATGGTGATCGCATCAAAGTGAGCCTCAGGAAACGGCAGCGCCAGGGCATCCCCTGCCAACCACTGGATGGAGAGCGGCGGCCAATGATTCTCGGCCCGCTGCTGGGCGATCGCCAATTGCGCTGCCGCAAAGTCGAGACCATACACCTGTCCGGTGGGTCCCACCCGTTCAGCCAGCAGCAGGGCCAGATCGCCACTGCCACAGCACACATCTAAACAGGTGTGACCGGGTTGGACCTGACTCCAGGTGACGGCCATCTGCTTCCACACCCGGTGGAGGCCCCCACTGAGCTGATGGTTGATGGTGTCGTAGACCGGGGCAATCCGATCAAACAGATCGCGTACGGCTGAAGCGGTTACAGGTTGGGCATTCACAGTGGAGAACGCAAATTAATAATACGGACAATTGAGATGTTGTAGGGACACGGCACTGCCTTGTCCCTACGGGAATAGTGCAGCCTCAATAGATTCCTGATCCTAGGCTGTTGGCTCAGATCGTCGCCATACCATACCGCATCCCTCATCCGGTTTGCCGAGAAGATTGCTCAACCCTGGCCGATCAGTGACCCATCAGCCACAGACCGATCAACCACCGCAGGCCAAGGTCAGTCCCACTTGCTGGGCCGCCAGGTTGAACAGGCTGATCTGCCCCTCGACAAAGCCTTGCACTTTGGGCCATTGACAAGAAATCACCGCCACCACCTGATCGCGAAACACCACCGGGATGACGCTATGGGCTTGAACCCCAGCGCTCTGGTAAGTCTCGGCATTCTCGGCGGTGCTGGTATCGAGCAGGGTTTGGGGCGTCCGCTGGGCGATCGCCGCCGCTACCAGCGGATCTGTTTTGAGCAACGCTGCTTCCCCTTGGCCACCGATCCCAGCAGCATCCGCCAACTGGCCATCTACCACCGTTGCCACCACACAGCCCCCCGGTGTTGAGGCTGGTGTTGAGGGCCGCCGCAATGGCGCTTAAGGTATCGGCCTGGGATGCACCCTGTTGGGCAATATCAGTTAGGGAGGCGACGATATCTTGCTGGGCTTGGACCTGCTGCATCGCGTCGCCCCGCTGCTTCAGAATTTCGTAGGTATCTGCGGCCCGCTGCACCACTTGCTTGAGGGCTTCTGGGTCCCAAGGCTTGGTGATGTAGCGATACACCTGACCGGCATTAATGGCATCCACCAGATCTTCGACATCGGTAAATCCCGTCAAGATTATTCTGACTGTGTCAGGAAATTGGGGCACCGTTTTACTCAAAAACTCGGTGCCTTTCATCTCTGGCATCCGCTGGTCAGAAATGATCACGGCCACTTCGCCCTGTTCCGACAAAATATTGAGGGCTTCTTGGCCACTCTCTGCCCGCAACACCATGAAATCACGACGGAAGGTGCGATAGAGCAAGTCGAGATTATCGGGTTCATCAGTCAACGACCAGCATCCGAGTCTTGGGGGGGTTTGCGGGTTCGGGCTGATCGGAGGGGCAAGGCAGTCATAGGAAGAATCAGTAAATACGGTTCACAGCTAGGTCAGGAATCAGATCGAAGGGCGCTTTCAGGGGGAATGAGGTCGCGCCACCAGCGATGTACTGTAACGATGAAAGGATACCCATATCCTTTAACGATGCCACGCTCAAGGTGCCCTAGCCATGCGTCAGCCATGACAGCTAACCGAATAGCGACAAGAGCGCCTGCGACTCACCGTCCTGAAACACCCTTACTATCAGCCTGCTGCAAGCAGCCCAATCGCAACACGCCAGCTTTCACACCCCTGGCCATAAGAGCGGTCACGGAGCGGCCCAGGGCTTGATTGAGCTTTTGGGCCAGTCGGCCCTACAAGCTGACCTGCCTGAAATTCCTGGGCTAGATAACTTATTTGCGCCCGCAGGCCCGATCAAGATGGCCCAGATCTTAGCGGCAGAAGCTTTTGGGGCCGAAGAAACCTGGTTTCTAGCCAATGGCTCCACCAGCGGTATTGAAGCGGCGATATTGGCCACCTGTGGACCGGGGGATATGATTTTGATGCCGCGCAATGTCCACCAGTCGGTCCTGTCGGGCTTAGTGCTCTCCGGGGCCACCCCCATTTATTTGAACCCCCACTATTGTCCAGACTGGGATTTAACCTATGGCATCACGGCCCCATCTGTGGCCGCTGCGCTTACCGCCTATCCTGCGATCAAGGTTGTAGTGGTGGTGTCTCCCACCTATGAGGGCATTTGCAGCGACATCGCCGTGATCGCCCCTTTAGTGCACGATCACGGTGCCCTCTTACTGGTGGATGAGGCCCATGGCCCCCACCTACACTTTCACCCCGACTTACCCCAGGACGCCCTGGCTGGCGGCGCAGATATCGTGGTCCAATCGACCCACAAGGTATTGTCAGCCTTGACTCAGGCCGCCATGCTCCACGTTCAAGGCCCCCGAGTCAACCGCGATCGCTCCGTCAGGCCCTGGCCATGACCCAATCTAGCAGCCCCAATTATCTGCTGTTGGCCTCTTTAGATGCAGCTCGCCAGCAGATGGTCATAGGGGGTCACGGTTTACTCGCCAAAACTCTAGAACGGTTAACAGCCGTGCGATCGCGCTGTCGCCAACTGCCAACGATCCGCACCCTCACCATTGCTGCCATCGCGGCGGTGCCCGGTTTCTGCTTGGACCCGACCCGCCTCACGGTGGATGTCTCAACCTTGGGCATCACTGGCTTCGCCGCCGACGATTACCTGCATTGCCAGCATCACGTCACGGTCGAACTCCCCACCCTGACCCGTCTGACCAGTATTTTTTCCATCGGCAATACAGATGCAGATAGCGAGCGACTGGTGCAAGCGCTCCAGGCATTGGTGGCTCAGGCCCCAACCCTACAGTCCAGGGAGCCGCTACCCCTAGCTCAATTAGCTCACGCAGAGTCTTTACCGGAACTGAGTCAGCCCCTCTTCAGCCCCCGAGATGCCTTCTTTACCCCGCAGCGGACTGTGCCCATTGCAGCGGCGATAGGTCAGCCCAGCGCGGTCTCACTGTGCCCCTACCCGCCGGGAATTCCCGTGGTGTTACCAGGGGAGGTGATTACTGCGGCGGCGATCGCCCATTTACAGGCCGTCCATCAAAATGGGGGCATCATTACTGGTGCCAGCGATCCGACCCTCGCCACATTGCAGATTGTGGCTCCGCCCTAGCCCCATGACGGAACCGCCTGTTAGGTTGGCTCTGTATTCCACTTCTGTATTCAACTAAAGGCTTGATTGCATTTAGGGACAAGTGGGTACATAGCGTACCGCTTCACTAGGGCGCAAGCCATAGCCCTCTGGGCATGGCTGCGCTAAGGCTCCGCTAGTGCGCCCCTACCTCAGCAACTGTTTTTTAATTGCGGATCCCTTATGGCCCCAATTTGGCCCTATGCCAGCCCTGGCATTCCCGATGAACTCTTTGAGCAGTTACCCGGTATCCCCATTAGCAAACGCGAGCTACGGCTCCTGATTGTGGGAGCCTTGAGGCTGATGGGCAATTCTGTTCTCTGGGATATAGGAGCAGGCACCGGCACCTTGGTCGTTGAGGCCGCATTACTCTGTCCCCAGGGGCAAGTGGTCGCGGTAGAACGAGATGCAGATGTGGTGAATTTGATCCGTCAAAACTGCGATCGCTTTGGGTCGCCAACGTCACGGTGGTCGAGGGAGTTGCTCCCGACTGTTTCGCGGCACTCACCCCACCCCCAGATTGCATCATGATCGAAGGGGGGCGATCGCTCAAAGATATGCTCAAATCGGCTTGGTCATACCTGCCTACTGGGGGGCGGATTGTCGTCACCACCAGCACCCTACAAAATCTATACGGCCTTTCTGAAGCGTTTGCCGAGCTGCGGGTCCGCAATGTTGAAATTGTACAACCCACGATTAATCGTCTTGAAACCCGAGGCAATCAACAAGTTTTTCGGGCCATTAACCCCATGTTTATTTTGAGTGGCGAAAAGCTGAGCTAACCCATCACCTGTTAATCATTGCCACCCGCTAGTATTACACTCGTTCTCATCACCAGTCGTGATGCTGCCCAGAATCGTGGCGACAATTACACAGCGCTTTTTACCGCCGATATTACCCGGTGCAACTTCAATAATGAACGGCAGGGTAGCACTGTCATCCACTAGCCCCTGATAGTCAAACGTGAGGGTATTAGACCCCCCCGGAGTCGAGAGGGCGATCATCTCTTCCCGAATGCCCTCACCCCCCAAAACCCGTTGGTCCCCAGCACTGGCCGTGCTAGCGGTACTGCTAATACTCAGGGTGGGGAGTGGGTCAGCAATATTAATGGTGACCGTCTTACTTTGCCGCTCCGAACGGGCACGGTTTTGAGCCTCTTCTAAAACCTGCTTCACCTCATCACGAACGGTGGTCACCCGGCGGTTATTAAGATAAGCAATCCAGTCAGGGGCCGCGATGCTCATCAAGACCCCCACAATGATCATCACGACCAACACTTCTAAGATAGTGAAGCCTGCCGTTGAAGAATTATCTGCAAAGCGTAGACGTTTCATAAATCTAAGGTCACCTCATTGGACCGATTAACCAGGCAAAAAGTGCAGGCAAAAAGTGTAGGTAAAAACATTAATCGGGGTCTTTATCAATCACACCACGCACAAGAATACCGGCCCGCAGCGTGGGTAAACCACTGGCCTCGCTAAGGGCGTTGATCGCGCCCCCTCCGTCGCTGCCTTTAAAATTACCCCGCAAAAAGATTTCCACATCCTGATTGGTGGCTACCCCAGCGGCATCAGAATCTCGAACACAGGCAAAAAAGCTGGTCCAACTGGTGGAAGCGACGGTGGCAGGATTAGGGCTGCGCTGCATACCGGTTGGGCAACTCAGGATACTGGCATCTATAGTTGTCCCAGAATCGGGAATCGGGCTATCTACAAAATCCACCAGTGTGGCCCAACTTCCACTGGCGGCAGTAAGACCAGCACTAGGCATCCAACTGGCAAAGTTAATCACATTGGCATCCGAGGGATCCGGGTCAATGGGTTCTTGATACCCAAGAGTTTGCTCCAACGTAGACACCGTTTGATATTTCGGCAATTCATAGCGCACAATCCGGGCCTTGCCTTCCCAGGAGCTGGTGCCATCATTGGTCAAGAGCTGATAGACCACTAGGGTATAAGCCGATTTCCGCACCTGCAAAAACGTTGCACTCTTCTATCGCATCAGCATTACCACTAAATGTGGTGCTGCAAACGTTAGGAATATCGTCATCCTCAACTGGGTCAGGTCGCCAAAATGCTAAAACTGTCGTACTAGCTGGACCGGGCAGCGCGCCTACAGCTACCAACTGAGTCACGGCAGGTAGAGTGGCCGGGGTCGAATAAACATGCACTGCCTCCCGCACATCAGACGACATATATTCTAAAGCCCGCTGCATATCGCGCTGGGTGTTATCGACAGCGGTTTCTCGGCGCTCAATTTGCAGCATCTCCAGCACGAGATAGAGCAAGGTGGAGATGATAATGCTGCCAATTAACATGGCGACTAACAGCTCTAGCAGCGTAAAGCCAGCCGTTTTAAACTTCTGGGCTCGGAGCAGTAATCGACCTAACCAATATCGAGTTGAAGGCGTTTTCATAATCAGAAAGGGTCTAAATTACTAGCTACAGCTCAATGAGGTTGAGGCAGTGGGGTCGATAAACCTGACATAGCCACAGAGGGCTTCATCGGCTTCGCCACGAACGATACTGGTATATAAAACCGCCAGGGGTTTGTTACGCCTTTGGCCGGACCCGCTGGTGAGGCCGATCGCCGCCTGAGTGGTCTCTAAGCTGGCGATGTTCTCTTGGGACCGAATGTCATAGACCCTCACCCCCATATCAAAGGCGATCGGGTCACCGGATCCGGGCGGGGTATAGCCCGGATTGCGGAAGGTTTGGATGGCGAAATCATTACTGCCATCCCCGTCTAAATCGACCAGTCTGGCTTGGGTAATGGTCGTAGTTGACCCCACAAAGGTGGTAGGGGCACCCACTGTACGGATGTCGGCGATCGCGGTAGAAAGCGGCGTTGAGCCCACATAGCCCGCATCACCCCGCTCCACCACCAAACGTACCTGGTCAATCTCGGTCTGCGCGAGGCTCAGGGCTTGCTCAGCCTTCTGGCTTTGCACCCGAGTAGCCACGGTCAGCACCAGGGCTGGGGCCACCGCCGCCACGCTAATGCCGATCACCACGATCGCCACCAGGCATTCAATCAGCGTCAGGCCCGCTACCGCAGTGGTTTGGGGCTGAGCCGTTGAGCCAGCCGACTGTGCCTGTTGGCGAATCCGTCGAGATCTCATGGCCAGACTTCCTCTTGGTAAACCTATGAGCAACTTGCTTTGGGATCAATTTGCACGCCGGGGGTGTATTCAGCACAGCGCAGCATCTTGATGTAAGGGTCATCTACCGGCAGCTCTCGATAGAACTCACTGCGGGGATCACCCACCGAGGTAAATCGCGAGGCGATCGGCGATTGGGGTGAATATTGCAACGCCACGTCATACCCCCCAAACCCGGTTAGGGGCCGTGTAGTAGTTGATCATAAACACCGGTGCTTGAGCATCTGTAGATTCCCAACTGTCTTGGTCGTAAGGTGCCGTTGCACTATTGCTAAAGAACAGTTGGAAGAAACCACCGGCAATCTTCAGATTAATGCCGTCCCAATGCTCAAGCATTCGGGGGAAATTGTGCAGCCCACCATACCCCTGGGCAGCCCTAGGGGAAACAATACCGCTAATGATCAGAGAGTTCACGGTGGTTTCGCCGGAGGCAGCCGTCAGGACATCTGTACGGGTACTGCCTAGATTGGCATTACTGGTCAGTTCCAGCCCTGCAAACCCCCAGTAAAGGTTGGTTGCCGCAGTATTTCTGTTGTCTTGCACTAAGGGGTTACCGGTCGCGTTATAGATCACGCCATTGCGGTCAAAGTAAACCGGTGCGGTCACACCGCTTCTGCCTTCTCGCAAAATCCCAGACAGATCGACCAATGCCTTACTGCCAGAGGTGTTAGACCCAAAGGGGTTACGGTTTTGGTAAGACACCCGACCGGTTACATCGGTAGTGCTGTATTGAAACGGATCGCCTGAGGTGCCCGTCGGGTTTCTGACATAGGCGGCTTCTACAAAGCCATCTTTAAACCCAGCAGAAACGATATAAACGGCGTCACCCAAAATCTCCGCTGGTCGCCAAGAGTCGGCACTTGAGTTAGCAAATATACCTAGATTGAGCGTGGTGCGACCATAAAATGCGGTTTGAAAATCAGCATCAGAGGTGGTGTCTGGGTTGAGATCAAAGATCTTGGTGTCGCTAAATTCCTCTTGGGAAGTAGTGCCATTGGTATGGAGGTTGAAATTACCCTGAACCATGACCACATTATCGGTAATGAAGCTGATACCCGATTGCTCATCTACCGCTCGATTCAGGGTTGAACCATTGCGTAATCGGAAGCCATAGGGGCGGCGATCAGGGTCGGGGGCATAGTCAATGGGTTTGAGGCTAATGTTGCTACTGGCCAAGGGCGGGTCAGTAATGTTCAAGGCGTTGGAGGTAAGGCACCCGTGGGGGGGTACTCGTGGGGTTGTACTGCATGTAGCAACCCGCAGAGCCTGCAATATAAGCTTTTAGTGTTGCATAGGTGTTGCAACCGGTTGGGGTACCACTGACCGGTCGGACAATTTCATCTTCGCGAACAGCGTCTTCGCGGTAGGCATAGACTAAACCATTGTGCTCAACACCAACCCCATCCTTACCGTAAATCCAGTCATTGCTGGCGAGGGCACCCACATCTAGATCAAGCATGCGGGTGGCGATATTCTCGCGCCCGTCATAGAGCCCTTTGTCAAATGGCTCGGACGGTAAAGGCACTGGGGGTAGTGCCGTCAGCAGCAGTAACGACGACCCGGAAGGGGTCGTTGTCAGGCAATTGGCATCACTGC
>JAAUQE010000037.1 GCA_012032425.1 Leptolyngbya sp. RL_3_1 | reverse complement strand
GGAGACACGCAGGTAACGCTAGGTACTCAACGGCGTTAGGCAGTCCAGCGCTTAAATCCAGGAGTTGTATGGACCCTGTTTTTTCTAAGACTAAGACCTTTTGATTAGGCAGCATGGCCATGTCAATCGGCTGATTGAGACCCGCTAGGACCAAATCATTCCTAAAATCACTACTGCTTTGAACGATGTAATCGTTAGCCATTTAAAGTTCCCTAGTTAAATATTTGAAGTCAATTTAAGTGGCCCCACAAGAATCTGCGGTCCGCCAATATCTCAAGGGGCATTGTTGGCAGAATTTAAGTGATTCAAACAGCAAAGGACACAATGAATTAACTATTGCAAGAGAAGTGAAAAACAGGAGGCTATTAGTTACTAAAAACTTAAAGACAAGAGTATATAGAACCAACATAATCTTTCCTTTCAAATAGAAGGAAAAGCAATGCAGTCATCGCCAAATTCAAGGATGGTTAAACCCTTGGCGGCGCTACTCGGAAAGCACTAAAATAGAAACCACTTAATCATGTTTAGATGATCTCACCGAGAAAGTCTGGTGGTTTTTTTTATGCTTTATCGAATCTTTAATGAAGGCACATATCAGATGAAGTGGAGATAAAGGAAACGCTTCTTTTTATCACTGGTTGATATTGTCCATTGGCAAAGTGGCCCAGTGTTTGCACTAGGCTACTTTTGGAATGAGCGGTGTCAGGTTAATGACTCGCTCAGTCATCATGGGTAATTTCCCCGGGGCCAATAAAGCCACTTGTGAAGCAGCAATATTGGGATGTGAGTCCCCTGCAGATTCTTTACATGTGTTTCAATCTGCTGAGGGTAGATACATCCAGCTCGTCATAAGTCCGGAAAAAGCTGGATAACTGTTGGGCGATTTGGGCGACCCCTCCAGCCACCTCTGACTCCACGTTCAGCGGTAGTACCGGGTCATGGAGTGAGAGCCGCAGCAGAAACCAACCCTGCTCCTGGAGAGACTGGCAGGCAATCCGTACCCCTTCGTGGTTCTTAGGGACGATCGCCCATCCCGGCTGAGCCCTGGCAAAGGCTTCTAAGGCCGTAATCACCTGCTGACCATAGGCTTTAAAGTCATCCGCCTGAATCTTGAGGCGAAACTCCTGGCTTTCGGCAGGTTCTTTGAGAGGAGCGATCAAGTCGGTTAGGGTTTGGCCTGCCAGCTTGGACCGGGCCAGCTCAATCAGCACCTTGCTGATTAAATAAGCGCCATCATCGAGGAAGTAGTTTTCCTGCATGGCCCCATGGCCTGAGGTTTCGATCGCCAGCCAAGCCGCCTGCCCCGCTTGATTCAGGCGCACGGCCTCGTTAATCACATTTTTATAGCCCCGTCGGAAACGGTGGTGAATGCCTTGACAGTGCTGCTCAATGAAAACGGTTAAACCATCAGAGGTAATCGAGTCGGTGACAATCGTGGAGCCGGGATGCTCTTTCAGGACGATCGCTGCCATCAGGGCAATGAGGCGATTCCGATTCAGCTCCTTCCCCTCGGCATCGACAGCCGCAGAGCGGTCCACATCGGTGTCGAAGATGATGCCAAAGTCCGCTTGCTGAGCCAACACCGCCTTCCGGATCGCCGCCATCGCCTCAGGATTCTCAGGATTGGGGATGTGGTTGGGGAAGTTGCCGTCAGGCTCTAGGAACTGGCTGCCGGTGGTATCGGCCCCCAAAGGCTGCAACACTTGGGCCGCGTAGAAGCCGCCTGCACCATTGCCCGCATCGACCACCACCTTGAGCCCCTGGAGCGGCTGCTCAAAGTGGTCAGGATGATTAACGGCGGCGCGGATGGTTTGCACCAGTTGGTCGGCATAGACCGCCATGAAGTCACGGGGCTCGCGGGTACCGGGTGTGGTGGCAACCGTAAACGAGGCTGCTGCCGCCAACGCCAAAATCTGGGTGATGTCGGCTTTACCCAACCCCCCTTGGGCGGTAAAAAACTTGAGGCCGTTGCGGTTAAAGGGCAAGTGGCTGGCGGTGAGCATGATCGCCCCATCACAGTTAAATCCTGGGGTCACGGTGCTCATGAACATGGCTGGGGTGGAGGCCATGGCAAAGTCATAAACTCGGGTTCCTAGACCGGTCATCCCTGTGGCTACGGCAGCCATCAGGTCAGGACCCGACAAACGACTATCGCGCCCGATCGCCACCGTGACTTCATGCTCTGGTTTACCTTGTTTTTGAGCCAGCCAGGTGACGAAGGCTTGGCCGAGACGGTACACCACCTCGGGGGTGAGGTTGACCGGTTCATCGGGGATGCCCTCTAGCGCCACCCCGCGAATATCGGAGCCATTTTGGAGCTTTTGCCAATCGGTAACGGGTACGGTAATCATTGCTCAGGTCCTCAGGGGCGATTTGCAAAGGGGACGCCCCCTTGATTTAACATCCCGATTTTGTGAGCCCTGGGGATCCCTAGAAGATTTCGGATTTCAGCGGTGGCTCCCCTGGAAAAGCCTTGTCCTGCCCCTAGGCAGGGGGAGCACTTTGGGTCATGCTGTAGCAGTCGCCAGTGCTACAAGTACCGGAGTTATCCCCAGGAATATAACCATGGCAGAGATGGATCCCGTCAAACTGATGAAGCAGGAAGTGGGTCGTGCGGCAGCGGCCCAGGTGAAATCGGGCACGGTGTTAGGGCTGGGAACCGGCTCCACCACGGCCTTCGCAATCCAATTTATTGGCGATCGCCTCGCCGCTGGAGAGCTCACCGACATCAAGGGGGTGCCCACCTCGTTCCAAGCTTCCGTATTGGCCAAAAAACATGGCATCCCCCTCACCACCCTGGATGAGGTGGAAACGATTCATTTGGCCATTGATGGGGCCGATGAGGTGGATCCTCAGTTCAACCTGATCAAAGGTGGGGGGGCCGCCCACACCCGCGAAAAGATTGTGGATGGCTTGGCCGAAAAGTTCATCGTCGTGGTGGATAGCTCCAAGCTGGTGGATAAGCTGGGTTCAACCTTTGCTTTACCCGTGGAGGTGCTGCCCATGGCTGTGGCCCCGGTGACCCGCGCCTTGACCGCCCTCGGGGGCGTGGTTGAGCTGCGCATGGGCATCAAGAAGGACGGCCCGGTGATTACCGACCAGGGCAACATGGTGCTGGATGTGAAGTTTGAGGCGATCGCCCAGCCCGCCGAATTAGAAGCCGCCATCAATAACATTCCTGGCGTGCTAGAAAATGGCCTGTTTGTGGGTCTAGCCACCGAAATTCTGGTGGGTGAAGTCAAGGATGGTCAAGCCACCGTCCGCAGCCTTTAGGGAAACCAGCCATCAGCACCATATTAGTAACTGGGTAAATGGGTATGAGTGTGGATGGGTATGAGCGCGGTTTTTGCGCCCAGCCCATGCCTATGTGAGGGCGAGGGCAGGGGTCTCCACCGTCTGAAGGTTGACTTTGGCTCTTTGGGGTTGGCCCCACAGCACTCGCTCCTGTTTGTAAATCACCATGCCGGGGCGCGCCCCCTTGGGCTTATACACATGGCGAGGTTCGGTGTAGACCACGGGCACTTGATCAGCCTGCTGGGCACGGCTAAAGTAGGCCGCCAGATCTGCAACGTACTGTAAATCATCATCACTGGGGACCTGGCCTGCACTCAGCCGCAGCAGCACATGGCTACCGGGGATTTCTTGGGTATGGAACCAGAGGTCGTAGTCGGTGGCGAGGTGGGAGACGATCTGGTCATTTTGGTGGTTGTTGCGCCCCACCCAGACCTCTAGACCACTGGTGGTTTGAAATTTTCGCACGGCCACACGCTCAGTGGCGGGACGATTATGGAGACGATAGGTGGGATCTTTTAAATACCCCTGCTGAACCAGCTCATCACGAATATCGAGCAGCGCCCTCAAATCCGCTTCGGTTTCGTAGGGGGCAATGTGCTGGCGGGCCGCATCCACCTGGTCTAAGTAAGCAATCTCTCGCTGCACCTCCGCCAGCAGGGGGGCGATCGCCTTGCCAGACCGCTTCAATTTCTGGTGACGTTTGTAGAGGCGCTGGGCGGTTTGGATGGCGGTTTTGTCGGGTTCTAGGGCCAGGGTAATCGGTGCGCCACTCTCAAAATCGGTCACCGTCATCGTGGCTAGTCCGGGCTGCCATTGGTGGCTATAGGCCATCAGCAAATCGGCCTGCTGACGATATTGATCGGCTTCGGCGGCCTGGTCAAGGCGATCGCTAAAATCATCCGCCTTGCGGCGCAGCTTGATCAAACGACCTTTCAGCACCTGCCCCAGTTGGTGATGTACCCGGTCAAATTCTTGGTGATTGAAGCCATTGCCGTAATAAGTCCGCAGCAGGGATTGCAGGGAGGGTACCGCCAACTCAGACGGGCCAATTACCGTGTACCCCGTAGCGGTGAGCTGGGGATAAAACTGCTCCTCGGCTAGGCAACACAGCCACCGCTGCCACTGCCGAAAGAGACGCTGCCAATCTTCGTCAATGAGCGTAAGAGTAGATTGGCTGGGGTCAAGCTTGGCCTGACGGATCAAGTCTCGAACTAAAGCAGAGCTGAGACCACAATAGGCCTTGATTAAGGCCGTTTTGAGGGGGTTAGGCACTAGGGCCACCCGTTCTTGCCAACGATCTTGGGGTTCATCAAGGGCGGGTCGAGGTCCTGTTAAAGCGGGCGGTAGGCTATAGGGTGCGCCGGTCAGGATGGGTCGGACGCTCGACTGTTGCTCGCTCACTTGATGGGCAGCGGTGACAATTTGGTGCTGATCATTCACCAAAATCACGTTGCTGTATTTGCCCATGATTTCCACATAGAGATGCCACTGCACTGGGTCACCGGGGCGGCGGGCAAAGCAGAGGTCCAGGGCGCGCTCCCAGGGGGCCACCGGCTCAATGCTGACCAGGGCCAAGCCGTTGAGTTGATGCTTGAGCTGCTGACTAAAGGTAAAGGTGTCGGGCACCTTGGGCGGCGGCGCGTCGATATGAATTCGGGCGGCTTGGGGATGCCAAGAGATCGTCAGCCAATCCCGGCCTTTGAGGGTGCGCAGGGCGATACAGAGGGTGGTGCGATCGCGCTGCACCACTTGTTCGCAACGGGCGGGCAACCAGCCTTGGCGCAGCTCGGCACAGGTGGCCATGAGGGTGGTGACATCAACGGGTTGCATGACGAACGATCTCGCAATCTCATGGGTCGGATAAAAGCCGGTCGGATAAAAGCCGGTCGGATAAAAGCAGTCGGGTAACGCTGGTCTCTACAGCTTCTTACAACGTTAGGGCCTACACATCAGCCCCCTGATTGACTGACAAAACCTTACCCAGAGCCTTGAAAAGCCCTCTCCCTAGTCCTCTCCCACGGGGAGAGGGAACAAGAGGGGGTGATCGGCTCCCCTCTCCCGGTGGGAGAGGGGTTGGGGGTGAGGGGAAACAACGTTTTGTCAGTCAACCAGCCATCAGCCCCTCTGTTCCCCAAATTTAGGGGATGTTGCATCTGAAGCACATCCAACTTGAAAACCCTAGTTTTTACCGTAGGGCGAACTACAGGTTTGGATGTGGCCAGAGTTTAGCTGCCCCTTCCCCGGCTCGTCTATTGTTGCAAACTGCGCGGCAAAATGGCGTTCTCGCCCCTTCCTCACTGCTTGGGGGTGAGAGCAAGCTTGTGAGGGTGTTTTGTTATCGTTACGATACGTAGTACTTCCCCTAAATCTATTTCCCCTGAATCAGAGGCTCCGTTCCCCAGCTACCTGAGTGCTGGGCTGTAAATCCTCAACCCTAGTCCCTGCTGTAGCAAGGAACCTAGTGCAGCGTCAAGCTGCAATTTGTAGGCTGGGTCAGCGCTAGCGTGACCCAGCAAAACCGTTGCCTGTGCTGGGTCTCACTTCGTTTGACCCAGCCTACATCAGTCGCAAATTAAAAGCTGACAGACCCCTAGCTAGAGATACAACCCGGCCAAAGCTATGGCGTAATGCCCAGTGACGCTGCGATGGAAATGAAATTGATCAATATTGGGTTTGGCAATATTGTTTCGGCCCACCGAGTCGTTGCAATTGTCAGCCCTGAATCAGCCCCGATTAAGCGGGTGATTGCCGATGCGCGCGATCGCACCCAACTGATCGACGCCACCTATGGTCGCCGCACCCGTGCCGCCATCATTATGGATTCGGGCCATGTGATTTTATCGGCGATCCAGCCGGAAACCGTTGCCCAGCGATTTCTCCCCAGTAAGGAACCGACCGCTTCGTAGCGTTTGAACATCGATTACGGTATTCCCATAAAACCTGGCCGAGCCCTCCGGATCACCGAGAACAGGAGCCGGAAGGAGAGATAACAGCCCAAAGGTTGTCTACTCTTCTATGGGGCTTGGGACTATGCGCCGGTATCGAAAAACACGCCCAATTCAAGACTGGGAGCCTCAGCAAGATCACGTCAAAATCTGCCATGACTTAGCCGGTTCGACCTTTGCCTGGGAAATGAATCGAGCCTTAGAACTGGCCCTGCTGAGAACATTTTGCGTCCCTCGTATTTCTGCCATCCTGCGTCAGTCTGGGGAGTTTTTGCACCATCCCCAAAAGCGGTATGACGACACCGGCCTGCTGATCAGCAACATCCTCAAATGGGGCTATGACAGTCCTCAAGGTAAAGCGGCGATCGCCCAGATGAATCGCATTCACAGCCGCTATGGGATCGCCAACCAGGATTTTCTCTACGTGCTCTCGGCCTCCCTCTGTGAGCCAGTTCAGTGGAATGCCCGCTACGGCTGGCGGCCCTTTACCGAAATGGAAAAGCAGGCGTTGTTTTACTTTTGGCGAGCGGTGGGGGAGCGCATGGAGATTGAGCATCTGCCCCCCACCTACAGCGCCTTTGAGCAATTTAAAGCCACCTATGAGACGGAGCAGTTCCGCTATAGCCCCGACAATGCCGCCATTGGCCAAGCGGTGATCACCCTGATGCAGAGCTGGTTTCCGGCGGCGGTGGCCGCCTGGGTACCCAAAATTGCCAATGTCTTGATTGATCAACCCATGCGTCTGGCCTTGGGTTGGGCAGCGCCTCATCCCCTGCTGGTATATGGAGTTGAGCAGGGCTTGCGGCTGCGGCGCTGGGGGGTACGGTGGTTGGCAAGACCGCGCCAGCCCGAATTTTTTGCCGATCGCCCCACCCGCAGTTACCCTCAGGGCTACACCATTGAGCAGCTCGGACCCGACCAGTCCACGGGTAAGGAACCTACATCTCGATGCCCCTTTTTGCGAATCCGGCAGTTGCTGAACGTGTGACGCGCCCTGCCCGAAGCTCTTTACAATGGGAGACGATTCTCACGTTTTTGCGATCGCCATGTCTGCCTCTTCTGCGGCCCGCCCTGCCTCCATCGACAAACTGGTCAAGCGTTTCCAACGGGTCTCAGATCCCAAGCGCCGCTATGAGCAACTGCTGTGGTTTGCCAAAAAGCTAGAGGCTTTCCCGGAAGCAGAAAAAACCCCTGAAAACAAGGTCTCTGGCTGCGTCTCCCAGGTGTATATCATCGCTCACCTAGAAGAAGAATCCTTGGTGTTTCAGGGGGATTCCGATGCCCAAATCACCAAGGGCCTAGTCGCCCTGTTGATTACGGCATTGAATGGCCTCACCCCCGATGCGGTGGTGGATTTATCCCCCGATTTCATCAAAGACACGCAACTCGACGTCAGCCTCACTCCCTCTCGTGCTAACGGGTTTTACAACATTTTTAAAACCATGCAGCAGAAGGCGCTGGCGCTGATGCCGGAGGGATAGGGTCGGGGAGTGTGAGGGTATGAGGGTAGGGGAGCTGATTGACTGACAAAAGTTCCGAAAGCCCTATAATCTCGTTGCAACGGCTGGCGACTAGAAGTCGCGCCTACGTGAACAAAGTCCGCCTTCGCGGACTGGACATACCAATGCTTTTCGTAACCTGCGCATGCAGGTTTTGACCATCTAGCTGCGGTTTCAACCGCCAAGCGGCAAAGTTTTGTCAATCAACCAGGTGGGAGTGTGGACGAGCATCCTACCCATCCACACTTATACCCATCCACCCCACTCACACACTCACTTGAGTTGGGGGCGTAAGGTCGCCGGGACGGCCCAGCTCAAGGTCAATGCCCGCACGGCCATAAACATCACCATGGCCGCCCAGAGTAAATGGGGAGACTGGACCTGACGCGCCCAGAGTGCCATAGGCAAAAATCCCCCCAGTGCCGCAATCAGCGTCGAGCTGCGTAGCCGTTGTCCGGCGGTGAGGCCCAAAAAGTAGCCATCCAGCAAAAAGGCGATCGCCCCCAAGCCCAGAATCGGCAGCAACCAGATCGCATACTGGCTGACAGGGGCCAAAATGGCCTCGTGATCCGTCATCAGGCCAAAGAGCGATCGCGGCCACAGGGCAAAGGCCCCCCCAAAGACGAGCCCCAAGATCACGCTAGTGCTGCCGCCCCACAGCAAAATCCAGCGTAGCGGGTGACGCTGACCCGCCCCATAAAACTGGCCTGTGATACTTTCCGTCGCAAAAGCGATGCCATCAATAAAATAAGCCGCCAGGGTAAACACTTGCAGCATCAAGGTATTCGCCCCTAACACTTCAGGCCCGAGGGCAGCGCTCCATTGGGTAAACATCGCAAAACAGATCACCAGTGCAAAGGTGCGGATCAAAATATCGCGGTTGAGGCGAAAAATTGTGGCGATCGCCGTCGGTTGCCAGAGCTTAGCGCTCACCTGCCAGACCTGGGCAAACATCCCCTGTTGCCAGAAATACCCAAGCGCCACTGCCAACATCAGCACTTGACTCAAGGCCGTCGCCGCCCCCGCCCCGGCACTAGCCCAGCCCCATTGGCGAATAAATAGGTAGTCCAGCAGGATATTGCTGCCATTGCCCACCACCGCCAGCACTAATACCCGTCGCCCTTGCCCCTGGCCCAATAACCATCCCAGCAACACATAGTTGAGCAAGACTGCCGGAGCCCCCCAAATTCGAGCCCGATAAAAGGCTTGACCCGCCATTTCGATATCTGGGGTGGCGCTCATCAGCCCAAACCCGATCGCCCCAATTAGTCCCTGCAATCCCAGGATGATCAGCCCAGCCAGCAGAGCGACTAGCCCATTACGACCGATAATCAGCGCAATCTCAGTGGGGTCTTGACGGCCTTGGGCCTGAGCCACCAGCCCGGTGGTGCCCATGCGCAAGAATCCGAAACTCCAATAAACCACATTGAAGATCACCTGGGCGATCGCCACCCCGCCCAGATGGTGAATATCGGCCAAATGGCCTAAAAATGCTGTGTCGATGATGCCTGCCAACGGCACCATTAAATTCGATAGGATGTTGGCGATCGCTAGCCGACCAAAGCGTCGCAAAAAGCGGAACTGATTGAGTAAGGCAGAGGTCGTCAAAAGAGGGCATGCCACTGAGGTATCCCCCATACGCTATAGCAACTTTACGCAAAACCGCTGCATCGCGCCTTAAATAGCGCTTGAGAGATGCAGACTTTTGGGTGCCAGAATACCAAAATATTTAGTCCCTCCACATGCTTGATATCACTGTAGCCATTCGTACCTATAACCGGGCCAGCTCTCTATCGCAGTTACTGTCGCATTTAAGTCGTCAAATTCAAGTTGAAGATATTCGCTGGGAAGTACTTGTTATCGACAATAACAGCAGTGACAACACTGCCAAAGTCGTCCAAAGTCATCAACTTAAATGGCCCTTTCAACAGCCGCTTAGATACATACTTGAACCTGTCCAAGGGGCAGCAATGGCCAGGAAGAGGGCGTTCAAAGAGGCTAATAGCCAGTGGGTTGGCTTTATCGATGACGATAATTTACCGGCTCAAGATTGGGTTTACCAAGCACATCGTTTTGCCTTAGATCATCCTGAAGTGGGTGCCTATGGCGGCAGGATCAAACTTCAATCTGAAAGTAATCTGCCTGAAAATTTCCATCAGATTTCCGTTTACTTAGCCATCATTGATCGAGGTGAATCAGAATTTTGTTATAACCATAGACAAAACAATGTCCTACCCCCTGGCACTAACATTGTTATCTCTAAAAAAGCCTGGATTGAGGCTGTCCCTCGGAATATTTCTCTCCTCGGCCCATCCGGAAAAAATCTCAATAGCAAGGGTGAAGACATCGAAATTCTGTCACATATCCAGAAGCTAGGCATTGAAGTTTGGTATGCACCCAACCTTCAATGCCTGCATAATCTTCCTGAGTGGAGACTAGAGAGGGCCTATCTGCTGTCTTTAGCATGGGGAGTGGGCCTGGGTCGCCATCATATTCGTATGCTCAGACTCAAGAAAACAGAAAAGTACTTTATGCCTATCGTTTACTTTGCCAATGATTTTCGCCATTTCGTTCATAGCCTCATCAAGCATGTGGGATTATTCAAAAAAGATACAGTCTCCGCTTTTCATCTCATTCTCTCAGTCAGCATCCTGTTCAGTCCAATACACAGTTTAATCACATCAAAGTCCAAGCAAAAATCCGCCCTGACCACTCAAGCATGAATCTCACTGGAGGTTTTATCAATGACTCAGCCATACCCTAGTTTCACATTAATTATTGAATCTGAAAATCTAGTGAGCTGCAAACCAGAGGAAATTCAAAACATGTTTGATTCACTCTTGAATCAAACATATCCCATCATTGAAGCTAACGAAGTTATTATTGGTGACAATGGGCTGATCCCGCCTGAAATCTTGAGCCGAATCAGTCAATTAATCCCTAACCTCAAGAAGATTGATGTCGAGCGAAAGGTCACTTACTACCAGGCCAAAAATCTTTTGGCGACCCATGCGACAGGCGATATTCTCGTGTTTTGTGACTCTGACTGTGTCTATGAAAACCAGTGGTTAGAGGAGATTCTGGCAGGTTTTGTGAAAGCACCCACGGCAGAGATAATTGCTGGGGAGACGGTGATTGAGGTCAAAGGTGCTTACTCGTTGGGTATTGCTATAAACTATATGCTGCACCGGCAAGCTGCTTCTAGCGAACTCAAAAAATGCAAGTTTTACTATCTTAATAATGTTGCCTTTAAGCGAGAGTTTTTTGAAAAACATCCTATTCCCGATTATATTAGAATTTTTCGTGGCACCTGTAGCGTTCACTCCAAACAAATCGTTGAGCAGGGCATACCCATTTGGAAGAATGCTTTAGCCAAGGCTTACCATTTGCCCCCCCAAAACCTGAAGTATTACCTGCTGCGGTTTTTGATTATGGGCCATGACCATTATTGGTTAGACCAGTTACTGGCAAAGTCGCCTAGTCAGGCGGCGGCACAAGGCAATGACAAGGCCGCCAAATCTAGCAGCAAATCTAGCAGTCCCCATAACAAAATTGCTGCCGTTGCCCAGGCACAACCTGGACGGCGATCGCTCAGCCAACGCCTACAAAGAAAGTATCGATACTGGGTGAACCAATTCAAAGTGTATGGGGAAGAATACGAAATCACAAAAGTGAATGTCGCTTTTGCAATTCCAGTAATGGTGTTTTCCCAAGGCTTAATTACAGCGGGTAGGCTGATCACGCAATTTAATCGCCTTTTTAGCCCAGAGCCCCATTGGCTCTATCGGCTAACCACCTTTCTAGACTAGTACTCAAGGGCGGAATTAACCCAACCATTACAAACCCAAGGCAAGGGGCTTAAGCCCCTTGTTCAATACTAAGGCTATTTATGCCGCCGAGTACTAGCCGATTTTAAAGCCATAGCAAAACAGGAGAGCACTGCCCTCCTGTTTTGTTGCAAGTATTTTGTTGCAAGTTCTGCGATCAAAGCATTAACGCTTAAGCCGTAATATCCTGCTGGCGGCGTTTTAAGCAGGTGGCAACTGCACCAAAAGCGAATAACCCTAGGGTGGCAGTCGGCTCAGGAATTCTCGGCCTATCTTTCTCAATCTCTTTTAAGCGAATCCCGCCAATCCCGCCACTGTCTTCAAATTGGACGGCAATCTTAGCAATTGCTCGTTGCTGAGCGCCACTAAAGAACGTGACGTCATTATCACCGGGAACCGTACCGGTTTCCTCAGTGGTCGCAGGAGTCCCATCTTTGTAAAAGTACTGGATCGTTACCTCAGCATCATCCACTACCGAAAGCGACTCTACCCAAAAATCTTTGTCTGCACCCATAAAGTCAAAGACAAAGGTGCCCCCAGAACGAGTATCATCCGGTGTGAAATCCCCTGGATTTTCTTCAAAAATAAGGAGATTACCTAAGTTATTTTCACCCAAATACCGCGTTGACAAATCATTATCACCGCGAGTCTTGCTGCCCACTTTTCTTTGGCACTTCTCGGTAACAGCATTGGCATCAGGTTCAGTTCCCCAGATGCAGTTACTGTTGAACAACCCTAAGTTAGCGATGCTAGGACCACTTGAGTCTGGATCGGTAATGTAGTTGCTGTCATAGCCCGTAATGGTGATGCCATCCGCCAACCAAATTTCACCGATGTTGCCAAGCGTGGTGCTAAAGCCATATTGGCCAGCCGCCGTATCCAACTGATACGCATCCAGCGGATCGCCAGAAATGGTGGTTTCAAAATCCAGGTCGTAGTAGGTGGCTGCTTGGGCAGCGGGTGCGACGAAAACTGCACCAGCGCTCATCACCGTCAGGGTCCCCAGAGTTAGGGCTCGTTTTGAGAAGAATATGGCAGAACGCATACCGAACAATTTCCAGAAACGCTGAGGGTACTTAAGTCAAGCGCCCATGCATGTGGGCCAAGCAGAAACACAGAAGCTTCATACTTTCAAGTACACTCTGACATCTGGACCTGGGTTTGCCTACCCCATTCCGCCAGACTTCATCAGAACTTTAAATACGACTGCGGGCATTTACGGGCAGGCCAGGGTAAGGCTTTCGTTTAAGGGCTGGTTAAAAATACGGATTGCCGTGCCATAGGTGGTTGAGCCATGGGTGATGGCGTGGGCGTTTGCTGGCCTTCAGGCTGGCAAGTGGGGGGCGATCGCCAAAGCGGGAGGGGATCATTGATCCCCTCCCGCTTTGGATTTTGACCGGTTTGGTTTAGCGCGCTTAGACACTGACGCTGCGTTGATTACGCTTTAACCGCGTCGCGACTGCACCAAAGGCGAGTAGGCCCAGAGCGGCTGTGGGCTCAGGAATCGAGGGAACGTGCGTCTTGATTTCCTTCAAGCGAATGCCACCGATACCGCCACTGTTTTCAAACTGAACGGCAATCTTTGAGATCGCCCGCTGTTGAGCACCGCTAAAAAAGGTGATGTCGTTTTCGCCAGGGACAGTCCCCGCTTCCTCTGTGGTGGCTGGAGATCCATCTTTGTAGTAGTACTTAATCTTCACCTTGGCGTCATCGACCACTGAAAGCGATTCCACAGCATAGTTCTTATCATCATCGAACTTAAAGACAAACGTTCCGCCGGAAGCAGTATCGTCTGGTGCGGCGTTACCCTTATTCTCCTCAAAAATGAGTAAGTTACCTAAGTTTGGCGGAGATGCCAAGCCACTAGGAACAGTGCCTAAGATATTAACTGTACTGTGATCGTGAGCTGTGGTGATGCCAGTGGCCAAGTCATTATCACCATAGGTTGTCCACCTATTATTACCGTTTCGGAGACGCTGCTCACAGCGAGTTTTGTCTAAAACACCATTGCCTGCATGACCAAAAGTACAGTTGCTGTTGAAGAGACCCAAGGGACTGTTATTAAGGTTGCTGGTCGTCTCATTACCAATATAGTTGTTGTCGTACCCAAAGATATTGAGACCTAAGCTCGACCAAATCGTACCAATGTTACCAATGCTGGTGCTGTAGTCGGTTCCACTAATGTTTTGGCCCGAACCATCTAGTTCATGGGCGTCTAAGGTTAAGCCGCTACCATTAAAGCCAGTCGTGTTGAAATCTAAATGAAAGCTAGCGGCTCGGGCAGCGGGAGCCATGAGGATTGCGCCAGCGCTCAGCACAGTCATCGCCCCTAGGGTGAAAGCTTGTTTGGTAAAGGACGTATCAGGTTTCATGCTTATCAAACTAGAGAAAGGTCAAATTGGCTTCTAAGGAACGGCACCCGTGCGCTGGTGAGCAAAGATACATGGCTCTTGCGCCTTCTTCTATACTTTGGCACCTGGGTCTAGGACTGCAAACCCCACATCTCCATAGTTCACTCACTCTTTAAGCAAGACCAATCCTGGTTTACCTGTGCTTTATATTTGACTTCTCCTAGCGCCATAGAACCAGCTCCGTCATGAACGGAGTCATCCCATATTCACAGACCGGACTTATTCACAGACCGGACTCGCTATTCTGGTACCTGTGGTTTGTACGTTCAGGATCTATGGCTATCTATCTCGTTACCGGCGCAAACCGGGGCATTGGCTATGAATATTGTCGGCAACTGCAAGGGCGGGGCGATCGCGTCATCGCCGTTTGTCGCACCGCTAGCCCGGAGCTAGATGACCTCGGGATCCGGGTCGAAACCGGGATTGATATCACCGATGCCGCCTCCGTGACTGACTTGGCGCAGCGGCTCCAGGGGGTCAAACTGGATGTGCTGATCAATAATGCGGGCATTATTCAGCGGGTCAGCCTCAACAATCTGGACTTTGACAGTATTCGTGACCAGTTTGAGGTCAATGCCCTGGGACCACTGCGGTTGACCCAAGCGCTGCTGCCTAATCTGCAAACGGGATCCAAAATCATTCTGATGACCAGCCGCATGGGTTCGATTGATGACAATACCTCTGGCGGCTCCTACGGCTACCGCATGTCAAAGGTGGCTCTCTCAATGGCGGGAAAATCCCTCTCCCATGACCTCAAGTCTCGGGGCATTGCGGTGGGGATCTTGCACCCCGGCTTGGTGCAGACCCGGATGACTGGCTTTACCGGCATTACCCCAACTGAGTCGGTGCAGGGGCTCTTGGCTCAGGTTGATGGGCTCAATTTGGAGAATACCGGCAGCTTTTGGCATGCCAATGGCGAAATCTTGCCTTGGTAAACGGGTTACAGTCCCAAGGCCAGTAATTGGGCGCGGGCCTTCTGCAACGACTCTTGCCATTCCTGCTCGGGGTCGCTATCGGCGACGATGCCAGCCCCTACCTGTCCCCACACCGTAGCCCCCGATCCATCTGAGTTGGGTACCCACAGCAAGGTGCGAATCAAGATATTCAGATCCAAATTGCCCCGCCAATCTAAATAGCCACAGGAGCCGTAGAACAGGCTGCGACGCACGGGTTCTAACGCTTCAATGATCTCCATGCAGCGCACCTTGGGGCAGCCGGTAATGGTGCCGCCGGGAAACAGGGCGCGAATCACGTCGATGGTATTGAGGGGCGATCGCAGTTCCCCTTTAACATTACTGACCAGATGCATGACGTGGCTGTAATACTCCAGGGTCATCAGCTCATCCACCTCCACTGAGCCCCAGTCGCACACCCGACCCAGATCATTGCGCTCTAGATCCACCAGCATGATGTGCTCGGCCCGCTCCTTGGTGTTGGCCAGCAACGCTTGGGCTAAGGCTTGGTCGGTGGCGGGGGTGTTGCCCCGCGATCGCGTCCCGGCAATGGGTCGGGTTTCCACCTGCTGCCCTGCCACCGAAACCAACCGCTCCGGGGAGCAGCTGATCATCGCTCCCCAAGGGGTGCGCCAATAGCTGGCAAAGGGAGAGGGGTTAATGGTCTGGAGCTGTCGATAGATCGCCCAACTGTCGGTGACGGTTTGGGTAGAGAACCGCAATGAGAGATTAGTCTGGAATATATCCCCCGCTTCGATGTGGATCTTGGCCTGACGGACGGCAGCTTCATAGTCAGCCTGGGTAGAGGTGAGGGTAAATCCTGTGGCTTGAGGAACTGGCGTAGTTTGGGGCTCTGCCGCTAGCGCCACTTCTAGCTCATCTAAGGTTGCGGGGGTGCTCGTGGCCAGCAAAAGCTGCTGTTCTTGGTGATCCAACAGAATAAAGCTCTCCGGCTCGTACCAAAATGCGGCTGGAAAAGGCAACGGATCTCGGTTTTGGCTGGGAAGCTGCTCAATTTCCCAGGCGAGGTCGTAGCCCAGCCAGCCCAGCCAGCCCCCGGCAAAGGCTGGCAAAGATTCCGGCCAGGGTTGTCCCTGTTCGTCTAGCAAGAGGGTTTCAGGCTTGGGTGTGGTTAGCCTTGCCCTCAGGGTTGAGAGGATTTCACCGATCGGGGGCGTCCAAAGCAGAGGACTGTTACCCTGATAGCGCGGCGATCCGGCACAGAGCGAGTAGCGGGCCAAGCGGGATTGGGGCACCCCGACCGGTAAGGGATAGGGGCTTTCGAGGAGGACTGCGATCCCCCGGTTCAGATCTGTCGCTGCTGGGCAGGAGGGTTGTTCGTAAACGGCGGCAAACACAGCCGCACCGGTGCGCCCCTGGAGGGAACGCGATCGCACATACCACGGAGCCAGCACTTAGGCTTCTCCGCCCCAGGTAATTCGCACCCACCACCCCACTAAGAGCAGCCCACAGGCCAACCAATCCCAGCCCCGAAACCGCAACTGGTACCAATGGACCCGATGATGGCTGGGGCTGCTAAACCCCCGCACCTGCATCGCCGCCGCCGTTTGCTCAGCTCGCAGCAGCAAATTTTTCAAGAGCCGCTCCATCACCGCCAACCACACTTGAGCGGCACCGCGAATGCCCAGCTTTTTCCAACTGATGGCGCGGGTTTGCACCGAACGAATCAAGTTTTGAACTTCCTCTAGCACCAGGGGAATAAACCGCAGGGACAGGGTGACGGTCAAGACAATCTCGGTGACCGGCAACTTAAACCACCGCAACGGCTTCATCAATGCCTCTAGGGCCACGGTGATTTCCTCGGGAGCGGTGGTGAGGAGAAATAGATTAGTGCCGTAGATCAGGGTAAAAAACAGCGTACTGATGCGAATCCCCAACTCCAGAGACTGCTGGGTGATCTTGAGGGGACCCTGGTCCACCAGGACATAGCGATAACTTGTGGGTGGGGGCTGGAGTAACGCGTCTCCAAACGGATCGGGGCTGGGAGTGATCTGCTGAATGTCCGCTGCCGTCGGTAAACGGGGCTGATAGCGGATGGCCAACCCATCCGGCAGCAGCAGGGTGAGCACCAGCATGATCGTACAGAGGAAGAACAGCACTCCCATTTGCTGTCGCCATACCCGCAGGGGAATCAACGCTGAGAGGGTCAACACAATCAGCGCTGCTACCACCCCAAATCGCCACCAGGGATTCGCCAAGATGGGCGTCACCAGCAGGCTCACCAGCCAAGCCAACTTAACGCGGGCATCAAGGCGATGGAGCCAGGTTTCGGGATCTTCTAAATACAGGCCGATCGGGAGGGTCTTGAGCAGATCCATGCGGTTCGGGGGCGGATAAGACGTTGCCGAGCATCAGCCTAACGCTTGGGTTTGGTAATGCCAAACCCCTACAAAAGGGCTGTACTAAACCTTGGTGGCGCGATTGGCGCTACCGCGCTCTAGATCGCGCATACTTTTACCGCGCCACAGGAGTCGAATCGGACTGCCTTCGAAGCCGAGATTTTGCCGAAACTGGCCTTCGATGTAGCGGCGGTAGTTGTCGCCAAACAGCTTGGGATCATTCACAAACAGAGCAAAAGGTGGGGGGGCTTGGCGCTCACCTGGGTACCGTAGTAAATCCGGCCCTGCCGCCCTTGGCGAGTGGTGGGGGGGCTGTGCCAGCGGGCGGCATCTTCTAAGACTTCATTCACCACAGAGGTGCTGACCCGACGGCGATGCTCTGACACCGCTGCATCCACTAAATCCAAAATCTTGGGCACCCGCTGCCCCGTCAGGGCACTGACGTAAATCCGCTGCGCCCATTCCATAAAGTAGAGCTTGCCGTTGAGGGTGCGATCGTAGTCGTAAATGGTGTGGGAGTCTTTTTCCACCGCATCCCATTTGTTCACCACGATGATGCAGGCCCGACCATCATCTTCAACTCGACCGGCGAGCTTTTGGTCTTGGTCGGTGACCCCATCCAGGGCATCGATCACCAGCAGCACCACATCCGAACGGCGAATGGCTTTGAAGGAGCGATTAATGCTGAAAAATTCAGGACCGTAATCCACCTGCTTTTTCTTGCGGATCCCGGCGGTATCGACGAGGCGGTAGCACTGCTCCCCTCGGGTCACCACCATATCAATGGCATCGCGGGTGGTGCCCGACACTGGGCTGACGATCGCCCGTGATTCGCCCACAAAGCTATTCAACAGGCTGGACTTACCGACATTAGGACGACCAATAATCGCCACCTTCACCTCTTCGGGCTCATTGCTGGCATCCACCGGGGCCAGGTGCTCGACCAGATCATCCAGCAGTTCTCCGGTGCCGTTCCCATGAATGCCCGAGACCGGGTAGGGTTCCCCCAATCCCAACTCCCAAAACTGAGAGGCCTGACTGAGCCCCTCGTGGAGCGACTCGCATTTATTCACCGCCAGCACCGTGGGTACGGGGTGACGGCGTAACCATTGGGCAATTTCCATGTCCCCAGCGGTGGGGCCTTGCTGACCATCCACTACAAAAATGGCGGCGCTGGCCTCGGCTAAGGCGGTGAGGGCCTGTTCGCGAATGTAGGGCAAAAACTCGGTGTCGTCATCGAATACCAAACCGCCGGTATCGACCACTAAAAAGTCGCGATCGCGCCAAAAGGCCGGTTGGTAGGTGCGATCGCGGGTGATACCGGGCTGGTCGAAGACAATGGCATCCTGAGCCCCCGCCAGACGATTCACTAGGGTCGATTTACCCACATTGGGGCGACCAATAATAGCAACAATAGGGAGGGGCATGCCGAAGAAGACCTGAAAAGCATCCCTTCATTCTAACGGCTTCTTTACAATGTGCCGCTGAGTTGGGCTTTGGCATCCCGCCGGAGTTGGGTGGCAATGCGAAATAACTCCTGACCCATATGCAAATAGTTGGTGTCGTAGCAGTAGGTATAGCGCTCCATCTCTTCAATGCCGTCTTCGAGTTGATGGAGACAGTGATAGAGGGTGGCGGCAATGGCGGCAGCATTACCGGGGTTAGGGCAGGCTTGGAACTTGGCCTGGGCCTTGGCCAGCAAATCCTGGCAGTCTTCTAAGTAGCTCTGAAAATCCGCCATCAGCTCATCGTCAAAGGGATCGGCAGAGAGGGCGCGGATCTGACTTTTCAGGGGACTGACAATCTTGGCAATGGTGCGATCGACGGGGTTATAGACCTGACGCAGCCAGTAACCGAGGGCGGTATCAGCGGCTTGGGTGGCCTGTCGCCGTTGCCGGTAATGCCGTTGGCTGTGGGCGGTACGGGCGGCGCGATCGCGCAATGTTTGCTCGGACTTAAACCCGGCTTCCTGGATTTGCCGCTGGCGATCGTAGTGGGAGCGCCGTTGCGGGTCCCCCAAAATTTCATAGGCGGCATTGAGGCGGGTGATGAGATCGTGGCTGGCCCCGTGGTTGCGGCTATCAGGGTGGAGCTGCTTGGCTAACCGGCGGTATGCCTGTTTGATCTCAGCCTGGGTGGCGGTCTCTCGGATCTCTAAGATTTGATAGTGATTGCTGGCTGGGCTCAAAGGCATGGGGCTCAGGGGAGGCAAAAACTGACCAAGGGGACAATATCAGCTCAGGACATTGACCTTTCTCACCATAACCGGAATCGCCTCAGAAAGGCCGTAGCTGACCCACGGCGGCTGGGTAACCGCTGATTCGCCCGAGGACTCAACTGCGTTAATGACTGGATCATTGCGATTTCTAGATCATTACATAAGATGCACTTATACATTTGCGCTGATCTTTAACCCTGATGCGATTAGGCCCCAGACGGTCGGCGCTGCCCTCAAATCGCCATCCGTAGCCGATGACGGGCCAAGCAGTTCCCCTCCGCCACCAGATCACTCCAGCCTCGGAAAGGGACTGACAGCAAGCTTTTCCCCAGCGTAGGCAGCCTCCAATCGCTGCCTCAAGGGACAGGACCTTTGTCAGTCGGGTTCATATTTTGTTACAAGTAGGGGGTAATCCAACCCAATCGGTGCATATGATCGGCGGCCTTCCTGGGTTTGCAAATTCTAAACAGGGCGATATGGGTGAGCGGATGTTGAACTCCGTTGCGACCCAGTCCATTCGTCATCTGTTTACCCGATGCGGTGAGCTGGATGTGGAAATTCGCTGCTCTCCTCCGAGTAAGTTGATGCAAGGCACCATCGATAGCTTCAAGATGCGCGGTAAGGACTTGGTGATCCGCCGCGAGTTTGAGACGGCAGAGATGACCTTTGAGACCGATGCTGTCGCCCTAGATTTGGGGGCTTTGTTCGGGGGCAAAATCAAGCTGAAGCAGCCCACCCAGGCAATCTCCTATGTGGTGCTGATGGAAGATGCGATTAATCGCGCCTTTGAAGCGGAGTTAGTTAAACCCCGCCTGCAAAATTTAGAGGACCCGGCGCTCACCCGGCTCTCCGGGGGTGATCCGGTCTCTTTTCGAGATGTCAGCGTGGTCTTGGAACCCGATCAGCGGGTGCGGGTTGCCGCTGTGACTGATTTACCGAACCGCTCCGATGTGCCGTTGCAGCTCACGGCGACCCTGGCCGTTCACAAGCGCCGCCGCTTGACCTTTGACGATGCCACCGTGGAGCTAGATGGCATTCCCACCGATGTGCAGCCCTTATCGCGGCTGCTGACGGAGTCGCTGATCGAGGTGTTGAATGCCATGGTTGACCTAGACCGGTTCAACTTGGATGGCATTACCCTGCGCCTGAATCGCCTGGAAACCCAGGGCAAAAAGCTGATTTTGAGTGGCTACGCCCAAATCGATCACTTTCCTAAAGTGGCCTAGTACTCAAGGGCGTAAATTGGACTATTTCGGTTGCTAGCCCCCTTGCCCCTGATGCTCCCCTGCTATCCCCAATAGTTTTTGAACTTATGCCATTCGGTACTAGGCGCTACCTCCGATAGAGTCGCTTATGATGGGGCGGCAGGTTTGGGCAAGGGTGAGGCGATGGCGGGAACCGGGGGTTGGGTGATGGTGCCACTGCTGGTGCTGTCCTTGGGAACCACGACGCTCATTGTGGAGCGACTGTGGTTTTGGAGTCGCTTACTCAAGCAGCAGCGATCGCTGATCAGCACCATTTTGGATTTGTACGATCGCAGTCCCCAGGCGGCGTTGACCAAGCTCCAGCAGCACCAAGATTCCCCCACAGGGCGAATTTTCTTGGCGGCATTGACCCTGCCGGAAGCCACCCCCGACGAGTTTCGTTTGGCTCTGGAGAGTGCCGCCCAGGGGGAGCTGCCGGTATTAAAACGGTTCTCGACGATCTTTGAAACGGTGGTGGCGATCGCCCCTTACTAGGACTCTTGGGCACCATCTTGGGCCTGATTCGGTCCCTCTCGGCTTGGCAGTTGGGGGGCAGCAGTGAGCAGAGTGGGGCGGTGGTCGCAGGCATCGGCGACGCCTTGTTTTCCACGGCGGCGGGGCTGACCCTGGCGATCGTTACCCTGGTGTTTGCCAACAGTTTTCAGGGGCTCTATCGTCGCCAGCGGGCCTTTTATCCAAGAGGCGGGCGGGCAGTTAGAGCTGCTCTATCGTCGCCAGCATCGGCAATTTTTTCAAGCCCGTCGGCATCTACACCAGCAGTCAGATCAAAGTGGTGAATAAGATTTGAGTAAGAGCCGTGACATGGTTGTTATTCAGGGTGTGGATGTTTAACCTCTGCTGAGAGGGACAGGTCATTGTTTAAACCAAGGCCAAAATGAAAACTGTAGTTGTGTTCCAGGGATAAAACCTCACCTAACCTCTCCTTGGTAAGGAGAGGAACCGGAAGCCTTGATAAACCTCTCCTTGGTAAGGCTGCCGTTTATACATAAGTCTTCGGCTTCTCGTTTCCAGTTGTCTAGCCCCTACATCCCCCTTCTTGTAGCTTGCTTCTCGCAGAGTATGCCCTTGGGCTATATTCTGGGGGACTGTGAACTCCGGTCTCCCCCAGAATTGGGGGGCCAAAGGG
>JAAUQE010000217.1 GCA_012032425.1 Leptolyngbya sp. RL_3_1 | reverse complement strand
GCCCGTGTGACCCCACCCCCGCAGCCGCACCTCGTGGCTGTAAAAAAGACGTCGCGTCACGGCAGAGTTGAATATTGGCCTGGAGGGCGCTGCGCTGGGCGTCAGTCAGGGTCGATACAGCGGGATCTAAGGTAATGCGTTGATAAGCCCCGAGATCAATGGGGAAGGTTGTCGCGGTCATGGTGAAATAAGCCTCTCTCTGGCTAGGGGATACATGAGCAGGTCCCGGTACAGGCCCTTAGGCAGCCGGAATACTCAGACAGCCACTTAACATTCTATTAAGCTTTGCGCTTGACTTATCTTCAGCGATCGCGGTGTTTCCGTCTATCAAGAACAGGTTAAGACGGGGTTCGCCGGGGGAAATTTTTTCGGGCTGCTGTCGTTCTGCTACTGATAAAGATCAATTACCGCACCCCCCACCGAGAGGCCGAATTCGCCATAGACATCCTGCCCCAAAAGACCCACATCGCCCCCCACCGCCACCAAGACATTCCGCTTGACCAACCCCCCGACTTCGATATCGATATAGCCAATCGGCAGGGTCACCTGCCGTCCATCGGCCACGGTCACGGTCGCCTGACCCGCCGGCTGAAAGCCGATCGCCTGAGCCATGGATGCGGTGATCAAGGTGGCCGTGGCCCCAGTATCAAATAGCATGTTGAAGCGTTGACTGCCCCCCGCTGCGGCCAAACTCACTGATACCACCGGGGTGCCGCCGCGCCGCTCAACAATTTGGATGCGGGCCACGCGGCCATTGGCATCGGGGGCGTTGACGGTGCTGGCTTGGCTGGCCGCATTGGCGGCGGCCACTTCCCCCGTGGCGCGCTGCTGGGCCAGGGTCAGGTTTTGCTGATATTCCTGCACCTTTTGCTGGGCCGTGGCATGGTTCGCGTCTGAATTCGGCACCTGCTGCATGTAGTTCACCGCTTGCTGCCAGCGACTCGCCGCCAGGTTCCAGTCATCTTCAGATTGGGCCGATTGGCCAATGACCACTGCACTCTGAGCCCGGTTGACCCCCTCTTGAAAAAAATTGATGGCGGCGGGAGCCGGTTCGGGCACCGGTTCAGGCGCGGCTACTGCTGGTGTCGAGGCGGCGGTCGGGGTTGAGACCTCAATCGGCGTTGAGGTCAAGGGGGGCTCCGGCGATCGCCCCAACCCGCATCCCCCCAAGGCAATCCCCAAAGTAGCGATGGTGATGCGGGTAATTGAGGTCAAAGGCGGGATAGATGACATTGCGGCAAAAGGGTGAAAGCAAGCCCTGAGAGTTCGGTATCCTTAAGTCTGCCCAGGTTCTTGACGGGCAGCCCCCTAATCCCAAATTTAACCGATAGTCACTGCCCATGTTCCCCCCTGCTGAAACGCAACCCGCCCTGCTGGTGTTGGCCAATGGCTCCATTTTTCCTGGGTTTTCCTTTGGTGCCGCTGGCACGGTGATGGGGGAAGTGGTCTTCAACACCGGCATGACCGGCTATCAAGAGGTTTTGACCGACCCCAGTTACTGTGGCCAGTTGGTCACCTTTACCTACCCAGAATTGGGGAATACGGGGGTCAATTTAGAAGACGAAGAATCGCAGCGTCCCCAAGTGCTAGGGGCGATCGCCCGCAACCTCTGCCAGCACCCCAGCAACTGGCGCAGCACCCAAACCCTATCCGCCTATCTCAAGCAGCACCATATTCCCGGCATCTATGGCATTGATACCCGCGCCCTAACCCGCCAACTCCGCACCGCTGGGGCCATGAATGGAGCGATTTCCACTGAGGTGTTGGACTCCGAAGAGCTGCTGCGCCAGCTCCAGGACGCCCCCGCCATGGAAGGGCTGAATCTGGTGCAGGCGGTCACCACTGAACATCCTTATGAATGGGAAGCAGCCACCCCAGCAGCTTGGGATTATTTAGAACCCCCTGAAGAGAATCAGGCTCCCCTGACGGTAGTGGCCCTAGACTTTGGCATTAAGCGCAATATCCTGAGGCGACTGACCCGGTATGGCTGTCGGGTGATCGTGGTGCCCGCCGCCACCGATGCGGCCACGATTTTGGCCTACAAGCCTGACGGTATTTTTCTCTCGAATGGGCCGGGGGATCCGGCAGCGGTCACCCAAGCGCCTGAGACCGTCGCTGCCTTACTCGACAAAAACGTCCCCACCTTTGGCATTTGTATGGGCCACCAGATTTTGGGACTCTCCCTCGGGGCCAAAACCTTCAAACTCAAGTTTGGTCATCGGGGCCTGAATCAGCCCTGTGGCCTCACTGCCCAGGTGGAAATTACCAGCCAAAACCATGGCTTTGCCCTAGATGCGGATTCCATCCCGGATGCCGAGGTCGAAATCACCCATTTAAATCTCAACGATCGCACCGTGGCCGGACTCCGCCATAAAACCCTGCCGCTGTTTTCGGTGCAGTACCACCCCGAGGCCAGCCCCGGCCCCCACGATGCCGATTATCTATTTCGTCAATTCGTGGATCTGATGCGGGAACATCAGGGGCAAACAGCCACCCGTTAGGGAGCCGCAGCCCCCCATAGCAGTCGGGTTGGGACTAACCTGCAAGCCACTTTATTTGTGGGCCGAAGAAAAGGGCGATCCGAGGGGGCTTCAGCAAAGTAGCCAGTGCTATAAAACGTCTAATTTTCAGGGGTTACGGGTTGCTTGCGGTTCCTAAAGTACTGCCCTATACTTAGGGCTCAAATTCTGAGCTGGCCACCGGGAGGTCTCCCATCGCTGAATCACTGGCCCTGACCGTAAGCTTACGAGGCACTCGCGACGTTAGGGTAAATTGTCAAATTTTCCGCCTCACAGGTCTGTTGGATGCCTTCTCAGAGCCGACCTTCCGGAAGGTTTTGAGTCAGCACATCAGTGATGGCCCTGCCAATGCCATCCTAGATTTATCGGGCATTGACTTTATCGATAGTTCTGGCCTCGGGGCTTGGTGCAGTTGGTCAAAAAGGCAAAGGAGGCCAACGGTACCGTGCAAGTAATTGCCAATCCCCGCGTCATGCAGACGGTAAAGCTCGTGCGTTTGGAGAAGTTTCTCTCGGTTCAATCCTCTGTTGAGGCGGCGATCGCCAATCTCAGTTCCGCTGATTAGGGGGGTGTCACTGGCTCAGCCCTGTTGCTGTTCACTGTACTTGGGGAGCTGGGGTTGACGTGATGGGCCATGGCGCTGAGTCTAATCCCCAGGAAGAATCATCTGATCCCAGCCTAGTGATGAACTCAGGCTTGTCGCTCCTAAGGTCCTCACCAGCAAGGCTCTCACCAGCTCAGCTCCGGGAACTGTCTCCTTTGGCACTGGCCTATCTCGGGGATGCGGTCTACGAACTCTTCATTCGCAGTCAGTATCTCTTTCCCCCCCAGCGCCTCCAGACCTATCATCAACAGGTGGTGAGTCAGGTGCGGGCTGAACAACAAGCTCACCATCTCCAGACCCTGCTTCCCCATTTGACCCCAGCCGAAGCCGAGATTTTGCGCCGGGGCCGCAATGCCACGACCCGCCGTCGCCCACGGGCTGGGGCAGCGGTTTATCAACAGGCCACCAGCTTAGAAACCTTAGTGGGCTATCTCTACTTAACGGATCCCGCCCGCTTGGACGAACTCCTCGGTCACCTCAATCTCGAAGGGGCAGGGTAGCGGCTTTTCTGCTCTCCTGAGTTCCCGGCTCGACCGATTCAGACTGCTTTCGATTCAGACTTCCTTTCTCACCCCCGCATTTATCATGGCTGACCGTCGTCCCCGCCCCCAAGATAAACCCCGTCGTCGCAGTGCTGCGTCTCCGCCCCCCCGGCGCAAAGGGCCGAGGCGAGGCTCAGCGGATCAGGCTGGGTCAACCTATGGGTCTAAGCCGAGGCAGGTCGGCAAGCCAGCCAAACCCCAATCCCCTCAGCCCGCCGATCAGGAGACCCCCTCGTTTGAGGCTCCCCGCCTCTCATCCCAGGGCGATCGCTTCCCCAAACGCTCCCCTGCTGGGGGGAAGCCTCGGTCCCCGTCCCGAGAGGGCGCGCCCCGTCGGTTTCAACCCAAAAGCCGGGATCAGTCGAACCCGCGTCTTCAGTCCAGACGCCAAGAGCCGGTCGATAGCCGTGAGGAGCGGTGGGAGACCCCCCCAGAGGAGGACCAGTCTGGCCGTGATGACTTAATCTACGGTCGCCATGCCATTGAGGCGGCGCTAGCGGGCGATCGCTCCCTCAACCGCCTCTGGATCAACGCCCGACTCCGCTACGATGGCCGCTTTATGGCGTTGCTGAAGACCGCCAAAGACGATGGCGTGGTGATTGATGAGGTGGATGGACGCCGTCTCGGGCAAATTGCCCCCAATCAAAATCACCAGGGCATCATTGCCCAAATCGCGCCCTACAGCTATTGGGAGCTAGACACCCTGATCACTCGGGCAAAAGCGGCGAGCCCCAGACCGGTTCTCCTTGCCGCCGATGGGATTACCGATCCCCACAATTTGGGCGCGATTATTCGCAGTGCCGAAGCGATTGGGGCTCAAGGGCTGATCATTCCCCAGCGACGGGCCGTGGGGGTGACCTCCACCGTTGCCAAAGTGGCTGCGGGAGCCGTCGAGCATTTTCCCATTGCCCGAGTGGTAAATCTAAAGCGGGCCTTAGAAACCCTCAAAGCCGAGAATTTTTGGATTTATGGTCTGGCCGCAGAGGCGAGTCAGGGGATACATACGGTGCAATTTACAACTGCTACAGTTTTAGTGGTAGGCGCAGAGGGCGGGGGGTTGAGTTTAACCGTGCAGCAGGGCTGCGACAGTCTGGTATCAGTACCTTTGACCGGTCAGACCCCGAGCCTAAATGCCTCGGTTGCCACCGGCATGGCCCTGTACGAAATCTACCGACAACAGTGGACTCAGCAGCTCAAACTTAATTCTTTGCAAAACGCAAAGTAACAGAGTATAAAAAGGACGAGAACTCTGCTGACGTCAAATTCGATTACACCCAATCTGACGTAGTACTAGATAGGCACGCAGCTTTTATGAAGAACGTTTTGAGTAAGGTTTTGGGATCTTTGTTTGGTGCAGGCAAGTCCTGGTGGATTGAAGTGAAGACAGATTCACCCACCTGTACCTACTACTTTGGACCGTTCTCGATTTCTGAAGAAGCCGCTCTGGCTAAGAAGGGCTACATTGACGATTTGGCCCAAGAAGGGGCTCAGAATATCCGAGCGACCGTTATGCATTGTCAGCCCCCTGCCACCCTGACGGTGTGTGATGACAGTGCTGATGTCTTATCCACAATGGCTCCCCAGGCAATTTGAGCTGGGGGCAACTTTAAATTCATCCATCGAATTCGCTTGAATTCCGCGTAGCGGTACTAGGTCAAAAAGGGGCGAATCTGTTCAACCATCTGGGCACCGGCCCGATCCGCGGTCACCCACTCCACCTGTTCTGGTCCGATCGCCCCTAGCCCTAAATCCGCCGCCCGCCGAATCTGAGCTTGCGCCCAGATCGATCCCCTGGCAACAGTCGGGGTGGTGCCCAGCATCCGCAAAATTGCGATTCCCACGGCGTCGATGGCGATCCGGTCGGTACTGGCGAGGATTACCCCCGTTTGCACCCGTCGCCCTTGTTCGGGTCCGCCGTCTACAAAGGCATCGACCCCATCAATTACCACTAATGAGGGGCGGTAAGCGCGGTTGACTTCGGCGATCATCAGCCGTTGGTGGGCAGAGCGGTGGAGTTCCCCCATATAGTCGTGGCCGTCCCCTGGCACGTAGCGTGCCACCATGCCAACGGTATTTTTCAGGGACAGGGTAAAGTGGCCGCCAAACCGATGGGTCTTGAGGCAGCAGGCATTGACGATCGCCTCTGCTTCTAGCACCGGTCGGGCAATGGCAAATCCCTGGGACCAGTGGGTGCCCTGGGGGTCAAAATATTGCCAATCTTCCCGGTTCAGGTCGTCAAAGACAACGGTGTCAAAACCATAACGGTCCGCTAAAGCAAAAACCTGCATCTGGGTCATGGCGCTGCGGGTATTGGCCATGCCGGAGCGATCGCCCACGGTAATTTGTCTGGCCCCGGCCCCTCGCACCGACTGCACCAGCGTTTCTAACACCACTGGGTCCGTCGCGGCAGGAGCTGGGTCACCGGTGTTGTAGTTGGGCTTAATGAATACCCGCTTGTCTCGGAAGCTGGGGGGCTGTAGCAACGCCATGGCTTCGCGGACCCCAGCGGCTCGATCGGTGGTTTTGACCAGCACGACGCGATGGGGATTGAGTCCCGCTGCGGCGATCGGGGTGGGGCTCGGTAACGGCGAGATCGGGCTCAGGCTCGAAGCGGGGGTAAGCTGACTCCCCAAGCCGCGCAGCACCGGGGGGAGGGCGAGGGCACCGGTCAGTAGGCCCAAACCTTGGAGCAATTTGCGGCGGGAGGGGGGGAAATGGGGTGACATGGCAATTGGGCGCTTTGGCCAACCATCAGCATCCGTTCCATTGTGCAGAAGTCAGATGAGAATTCCCTTAGGTTCCTTGCTTCGTTCTTTGCTTTAAACCCTATTCTTTACGCAAAAGTCGTTCTATCGCTTTTCAGAAAAGGGGTTTGCAAGTTGCTTGTCCCCCAGAAGAGCCAATATCGGAATTGGGGGCTGGCCCCCAAACCCCCTGATATGGGGGCCTAACT